>JBNMHS010000046.1:0-21819 GCA_050872885.1 Acetatifactor sp.
GGGAATTTGTGTAAAAAGTTGTATTGAAAGCACCCTTTCAAGATGCTACTATGAATATGAACACTCGTTTGCGCACATGAGACGATGCAATGCGAGACAAAAACATCGGATTGCGCAGGGGATGGGGAGAGTGTGGCTGCAATATTATCGTTGCAGGTCACGGAAAGGCGTGACTTAACATGAACAAAAATTCCGATAATGAAAAAACAATGACGATCCACGATGTGGCAAGAGAACTGGGAGTCTCCGCAAGTACCGTATCCAGGGCTATTTCCGGCAAAGGGCGTATCGGTGCGGCTACGAGAGACCGGATCCTCGATTATATCGAGGAACACGGCTTTTATCCCAATGCGGCGGCACAGAGCCTGGCACAGTCCAAGACCAATAATATTGCAATCATCCTGCCGGAGGTCAATACACTGGTGGATATGCCTTTTTTCCATACTTGTATGTATGGTGTGGAAGAGGTGGCACAGGCCAATGACTATGATATGATCGTAGTGACCACGAACGGAAACGATACCAAACCGTTGGAAAGACTGATCAAGAACCGTAAAGTGGACGGAATGATCCTTACCAGAACTTATGAGAACGATAAATACGTGAAATTCCTGAAACAGAAGCAGATTCCCTTTGTCACGGTCGGAAAATTCGCTGATGATGACGTGGTGCAGATAGACCACGATAATGTGGGGGCCTGCAGGGAACTGGTAACGGTTCTGTTTGCTAAAGGGATCCAGAACATTGCTTACCTGGGCAGTGACATGGACCAGATGGTCAACCGCTGCAGATATCAGGGCTATGAAGAAGCCTATCGCAAGGGCAAACGCAAGCTGAATCCGGACTTGGTTTATACGGACTTAAGCAGCAAAACTATGGTGGAGAAAGCCGTAGAAGAGCTGAAAAAGAGCGGGGTAGAGTGCATTTTATGCCAGGATGACTATATCTGCGATGAAGTAGTCCGGAAACTTTCACACATGGGAGTGCGGATTCCGGATCAGATGAAAGTGGCATCCTGCCATTACAGCAGAATCCTGGAGAACTATCCGATCACCATAACTTCCCTGAAGTTTAACATCACGGAGCTGGGACGCAGATCATGCCAGGTATTGCTGGACATGATCCATGGGAAAACGGTTCCGGACAAGACCCTTCTGGACTATGAAATCATATTGAAGGAGTCTACCAAAGGATAAATTTTATGAGAAAATCCCCGAATCAGAAAAACGTTTTCCAAAAAATTCTTTAAAAAAACGGTTGAAAAAGCAACTTTTTCAAAAAACGAGACATACAGAAAACCCAGTAAAATCAAGGGTTTCAAAAAGTGGTTGTGCAAAGTGCACAATTTTGAAACTCAATATCAGTCATTATTATAAATTGACAACATAAAGAAATGTTGCTACACTATTATCGTAGACAAGCGGTTGCGCAATGCGCACAAACTTGTAAAACAAAACAGGAGGATAACAAAATGAAAAAGTTAGTCGCTTTAGCAATGTCACTGACTATGGCATTCTCTCTGGTAGCTTGCGGAAGTTCTGATGCTTCCAATAACGCCGGAACAGATACCGCAACAACTTCTGCAGCTGCAACAACCGAGGCAGCACAGCAGACCGCTCCCGCTGAGAAGCAGGACGTAACCCTGAGAATCTGGGGTGCTGAAGAAGATCAGACCATGTTACAGGGCATGATCGACTCCTTCAAAGAGAACTATGCAGATTATGCAAACTTCGATATCCAGCTTGGTACCGAGTCTGAGTCCACAGCTAAGGATACCGTATTAGCCGATGTTGAGGCTGCTGCTGATGTATATGCATTCGCATCCGATCAGCTGATCGACCTGGTAAATGCAGGCGCTCTGCAGTCCATCGATGACATGGATGCAGCTCTGGAAGCTTATGCTGGCAAGAGCGTAGATGATGTTAAAAGTGCAAACGCTCCCGGTTCTGTAGATGCAGCTACCAAGGACGGCACACTGTATGCATTCCCTATGAGTGCAGATAACGGTTACTTCTTATATTATGATTCTACTGTAGTTACTCCCGAAGATGCACAGAGCTGGGATACCTTACTTGCAGCAGCTGACAAGGCTGGCAAGAAAGTTGGTATGACTCTTGCTTCCGGTTGGTACAATGCTTCCTTCTTCTACGGTGCAGGATTTACTACCGGACTGAATGATGACGGCAGCACAGCAATGGATTGGAACGGAACCAGCGCTGACGGTATCACCGGTGTACAGGTTGTTCAGTCTATGTTAGACATCGCCGGCAACAGCGCATTCATGGCAATCGCTGATGGCGATATCTCCAACCAGATCGCTTCCGGTGACCTTTGCGCAGTAGTATCCGGTACATGGGATGCAACCGCAGCACAGACCGCTTTCGGTGATGGCTACGCAGCAACCAAGCTTCCTACCTATACCTGTGGTGACAAGCAGATCCAGCAGGGCTCCGTAGCAGGCTTCAAGCTGGTAGGTGTTAACAAGTATTCCACCAACGCAGGTTGGGCTACTCTGTTAGCAGACTGGATCACCAACGAGGACAACCAGGCAGTACGTTTCGCAGAGAGAGAGATCGGACCTTCTAACATCAACGTTGCAGGTTCTGAGGAAGTTTCTTCCAATATCGCTATCGCAGCTCTGTCTGAGCAGTCTGCATATGGTGTAGTTCAGGTTGTAGGTGGTAAGTACTGGGATCCTACCGCTGCCTTCGGTGAGAAGATCGCTCAGGGTCAGTTGAAGACTGATGATGAGGCCGGTATCCAGGCAGCTCTGGATGAGGTAGTTGCAGGTGTATCTGTACCCGCTGAATAAATTGCAAGAATATCTGTTCACGGTTCTGTTTACAAATGAATGATTGATGCGTTCTGGTGCAGAACGAAAACAGAGGAAATAGAAAGGCGTCCTGAAGCTATGAACATGTAAACGTAGTGGAAGGACGCCTTTTACCTTATAGGAAAGAAATCCTATAAGGTAAAACGCTTCGCTAAGAATGCGCACCTCGCGGAAAGGTTGATAATTGCTTCACAATACCGCTCGGGCGCAGAAGAGTCGCTTGCGACTCTTCATTCAGGAATCGTTTCCGGTATACGGGTTCGACTCCCGTTACCGGATTACGTAACTACATTGTATGGATGCGGGAAGGCGTCCGGATAGTTACAAGTTTTATAATTTATATGAAAGAAAAGAAAGGAGAGGGCAGAGAATGAGTAAGAAAAAGAGCGGAATCGGATCTTTCTTCAAAGGCATCGGCGGATTCTTCAAAGAGTTCGGTGAGGCAGTGGTCAAGGGAGATTTGTTCGTCAAATTGTCCCTGGTCTGGATGGGAGCAGGATACATCCGCAGAAAACAAATTATTAAAGGTATTTTAATGACTCTGCTCGAAGTGGCAGTCATCGTATTCACATTTGGATTTGCCACAGAGTATGTACGTGATTTTGGAACTTTGGGAACTGTACAGCAGGAGACGGTTTTCAACATTGCAACCATGCAGAATGAATTCAACGATTATGACAATTCATTTATGATCTTGTTGTTCTCGGTAGTATCATTCGTGATCTGGTTTACTTTCCTGGTGATCTGGCTGAAGAATGAAGTTGCGGTATACCGTCTTCAGAAAAAGGCACAGGCAGGAGAGCACATCAACAGCTTCCGCGAGGATCTGGCAAAGTATAAGAATGAAAAATTCTATGTAACTCTGCTGGCACTTCCGGTCATGGGTGTTGTAGTATTCACGATCATTCCTCTGCTGATTCTGATCGCGGTTGCATTTACCAACTATGATCAGGGTCATATGCCTCCCTCCGCACTGTTTACCTGGGTAGGATTTACGAACTTTAAGAATCTGTTCGCCAGCGGCGGTCTGACCATTACCTTCGGTTATGCGTTCCGTAAGATCCTGATCTGGACTCTGGTATGGGCATTGTTTGCAACCTTTACCACCTATCTTGGCGGTATTCTGTTGTCACTGCTTATCAACAACAAGAGAACCAAATGGCCGAAACTGTGGAGAACCTTGTTCATCGTAACGATTGCGGTTCCCCAGTTTGTATCCCTGCTTCTGGTACGTAACTTCTTCGCTAACAACGGTATCATGAATACCATCTGTGCGAATGCGGGTATTACCCAGTGGCTGCGTGATATCGGAGCTATCAGCACCAGCTATATCCCGTTCCTGTCCGCTCCCGGATGGGCACATGTAATGATCATCCTGATCAATATCTGGATCGGCGTTCCTTACCAGATGCTGATCGCTACCGGCGTACTGATGAACATTCCTTCCGATCAGCTGGAAAGTGCCAAGATCGACGGCGCTACCCCGGTACAGAGCTTTGTTCACATTACCATGCCGTATATGCTGTTCGTCACCGGTCCTTCGCTGGTAACGGATTTCGTCAAGAACATCAACAACTTCAACGTAATCTACCTGCTGACCCAGGATGTATACACCACGACCAATCAGGCCATGGCAAACTCCCAGGCAAAGGAAGTAGACCTGTTGATCACCTGGCTGTTCAATCTGACACAGAACTACTACAACTACAAGATGGCATCTACGATCGGTATTATTGTATTTATCATCTGTGCGGTATTTACCCTCATTGCCTTCAGCAGATTCCTGAAGGGTGACAGAGAGGAGGCATTCCGTTAATGAAGAGATTTGTTAAGACATTTTTACACAATTTATTATTGGCAGTACTGGCATTTATCTGGCTGGTACCTATCGTATGGCTGGTGGTTACTTCCTTCAGCGCATACACCGGTATGAACACCAGTACTTTCTTCCCGAAGGAATGGAGCCTGATCAACTATAAGAACCTGCTGTTCTCCGCGGACAGTGTGGCACAGTTCCCCAACTGGTTCAAGAACACTTTCATCATTGCCTGTGCGGTATGTGTGATCTCCACCGCATTTGTACTGATGGTGGCTTACGCAACTTCCTGTATGCGTTTCCCGGCACGTAAGCCGTTAATGAACGCAGCGGTTATTGTTAACCTGTTCCCCGGTGTACTGTCCATGATCGCAGTATATTTCATCCTGAAGACTATGAACCTGACCAACACTCACTTCGGGCTGATTCTGGTATATTCCGCAGGATCCGGTCTGGGATATCTGATCGCAAAGGGATTCTTCGATACGATTCCGAATTCCTTACGTGAGGCAGCTTATCTGGATGGTGCCAGCGAGGCAACGATTTTCTGGAAAGTCGTTATCCCCATGAGCCGTCCCATCATTGTGTATACCGTAATCAGTTCCTTCCTGGTACCCTGGATGGATTTCGTATATGCAAAGCTGATGCTGAACTCCGGAATTTCTTCCCAGTGGACGGTTGCTATCGGTCTGTATAATATGCTGGAGAAGAGCCTGATCAACACCTACTTTACACAGTTCTGCGCAGGCGGTGTGCTGGTATCCATTCCTATCTCCGTACTGTTCGTAATCATGCAGAAGTTCTACGTAGAAGGTATCACCGGCGGTGCGGTCAAAGGTTAAATTGCTTTGGCAATTTAACCTGAAAGAATCCACTCGGCGGATTCTTTCGAAACGATGTTATGTAAACTATGGAGTAAACAACTAAATGATGGAAGAATTTATCAAAGGTATGGATGTATCTACTTTGCCGGAAGAGGTAGCTCTCGGTGCGAAGTATTATGACGAAGGCAAAGAGGGGGATGCACTGGAAATTCTCAAAAAATACGGTGCCAACTCTCTGCGCATCCGTCTCTGGAATGATCCTTACAGCGAAGACGGCAAGCCTTACGGTGCAGGAACCAACGATTTTACCAAGCTGGTAGCGTTGGCAACGGCAGGGAAAAAGCTTGGCTACAGCTATCTGCTGGATCTGCATTACAGTGATTTCTGGGCAGATCCCGGCAAACAGTTCCCTCCCAAGGAGTGGGCTTATGCCGACGCAGATGCGCTGGAAAAGCATGTGTATGACTACACAAAGGATGTGCTTTTGAAATTAAAACGTCTGGATCTGCTTCCTGAGATGGTACAGGTAGGAAACGAGATTACCAATGGTCTGATGTGGCCCCATGGAAAATGGGACAACTGTGACAATATTGCCCGTTTTATCAGCGCGGGCATCCGCGCGGTGAGAGAAGTAAGTCCTGACAGCAGGGTGATGCTTCACTTAGACTGCGGCGGCAACAATGTTCGCTGCAGAGAATGGTTTGATGCCTATGTACAGAGAGGAGAGGACTTCGATGTCATCGGTTTGTCCTATTACCCTTTCTGGCACGGAACCATTGATGATCTGACCAACAATATGAACGACCTTTCCGAGAGATATCAGAAGGATGTCATCGTGGCGGAAGTATCCATGGGATTTACCATGGAAGATTATGCCGACAGAGAAAAGATGACACCGGAAGAACGCAAGGGCATGGCAACCAAGCCACATCTTGCGGAAGCGGTGGAATATCCCATGACACCGGAAGGACAGGCGGACTTCATGCAGAAGGTCATGGAGCGTATCGCACAGGTTCCGAACGGCAGAGGAAAAGGTTTCTACTACTGGGAGCCGGCATGGATTCCCCTGCATGGCTGCGGCTGGGCGAATGAGGAATCCTTGAAATATATTCAGGATCCCGGTCCCGGCGGAAACGAATGGGCCAATCAGGCCCTGTTTGACTATGACGGCAATGTGTTACCGGCGCTTGCAACGATCCGTGATTTTGAGACCGGCAAATAATTGAATGTAATTTCCACAGAACGCATGTCTTAAGCAGTTCCGGGAGATTAGATATAAAATGCCTAACGGCGAGATGGAGGAAAAGATGGATAAGTTTATCGTGAATATCATTCACCGTCCGGAGATGGTTCCCGAGTATGCGGAAAAAGTAACCGGACACGGCAAAGAAGAGGATCTGGGCAGAAAAGCGCTGCTGACAGAGTCTCTGGATATTTTCAAGTTTCAGCAGGAAACTGCACACAAAAACGGTCTGAAAACAACCATTCAGATGACCTACGCTTCCCTGTTCAACGACGAAGCGGTAGAACTGGCAAAGGCTGACCACGAGAAGTACGGCGATGAGATCGCACTGTCTCTGCTTGGACTGCCTTGCACAGAGTTCCGTGAGAAGTATAAGACCAAGGATTTCTGTATCTGGATGTTCTCCATGGAAGACAAGAAGTCTATCGTAGATGATGTATTCGGTAAGTTCTATGAGAGATTCGGATTCTATCCCGAATCCACCGGCTCTTACTACATGGATGCAGAACTGACCAACTATATCAAGGCAACTTACCCCAGCGTAAAATGTGAAGTTGCAACCTGCTGGGAGGAAGGCCCCAAGGCATATCATACCTGCAACAACTCCTGGTATACCTTCATGGATGGCGGCCCCTGGGCTCCCTGGATCCCTTCCAAGCAGAATACTCATGCACCCGCAGCCAACGAGGCTGAGGACAGCGGTGTCGTAGCAATCCCTCATCTGTCCAGAGACCTGCTGGCATGCTATGACGGTAACGGCTCCAACTTCGGAACCCATCCCCAGAACGTGCTGCGTGGTATGATCTACGATACCAAGACCTGGGAGTATCCTTACCTGTACAACCTGATCGATCAGTATCGTTCCCTGGAGAAGTACAATAACGGATATGCATACAACATGATGTTTGTAGGACCCGGCTGGCTGAATAAAATGGGCCGTTGGGAGCAGCCTTACGAATTGTTAAAGAAGAGCTATGAAGACGGTATGAAGTACTACGGCGACCTGAAGAAGGAAGGCAAGCTTACCGACATGACCATGGCGGAGTTCGCTGATTACTATCGTCAGAAGAAGACCTACACCGAGCCCGAGTGTGCTCTGTGGAGAGATATCCTCTACGGTTCCGACAAGCAGCTGTTCTGGTACTGCGATCCCTTCATGCGTGCCTGCGTAAATATGGATCAGGGCGGTGCTATCGTAGACCTGCGTCCTTACGCTGCAAAGCTTAATTGGCCGGTAGGTATCGGTACCAAGCATGTGACCGATGCATCCTATCCTTTCCTGATCCAGGAGAAGTATCGTGCAGGTTACTTCACTCACTATGCCGGAGAAGGTACCGTAAGAAGTGCCAAGTTAAAGCATAACGGTGAAGAAGTAGATCTGTGCCTGTGCCGTACCAAGGCTCATTTCTCTCAGGAAGGCAATACCAGAATCCTGACCCTGGATCCCGTAGATATCGAGTTCTATGATCTGACCGTAAAACTGCAGACGGTTTTGTATTTTGAAGAAGGCAGTTCCGCAATCAAGATCGAGCGTAAGATCCTCGAAATGAGTGATCCGACCGCAGAGGTAGAACTGAACGAGTACATCGTAGCATGCTACGGTACCACAGAGTATTCCGAGGATATGTTGGGTATCACTTTAAGCACCAAGAAGGGCAGCGAGGTAGAGACTCTGGACTACGAGTACAAGTGCCGTGAGATGGACAAGGCCGGTGCTGATGAAGTGAAGGCAGTGATTCCTCAGATCGAGACCGCAGTATCTATGACTACCAATGCAGAAGGTGCTGTCGGATATGTGAAGGAAGGATATGCATTCTCCCCGATGTTTACACTGGGTTACAATTCCAAGATCAAGGATAAGGAGGTCGTTGCAACATGGCTCAAGCTGGAAAAGGCAAATTAAACTACAGATGTCCCTCTTGCTTCATGAGAGATATTGATATGGATATGTTCTACGATAAGGATAAGAAGGAATACTACTGCCTGCGTTGTCAGTACAGAGGATCCGAAGAAGATGTTCTGCAGAAAAACGAAATGGCAAGATTCCGTTACGGTGCAATGTATAAGAGATATACCAAATTCGATTTCGACTGATATCGGATGCGGAGACAGAAAAAGGGGCTGCTTTACAGTCCCTTTTTTGGTGAAAAAATAATATGTAATATTGTGAGATTATAAATAATTGTTAGAGGAATGTTTTAAAATAAAACGCACATTATAGCCGGATTCGTCACAGATCCCGCGGACGATCTCTTCCGCAGTGTCTTTTACATTATCGTTAATACAGATAATGCAGACATCTTTTTTACGGCTGAACAGAGAAGCTTTCGGCCAACGGATGTAATAGGAGATCCGGTTTTTTAATAAAGCTCTTTCGATGAGCTGTTTGCAATCGGGATCGGATACTTCACACAATTCGATTTCATTGTTCACTTTTAAGGATGTATATAGCGGCTGCATGATGTCACCTCCAATAGTATTACAAGGCGATTATAGCACAGACCGTTTCAAATGCGCAAGTAGGCTTTACTTGACGCAGTAGCCTTAAAAAGGTAAAATATAACTGTTATAAGCAATGCAAGTATTCGTTGAAAGTTCGCAAACGGTGTCTGCAGAATAGGCTATGATACCGTGTGCGGATGGAAAAGGCGCGGTAAGAAAGGAGATCATAGTATGGATTTTATAGAGAAGATTGGTGATACCATTACCGAAAAAGGAAAAGTAGCGGCAGACAAGGCAAAGGAGCTGGCAGCGATCGCAAATCTGAAGAGTCAGATTTCCACCTGCGAAGAAGTCATGAAGAAAAATTATCTGGAAATCGGCAAGATTTATTTCGAACAGTACAGCGATATGCCGGAGCCTCCTTTCGAGAAACAATGCGAGGCGATTAAGAACAGCCAGCGAGCCATTGCGGATCTGCAGGAGAAGATCGAGCAGCTGAAAACAAAGTAATAGGAATAGTTACAAATAAAAACAGGGTTGACAGCATCCCTGTTTTTATTTATAATTCAAACATAACGATGTTATGTGAATGAGTGAACAGATGTAATAATGGAGACGCAAGGAAATGCCACATACACAGGAAACACAAACGGAAAATAAAGAGACCAGAAAAAAACTTCTGGAATGTGCAAGGAAAGAGTTCCTGGAAAAGGGATATATGAAGGCGTCCCTGCGGAATATCTGCAAGGATGCCGGAGTAACGACCGGAGCGCTTTATTTCTTTTTTAAAGATAAGGAGGATCTCTTCGGGGCATTGGTGGAGGAGCCGTTGCGGCAACTTTACGGAGCCATGGAGGAGCATTATACCACAGAAATCGACCACGAAGAACAAGTGGCACAGCTGGATCTATCCGATAACGCGGATCTGGAGGCTTCCAGACAGATCATCCGGCACATGTATGCGAACAGGGACGCATTTTTACTGCTTCTGACCAAAGCACAGGGATCGCGTTTTGAAAATTGCGCGGATGAGATCGTAGATATTTCGGAGAAGCAGTACAGGAGATTGTGCGATGCGGTGACGAGTGCCGCAGGGAAACCGAGGATTGATGATTATATGACGCATTGGATGGCACATATCATGGTGGATACGTTTGCACATCTGTTTTTGCATGAGGAGGAAGAGCGTGTGGCACTGAAGCATATCGACGCACTGACCAGATATCTGACTCGCGGCTGGATGGGAATGATGTCGGAAGAATAGAGATGCATGGTGAGAATACAAGGCACCCGGATCGGAAAGACCGAATTTGTCCGGGTGCAATTTTAGAAACGCAACATAACACTGTTATGCTAATGAAAATCATTATCATTAAACAATAGCGGAGCATAGGCGTGAGGAGGAAAAAGATGTATCTGGAAGTAAAGG
This sequence comes from Acetatifactor sp., assembly GCA_050872885.1. Classification (GTDB taxonomy): domain Bacteria; phylum Bacillota; class Clostridia; order Lachnospirales; family Lachnospiraceae; genus Acetatifactor. Next base: position 10,588 of record JBNMHS010000046.1, read on the forward strand.
ATCTGAAAAAGAGTTACGGTGAAGGCGGCGGTTATGTACAGGTGTTAAAAGGCATCACTGCCGGTGTGGAACAGGGAGAGATGTGTGTCATCCAGGGGACGAGCGGTTCCGGTAAGTCTACTTTACTGAACTGCATCGGCGGTCTGGATACGGTGGATTCCGGGTCAATCATGGTAGACGGGCTGGAAGTGGTGGGGATGAGCAGCAAGGCACTTTCCGATTACCGGAGAGATAAGCTGGGATTTATCTTCCAGTTCTATAATCTGATACCGAATCTGACGGTAAAAGAGAACATTCAGGTCTGTCAGTATCTGACGAAAAATCCGTTAAATATGGAAGAGTTATTACAAGTGCTGGGGCTTACGGAACATCAGAATAAATTCCCTGCACAGCTTTCCGGCGGACAACAGCAGCGCTGTGCCATTGCCAGGGCGCTGATTAAAAATCCAAGTCTCCTATTGTGTGATGAGCCGACGGGTGCACTGGATTCCAAGACTTCCAGGGATATTCTGATGCTGTTAGAGGACATCAACAGACAGTACGGCACCACCATGTTGATCGTTACGCATAACAATTCCATCAAAAATATGGTACATCAGGTCATCATGATCAAGGACGGACAGATCAGCAAGAACTACCGGAACGAGAAACGGGTGCCGGCGGCAGAACTGGAGGATTTGTAACATGCAGAGGATATTGAGCAAACGAGTACTTCGGGATATCCGGGAAAACCTGCTGCGGTATCTGGCACTGTTTTTCCTGGTGGCGCTGGTCATGTATATGGTGGTGGCCATTATCGGAGCGGCGGAGACTGTTATACACGGAACGGAAAAAAGTGCAGCGGCGCATCACAGAGAGGACGGACAGTTCGGAGTGTTCGTACCACTGACAGACAGTGAGATCGCACAGATCAGGAACCTTGGCGTGACATTGCAGAGAGATTTTTCTCTGGATTTTCATCTGGGGCAGTCTACGTTCCGTATCTATCGGACGAGGGAGGACATAGACCTGTTCGTTCCGGCGCAGGGCAAAGAGTTCCCGGCGCAGGGAGAGATTCTGATAGAACAGCATTATGCCGAAAAACATGAACTGGGGTTAGGAGATAACGTTACGGTAGGCGGAAGAGACTTTACCGTTGCCGGAATCGGAAGCACACCGGACTATGACGCTGCCTATGAGAAAACCTCGGATACCACAGTGGACAGTAATCTGTTCGGTTTTGGATTTGTTACAGACGAAGATTACGAGTTATTGAAAGCAGCCGGACAGAATTTCCGGACGGAAGATTATACGTATACCTATCTGTTGAACGGTGCTGCGACGGATCAGGAGCTGAAAGAACTGCTGCAGTCTTTTGCACTGGACAGAGACAAGGTGACCGATCCCTATTTTCTGGAAATGCTAGCGGATGCGGAAGAAACGAAAAATGACATGCAGGACGGCATTCAGGAACTTTTGGACGGTGTGAATGAACTGGCGGATGGCGTGGACGAGCTGGCAGAGCATAATGCGGATCTGACGGATGCGGCGGATACGCTGTTTGATGCTATGCTGGAGCAGGTGAACGACAGTCTGAAAGATGCCGGTGTGGAAGTGACACTGACTTCCGAAAGCTATGAGCAACAGCTGAATACAATGATAGCAAATCCCCATGCTTATACGGCTTCTGTCAGGCAGGACCTGCAGGATGCAAAAAAATCTCTGGAAGAGCTGCAGGAGTTTAAAGACGGGGTAAAATCTTATACGGACGGCGTCAATGCGGCTTCTGCAGGAGGTGGAGCCTTGGTGGGCGGCATGAGTCAGATCACAGAGAACAGTGCCGCTCTGAATCAGGGGGCAGATGCAATCGTTGGTGCGATTCTTGGTATGGTGAATGAACAGCTGGAGGTACAGCTTGCACCTCTTGCTGCGTATGGAATTCCTTTTTCCGGGCTGACGGCGGATGGTTATGCAGCTTCGCTGGATGAATTGGGAGCATTGTTAAAGACGGCGTTGCCGGGTGGACAGGGGGCAGGTTATGCAGCGCAGTTGGAACAGGTAAAAGCACAGCTGGATACTGTGGCGCAGTTCAGAGACGGCGTAAAAGCGTATACAGCGGGCGTCGGAGAAGCAGCAGGCGGTTCCCAGCAGCTGTTCCAGGGACTGAGCGTGTTGTATACGGCAAGCGAACCATTGGTGGATGGGACCGATGCCGTGGTGGATGCGGTGATGGAACTGATAGAAGCACAGCTTACGGAAAGCGGCATCGATGTGGAACTTACCGCAGAGAACTATAAGGACGAACTGGACCGGCTGATGGCAGAGGGCAGCAGTGTGGATGCGACACTTCGGGATTCTCTGAAAGAGGCAAAGGATACGCTTGCGAATCTGGAAGATTTCCGGGAAGGAATCATTGACTATACGGATGCGGTGAACGAGATCGCGGACGGCACGAAGGAACTTCGTGACGGCGTACAGGAATTGCAGGACGAAGCGAATGACATGATCGATGAGTATTTTACCTTCGATATTGATAACCTGACGCAGTTCATGGTAGCAGGGGACAATCCGCGTATTGATGCGGCAGCAGGAGATGTGGTATTGAATAAACTGGCAGGAATGCTGTCGGGAGTGATCCTGATGATCATGTTTACTTACGTAATCTCAGTATTTGTGGTACATAGCATTGAAAAGGAGAGCAGCGTCATCGGTGCGCTGTATGCGCTGGGAGTGACCAGAGGGCAGTTACTGTTCCATTATCTGCTGAATCCCATGCTGATCTCTTTCTTAGGCGGCGCAGTGGGATGTGTTCTGGGATTCTCGAAATACGGCACCGGCTGGCAGATGGAAGATACCCTGACCTATTATTCCCTGCCACCCATGAGCATTGTGACACCCGGATACCTGCTGGTCTATAGCCTTGTCATGCCGCCTGTGACCGCGGCTTTGGTCAATTGTCTGGTCATCAGCAAAAAGCTGAAACGCACGGCGTTGTCACTGCTTCGCAATGAACAGACTGCCGGCAGGGCAGGGAAGATCCGGGATATGCATTTGGGAAACTTAAAATTCGTAAGCAGATTCCGGATCCGCCAACTCCTTCGGGAACTGCGGTCAGCGGTAGCTGTCGTGATCGGAATGTTTATCTGTCTGCTGATTTTGATACTGTCCGTTAACACTTATGTATTATGCACAAACTTTGGAAATGCTTGTCTGGAAGAGACGAAGTATGCCTATATGTATACTTACAAATACCCTACGGAAGAAGTACCGGAGGGTGGGACACCGGCGTATGCGGAGACCCTGAAAAAGGAAGCTTATGGATACAATCTGGATGTGACCGTGCTGGGAATCGATGAGGACAATCCCTATTTCCCGATAGAGACAGGAAAAAAGAAAAATGAGATCGTGATCTCCAGTGCCGCAGCGCAGAAATTCGGTGTGAAGGCCGGCGAGAAACTGGTGCTGTCCGATGAAGTGGGAGAGCGTGACTATGCTTTTACCGTGAAAGATATTGTGAAGTTTTCTTCCGGCGTCTATGTATTTATGGACCGGGATGCCATGCAGGAACTGTTCGACCGGGACGAGGATTATTATAATGTGGTATTTGCCGATCACGCACTGGATATCGATAACGGCAGACTCTATGCGACCGTTTCGAGGGAAAATGTCGAAGAAAGTTCCCAGATTTTTTCCAATATGATGGGCCCCATGATCATTATGCTGACGGCGATTTCCGCGCTGATTTTCATGATCGTCATGTATTTGATGATGAAAGTGATGATCGACCGTTCCGCATTTTCGATTTCTCTGATGAAGGTATTCGGTTACCGGAAAAGGGAGATCCGGAAGCTTTACCTCGACGGCAATTTCTACGTGATCGCGCTGGGAGCCCTGATCTGCATACCGGCGGCAAAATGGGGAATGGACTTAATCTATCCGTACTGTATTTCCAACGTGGCAATCGGTATGGAGTTACAGTATCCTCCACAGCTGTACGGCATGATCTACGGAGGCATCCTGCTCTGCTATCTGGTGATCAATTTCCTCCTGGTGCGCAGACTTCATAAACTGGTGCCTGCGGAAGTGCTGAAGAACAGGGAATAGAAAAAATAGTTTGCGAAAAAACATATTTTGCGTTAAAAATAGCTGTTCGGAAGGCTGACATTACAGTAGTCGGTTCTTCCGGGCAGCTTTGTATTTTTATGCCTTTGTGGAATGTAAATTTTTTAACTGGAAATACTGTAATGATATTGAAATAAATATATTATTTGCTTTATGAAATATTGAAATAAATATATTATCTCAAATATGAAATGTTGAAATATTTATATTTTCTGATAAAATGAATAGAAAGAAGCAATATTAATAGATGGAAGGAAAAGAAGATGTTTAAAAGAAAAGTATATGAAGAATTATTGGCATGGAAGAAAGAATGGGACGGAAAATATGCATGTTTGCTTGAAGGTGCAAGACGTGTGGGAAAGACAACGATAGCAGAGGAATTTGCAAAAAAAGAATATGATTCTTACATACTGATTGATTTTTCGAATACCGGCAAGGAAATGATGGATATATTTGATGATATTTCTAAGCTGGATCGTTTCTTTTTAAGATTGCAGATGGAAGCCGGAGTAGAGCTCCATGAAAGGAAATCTGTGATTATATTTGATGAGATTCAATTGTTTCCAAAGGCGAGACAGGCAATTAAGCATCTTGTGAAGGATGGCAGGTATGATTATATTGAAACCGGTTCTTTGATATCCATAAAGAAAAATGTAAAGAATATATTAATTCCGTCTGAGGAACATAAGATTCATGTATATCCGATGGATTATGAAGAATTTCTGTGGGCTACCGGAGGAAATCCCAATGTCCTTGATATGGCGTATAAGAGCGATATGGAACTTGGTAACGCAGCAAATCGTAATGCCATGAGAGATTTTCGCATCTACATGGCTGTGGGAGGAATGCCACAGGCGGTAGAATGCTATATTTCTACAAATAGCTTTGAGTCTGTGGATAAAGTGAAACGTGAAATACTGGAATTGTATTATGATGATTTAAAAAAGATTGATGCATCAGGCAGAATAACAGATATGTATAAATCTGTTCCTTGTCAACTTGCATCAAAGAAGAAACATTATGCGATTACAGCTGCTACCGGAAAACAAAAAACAAGAAAGGACGAAGAACGTCTTTTTGAGTTAATTGAGTCTGGATTGGTATTGCCTTGTTATAATGTGTTAAATCCAAGTGTTTCATTAGCACAGACAAAGGATATGAATTGCTTTAAGTTGTATTTGTCAGATATAGGACTTTTTACTACTATGCTTTTTAACGATACACAAAATGGCATGGAAGATATTTATAAGAAATTGTTAAGCGATACATTAACGGCGGATTTGGGCTATTTATACGAAAATGCAGTGGCACAGGCAATAAAGGCCAGTGGAAGAGATTTGTATTATCACACATGGAGAAAAGAGGGAAGTACACATTCGTTTGAAATAGATTTCCTTGTTACTTCCAAGAATAAAGTGGTGCCGATAGAGGTAAAATCATCGTCAATAAATAATCATAAATCGATTGATAATTTTGAAGTTAAATATTCAAAGCAGGTGGGAGAACGTTTCCTTTTGTCTCAAAAGGATGTAGGTAAAATCGGCACGCTGAAATTGAAACCGATATATATGATTTTATTTTTACTAAAAGATTTGCAGTAACATGATAGCAGCCCGGAAGATCGACTGGATTTTCCGGGCTACTTTGCATGCTTCAGTGGATAAAAGAATTTAAAAAGAAAAATGTGGTCGAATAGTGTACAAGAAAGAAAATTTATGCTACAATTTGAGATATAGCGTATCAAATTATTGCTTATGTCTATGGTATCAACGGAAGTAATAAGACGGAAACGATCAAAAGATTTCCGGGGAAAAGAGAGGACTATTGCAAGAACAGGGGACAATGAGGTGGGACAGTTGGTAAAGGACAGCGGAATTGTGAAGAAATACATAACAGCCGGACTGCGGTATGCGGGGGTGTTTTTCGGCGTACTGATGCTGCTTGCGGGAAGCCTGGTACTGACAGCCAAAATACCGCAGGCGGTCATACAGGATAATATGCTTAGATCAGCTGAATATTTGTGTGAAAAGAAAGTATTCTTCGATGCTGTACCCGGGATTGAGGGCAGCCGGATCGACCGGTATGCGGATTCCATACTGTTAGGCATTGCTTATCAGTATGATGCGGCACATCCTTTTCGTTCGGTCATGGAATCGGCTTATTATTATACACCGTATCAGAATGAAAATGAGAATCTTCTGGAAGCCGTGACGGAAGGGCTGCCTGCCAATCAGCAGTATCTGCGATACTGGCACGGATCGATTACCATAATCCGACCTTTGCTTGTGTTTTTGGAATTGAGACAGATTTATGTACTGAATGGGGTATTGTTAGCGACATTGGCAGCGGGACTTCTGCTGATGCTATGGAAAAGGAAGGCATATCTGCCCGTGCTGGGGATCCTGTGGGGAATGGTTGCAACATCCTGCTGGCATGTCCCGTTATCTTTGGAATATACGTGGATGTACCTGCTGATGCTGGCAACATCCATTCTGTGTGTAGTAAGGAAACCAGCACCAGCGTTTTTTCTTGTGACGGGGATGCTTGCCAATTATCTGGATTTTCTGACCACAGAGACACTGTCTCTTCTGGTGCCGTTACTGCTTGGTCTCTGGCTGACACTGAGACAGGAACCACAGGTAAAGGTGTGGAAGCAGACACTTGGTGCGGCAGCGGCATGGGGGTGCGGCTACGCAGGAATGTGGGCGATGAAATGGGTGCTTGCGTCAGTGGCACTTCGTGAGAATGTCATGCCTTATGTGACCGGGCACATCGAGGAACGTCTGGGTACGGGAGAAGGGACAGCAGGAATCCACAGACTGTCGTATCTGTGGGAGACGATCCTGCGGAATGTCAGATGCCTGTTCCCCTGGGAATACGGCATTACAGGTATCCTGTCAGGGTGTTTTCTGATCCTGCTGGCGGTGTATTTTGCCTATGTCTACCACAGGGAGCAGGTCCGGTGGCAGCATATTTTGTTGTATTTGTGTGTGGGTGCCATGCCTTATCTGAGATATACAGTGCTAATGAATCACTCTTATCTGCATTGCTTTTTTACTTACAGGGCACAGATGGCGACTGTCCTGGCAGGGGTATTGATCCTGGGAGAATGTGTGGACGGGAGGGGGCTGAAAAATGCGATTTGTTCCAAAGGAAAGCTATGAACTGTCTGTGATCCTGCCCTGTCTGAATGAAGAACAGACCGTGGGACTGTGTGTGGAAGAGGCAGAAGGATTCTTCCGGAAATATCAGATTATAGGAGAGGTACTGGTGGTGGATAACGGCTCCACGGATCGGTCGGCTGTCGCGGCATTTTCAAAGGGAGCCAGAGTATTGCAGGAACCGAAAAAGGGATATGGCAATGCCATCTGCGCAGGAATCCGCCATTCCAGAGGAAAGGTACTGATCATCGCAGACTGTGATACGACCTATGACCTGCGGCATCTGGAAAAAATGTACGAAATGCTTCGCACGGGAGCTTGTGACATGGTCATAGGCAACCGATATGCCGGCGGCATGGAACCCGGCAGTATGCCCCTGTCACATAAATGGGGCGTGAGGATGCTGTCCTTCTGTGCGAGAAAAAGGTTCCGCACGGACGTCTATGACTTCCACTGCGGTCTGCGGGGCATGACCAGAGAGGCAGCCGGGCGACTGGAATTCCATACCGGCGGGATGGAATTCGCTACAGAGATGATCGCACAGGCGGCGAGACAGGGACTTGTCATAAGACAGGTGCCGGTACGGCTCAGACGCTGTACATGGGAGCGGACGTCCAAATTAAGAACGGTCAAAGATGGCTTTCGCCATTTGCGATATATATTATTACCGGGGATTCATTCGGGAGTATAGAAACGAAACGGGAAAACAATAATGAGAGGAGAAGGAAATGAATAAGGAAATCAAAAAGAGAAAAAAGAGGTTCTGGGCATGCTGCCTGGCGTTTGTGCTGGGACTGGGTGGAGTACTGGGGAACTCGGCGGTGGCACAGACTGTAGACGCGAACAGATCATGGTATCCAAACGAGTACCATAACGCTGGGGATGTGGTTTCGGACGTAGGCAGGGTAAACGCCGGGGATGAAATTAATTTTTCGACAAAAGGTAGCAAAATGAGTGTCAGCAGTTTTTGGGTTTACTATAAAGACAGCAATGGACAGTTATTGGTGGATGATTCAGATGCAGAAGTTTATTATTTTGGCTTAACGAATCCCGGGGAGTATACGTACACGGTAAAAGCCTATGATACTACGGATTTCCCCGGAAAGAACCTGGCAATAGCAAAGGAGAACTTTAAGGAATGGCAGGTGAATTACGTAGCACAGTCCGGCAGTTATGTAAGTATGATTCAGTTAGTAGCCGTGGCATATACGGAGAGCAATATCACATATGTACTGGACAACGGAATCAATGCCTCCGCGAACCCCGCAACCTATTACGAGGGTAAGGAAGAAATCGCATTGCAGCCTGCCGATAAGCCGGGATATATTTTTGAAGGATGGTATAAGGATGAGGCATTTGTCACAGCAGTAACCTCCATACCTACGACATGGACCGGAGATGTCACCCTGTATGCAAAATTTGTGAACGCTACCGGTAACATTCATTATGACCTGAACGGTGGATCCAATGATCCCGCCAATCCAACGACCTATATCGTGGGAACCGGTGTGACTGCTTTTGCTCCTGCCGTCAAGGAAGGCTATACCTTTGACGGCTGGTACGAAGATGCAGCATTTACCACAACTGTGACTGCTATCTCTGCGACCCGGAGCGGGGATATCACCCTGTATGCAAAGTTCACCGAAGTCCCGGCTACTCCGGCACCACCGGAAGCTACCGTAGTTCCGTCGACTCCCACACCTTCGCCGACTCCTACGCCTCCGGCAGTCACCGAAGCACCGACAACGACAGAAACTCCGGAAAATAACGACAACGATAAGGACGACACAACGGATACAACTGCTGCAGCGACCCCTGCGCCGACCCCGGCAAAAGAGGTGCTGTATACGGTACAGAAAGGAGATTCTCTCTGGAAGATCGCCCGTAAACACGGCTGCAGCCTGACAGAACTGAAAAAAGCAAATGCTGATCTGCTGAACAGGGGAAACTATATATTCCCCGGCTGGGTACTGAAGATCCCGCAGAGCAGCAGCGCATCCGATGTATCGGCACAGACGGCAGCCGCACCTGTGAATACAAAGATATACATAGTACAGAAGGGAGACAGCCTCTGGAAGATCGCACGTAAGAATAGCTGTACCGTAGAAGAAATCGTTATTCTGAACAATCTGACAGGGGATCGTGTGAGACTGATCTTCCCCGGACAGAAGCTGTTGCTGCCGGTGAAGTAAGAGGAGAATACTGGGGAAACTGCAAGAAAGCGCTGCCTGATACCATGCGTACCGGCGGCGCTTTTTTTGCTGTCATACATTGAATGTTAAAAGAAAATATGATAAGATATAGGACAGAACTTGCAAAGATATAGAATTTACGGAGGTTATGTATAGAATGGAACAGTACAAGCAGGAATTTATCGAGTTCATGGTAGATTGTCAGGCATTAAAGTTTGGCGAGTTTACATTAAAGAGCGGCAGAAAGTCTCCTTTTTTTATGAACGCAGGTGCGTATGTCACCGGTTCTCAGCTGATGAAGCTGGGCGAGAGTTATGCCAAGGCAATTCATGATGTGTACGGCGATGATTTTGATGTGCTGTTCGGACCGGCATATAAGGGCATTCCCATCAGTGTCGTAACCGCCGTGGCATACAGCAAATTATACGGCAAAGAGGTTCGCTACTGTTCCGACCGTAAGGAAGAGAAGGATCATGGCGCGGATAAGGGAAGTTTCTTAGGAAGCACTCTGAAAGACGGTGACAGAGTCGTTATGATCGAGGATGTTACCACTTCCGGCAAGTCTATGGAAGAGACGGTGCCTAAGGTAAGAGGAGCCGCCAATGTAGAGATCGTCGGACTGATGGTATCCCTGAATCGTATGGAGAAGGGACTGGGCGGTAAGGTAAGCGCCCTGGAAGAGATCAAGGAAAAGTATGGTTTTGACGCACATGCGATCGTGACCATGCAGGATGTCATCGATCATCTGTATAACAAGCCTTACAAAGGAAATGTATATATCGACGATACCCTGAAGAAGGCAATTGACGAGTATTATGCCGTATACGGTGCTTAAAGATAACAGAAGGTGATACTTCGAAGCAATTGGTGAGCAATAAGTATAGCGGTAATAACATGTGAAGACAGATAACGGAAAGACAGAACCAGACGATAGATTTGGGAAATAGAAAAATCAGGAGGATTCCATGGAAGAGAAAATCTATAAGATCATGCGTGGTGCGGGTGCACTCAATATTGTATTGGGAGTGATCTCCCTGGTAGTCGGAATTGCGGCAGGTGTATTGCTGATCATCAGCGGCGGCAAACTGGTATCCGGCAAGTCCCGTATTTTATTCTAGGCATACAAGAGAAGAAGGCGTGTTCAGACGCAGAAATCGGGCATTTCCATACAGGAAGTGCCCTTTTTGGGATTTTACGGATGGAGAGTATTATGCGAAAAAAGAACTATATTTTTACGAATAAAAAGCATTCGGACAAAGCGATCATGTCGACGATCCTGGGCGTGATCAGTCTGGTGTCGATCGGGATCGTGACCTATCTGTCCTACCGGGGCGGTGGTGTGATGCACGGCGGATACGGCGTCACCGGAGTGCTTGCGACGATTTATTCCCTGATCGGCCTGATACTGGGAATCGTGACGATCCGGGATAAGGATATCTACCGGATTTTTCCGGTATTGGGAACGGTGTTTAACTTTGTTGCACTGGCGGGAATCAGTTTTTTATTGTATCTCGGAAATCGCTTGTAAAAAACAATGCTAAAAATATCCGGAGAAAATGAGATATTTCAAAAAATGATAATTTCGGTTAGCAAGGAGTGTAAGTAATACATGGAAGAAAGAGAACTTTTATTGGAACGGCTGGAACTGGCATTAGACCGGATCCGGGAGATCCCCGGGGAAGACTGGCAGGGAGAAGATTGGCAGCCCTGGAAAGAATATTTTGCCACTGTGGCAAAGTTTTTATTATTGATTGAGGAGACCAGGCAGTTCCTGGAAC
>JBNMHS010000047.1:0-21463 GCA_050872885.1 Acetatifactor sp.
GGGAAAGAGATAGAGAGAGCTGACTCTCTATTTATTTAATAAATATTCCGCCAGATCCACAGCGGTCTGCGCGTGTTCGGCATTCGCATAGATGCCCATGACAATGCCGTCTCCGCGGAAATAGTAGTAATCGGTCAGATCTTTACAGCCGGTGAGGCAGATGCCGACCGGTACGGGATCCTGCATTTCTTCGGGATGCATGGGATCGGGATAGTCCGGGGTGTAGTCGGAATTCATATCGTCATTGGCTGCTTCGATGGCGCTTACGACTTCACGGTCTACATAGTAAAAATAAGGTTCCAGCGCCGTTTGCTGTTCTTCGGTGAGGATGTCCCTGAGATCGTAGAACATGCTGCTGTTGGCGTATTTTTGGAAGGATCCCAGATCGGTGATCATGGTATCCAGTTCGTTGGCTGCAACATAGACCATCAGTTTCTGGGAGGAAGTGACGGTGGTCTCGTCCATGCTGTCTTCCACGATACGTATCGAGGTATCAAAAGTAATGTCGGAAGAAGTAAGATCAATCCCTTCTTTTTCTGCAAAATCAGTCACAAAATCAGGCAGCTCAGATGTCGTCTGATCCAGAAGAGAGGCATTGAGCATCACGGCATAGAATGCAGTGTCCTTTCTGTTCAGATATTGCTGAATAAAGCTTACAATCATGATAATTATGATTAGGGAAATGATCACATGCCATTTATAATAGTACCAGAAATATGCCAGTTTCTGCTTTGGCGTACCGTTTTTCAATGCCTGTCGTTCTTCTTTGAATTCATCCATTACTGCCATGGAATCCGCCTTTCCGCTCAATGCTTTGTTATTTATTATTCAAAAACACGATATTTCAAATATTCGGAAAAAATAATTGAATCATCAAACTGCAGCATACGAATATACGACAATCGCGCGATGCAGCATATTTCTGATAAATACAATACATTTATGATAAGGGTTCTCTATCGGAAAGTCAATGAAGGAAGTGTGACGGGAATCTAAAAAAAGAATTAAATCACCATACATCCTAAGAGCACGCCTTGCAACTTTTGACAAGATGATATATCATATAGAAATAGAAAACAGATGCGAATATCCCGGCGTTCTAAATTCCGGACATAGAGATTGCGGTATGTTGTGGCATCGCGCATCTGAATATAGAAAATGATGAAGAGAAAAGGAAACGAAAAATGAGTGATGCATACGTAGAATGTCTGGTAAAAGCAAAGCAGCCTGCATGGGCAAAAATATTAAAGGTGTTATTGATCGCATTGACGGTACTCAGCTGCTTGGTGATGTTTGTGTTCATTATTTTCCTGCCGGTAGCGTTGGTGGCAGGTGTCGGTGCATATTTCCTGAATATGTACACGGATCTGGAATATGAATATCTCTATCTTGATAAGGAGATTTCCATAGACAAGATCATGGCGAAGAGCAAGAGAAAACGTGTAGGTACTTACAGCATTGACCGTATGGAGGTATTTGCACCTGTATTTTCTTATCATCTGGATAACTTCAAGAACCGCCAGGTAAAGGAAAAGGATTACAGCATCGGCGAGGTATTACAGCCGGACGGACGCTATGCCATGTATTATGAAGGTGGCGAGAAGGTCATCTTAAGTCCTAACGAGGAGTTGGTAAAGGTACTTAAAAATGTAGCACCCCGTAAGGTGTTCAGCGAATAGTTTTTTAGAAAACGAAAAATCCGACGTGTATTGCAAGGCATGTCGGATTTTTTATTTATCGAATATCTGTTGCGTTTATTGATAAAAATTTGGAAAAAGAAGAAAATCTAAGATTGTCGGTTGACAGTGGGAATAAACTCTGCTAAACTCATGGAAATGTCATAAGTAAAACAAATATCTAATATAAGTTATACTTATGAAGTAAGAACAAATCATTCACAAATCTTATCAAATGAACACAGGAGGAGAGAAAATGGGACAGATTATTGGTGAAGGCATTACCTTTGACGACGTACTTCTGGTACCGGCGTATTCTCAGGTAGTCCCCAATCAGGTGGATTTGACCACATGGCTGACAAAAAAGATCAAGCTGAACATTCCTATGATGAGCGCAGGAATGGATACCGTTACCGAGCATCGCATGGCAATCGCTATGGCAAGACAGGGTGGTATCGGTATCATTCACAAGAATATGTCTATCGAAGCACAGGCAGAAGAGGTAGATAAGGTAAAGCGTTCCGAGAATGGTGTCATCACCGATCCGTTTTCTCTGTCTCCCGAACATACTTTGGCAGATGCAGATGCGCTGATGGCGAAGTTCCGTATCTCCGGTGTCCCTATCACCGAGGGAAGAAAATTAGTCGGCATCATCACCAACCGTGATCTGAAGTTCGAAACTGATTTTACTAAGAAAATCAAAGATTCCATGACCAGCGAAGGTCTGATCACCGCTCCCGAAGGTATTACCCTGGAAGAGGCGAAGAAGATCCTGGCAGAGGCCAGAAAAGAAAAACTTCCTATCGTGGACAAGGATTTCAACCTGAAGGGTTTGATCACCATCAAAGATATTGAGAAGACCATCAAATATCCTCTGGCAGCCAAGGATTCCCAGGGCAGACTGCTCTGCGGTGCCGGTGTGGGTATCACTGCAAACGTACTGGATCGTGTGGCAGCTCTGGTAGCAGCCAAGGTCGATGTCGTTGTACTGGATTCCGCACACGGTCATTCCCAGAACGTGCTGAACTGCCTGAAGATGATCAAGGAAAAATATCCTGATCTGCAGGTCATCGCAGGTAACGTGGCTACCGGCGATGCTACCCGTGCACTGATCGAAGCAGGTGCTGATGCCGTTAAGGTAGGTATCGGACCCGGTTCCATCTGTACCACCCGTGTGGTTGCAGGTATCGGTGTACCTCAGGTATCCGCTATCATGGACTGCTACAATGTGGCAAAAGAATACGGTATTCCTATCATCGCTGATGGTGGTATCAAGTATTCCGGAGATATTACCAAGGCCATCGCAGCCGGCGGCAACGTATGTATGATGGGTTCCATGTTCGCAGGATGTGAGGAGAGCCCGGGAGAATACGAGCTGTTCCAGGGCAGAAAATACAAGGTTTATCGTGGTATGGGTTCCATTGCAGCCATGGAGAACGGCAGTAAGGATCGTTATTTCCAGGAGAATGCGAAGAAACTGGTTCCCGAAGGCGTCGAGGGACGTGTGGCTTACAAGGGCAGCGTGGAAGATACGGTATTCCAGCTGTTAGGAGGCTTGCGTTCCGGTATGGGTTACTGCGGTGCGGCTGATATCGAGACACTGAAGGAGACCGGCAGATTCGTGAAGATCTCCGCTGCATCCCTGAAGGAGAGCCATCCTCATGATATCCATATCACCAAGGAAGCTCCGAACTACAGTGTGGATGATAAATAAGCTGAATAGTTATCAATAAACAAAAAGGGACGATTGCAAGCCGGGCTTGCAGTTGTCTCTTTTTTAAATCATTTGAGCTTCAAAATATTTGCAATAATTGACAAAAAGATATGAATTTTTCAAGCAATTCAACGAATATGGTAAAAAATGTAAAATAATAGCTTGTATCATTTCAGGTACACATGGTAAGATATAAATATCACAGTACTGTTTGAGGGAGAAGTATCCCGGAAATCATGGGCAGTATTGTGAGTGGCTAAGTTTCCGAATAGCTAAGATAATAAGCAGGGGAGCAAACTAAAGTGGCTGAGATTTCGTTTCGTGAATTGATCGATCCCAAACGGCTGCAGCATCTGCAAAACGAATTTTGCAAAGTGACGGGTGTGATGGCAGTATGCCTGGATGCAGACCGGCAAATGGTTACAGAACCGTATTTGGGTAAAAACCGGAAAGTATCGGATGGGGAAGATCCGATTGCTTCGGAGTATCGCAGAAAAGCAGAGCAGGCACTGGACAGAGTGCAGGCAGGTTCGCTGGAGGAGCAGGTAGTAGAGGAACTGCCGGACGGCGGACATGTGGCGGCAGTGGCTGTAAATGTAGAAAATAATACAATTTTATATTGGCAGGTATATGATCTGAAGAAGACAGATACGATCTCTTTCTATCAGATCCTGGATCTGCTCAGGGACACCAGTGCGGATATTTACAGAGACCGCATTTCCTGTTTCAGTGCGGAAGCGGAGAGCAGAAGAAGCAGATATGCGGAAGAAGAGATGAGCCGCAATCTTCATACCATCGAGGCGACCACGGAGATCGTGCAGCTTCTGGACAGCGATGAACAGATCGAACTTGCCATGAATAAGTGGCTGAAGATATTGTCGGAGCATCTGAAGATAGATACGGCGGAAATTTTTCAGCTGCATTCAGACACGGATACGATGAATGTCGTCTGTGAGTGGCGGGCATCCGGACAGATATCTTATTTTGACAAGACAAACGGCATTGCGGTCAACTCTTTTCTCCATGTGGAAAAGCCGCTGGTGATCTCTACGGACAGTATGGATAATATTGGCTCGAAAGAAATCGAAGAGATCGGAATGAAGGCCGTGATGATCTTCCCTATCCTGAAGGAAGAGAGCGGCAATATGGTATTGTCCCTGAATCACAGGAAGCAGGGCCATGTCTGGAGCATGGCGGAGATCAAGTTCACGGCGGATGCGGTGAAGATCCTGCAGAGTATTCTGACCAGAAGAATTCAGAAAAACTCCCTGGCCGGTTCTTATGCGGCACTGGAAGAGATCCTGGACAATGTAGGCTGTGCCATTTATGTGACAGATCAGAATACCGGACGGATGCTTTTTGCCAATCAGATTTTAAAGAATACATTTGCGAAAGAACTGATGGATCATAACTTTGATGCGCTTTTGCAGTCAAGTGTCCGGAAGGACAAATCAAGAGCCGTCAGTGTGGTATACCATGCGGAAAAGGAGACCTGGTATGATCTCCTGTGCAAGGAAATTGCCTGGGTGGACGGCAAGAAGGCCAACCTGTATTCGCTGTATGATATTACGGATAAAAAGCTGTATCAGCGACGGATCGAGCAGCAGGCTTATACGGATTTCCTTACGGGACTGTATAACCGGATGTGCTGTGAGAGAGACCTGGCAAGACAGATCGATCAGGCGAAAAAGACCGGCGGCGAAGGTGCACTGCTGTACATGGATCTGGATGATTTCAAACATATCAATGACGGTCTGGGACATCAGTACGGCGATGTGCTGTTAAAATCCATTTCCCACGCTTTGAAACGAATCAATGGTATCGAAAATACCTGTTACCGTATGGGCGGTGATGAATTTGTCATTGTGATCCCGCCGGAAAGTTATCCCCGTTTCGAAAAAATCGTGGAAGACATCAAAAAGATCTTCAGTAAGCCCTGGTTTTTGAAGGATGCGGATTATTATTGTACCATGAGTATGGGTATCGTAACTTTCCCGGATGCCGGAGATTCTGTGGCGGATCTGATCAAAAAAGCAGATATAGCCATGTACGAAGCGAAGAAGACCGGAAAAAACCGTGTGGCTACCTACCGTGAGGGCATCGATTCCGTATCGGGCCGCCGTCTGGATATGGAAAAGAACATGCGTGATGCCACGGTGGAAGGCTATCGTGAGTTTGAAGTATATTATCAGCCCATCATCAATATTCAGGGCGGAAAGGATGTATGCGCCGGAGCCGAGGCACTGATCCGCTGGAACAGTGCAAAGCTGGGATTTATCTCGCCTGCGGAATTTATACCTCTGGCGGAATATCTGGGACTGATCAATCCCATCGGCAATTATGTGCTGACGGAGGCATGCACCCGCTGCAAGAGATGGAATGATTCGGGCTATCCGAATTATAAGGTGAATGTCAACCTCTCAGTGGTACAGCTTTTGCAGCCGGATATCGTGGAGACTGTGGAAAAAGCGCTGCAGGATACCGGGCTGTCACCGAAAAATCTGACACTGGAAGTGACGGAGAGTCTTGCCATTAACGATATGGAACGTATGAAAGAGATACTGAACCGGATCAAAGCACTGGGCGTATCTCTGGCACTGGATGATTTCGGAACCGGTTATTCGTCCCTAAACCATATCCGTGAGATTCCCATTGATGTCATCAAGGTGGACCAGAGCTTCGTCAAGGACTTGGCGGAGGACGCTTATTCCCAGTCCTTTATCAAGATGGTGGCGGAACTGGCAGAGACTATCGGCGTGAGTGTCTGTGTGGAAGGTATCGAGACACCGGCACAGTTCAAGGTACTCCAGGGCATGAAGGTAAAATATATTCAGGGCTACTATTTTGACCGTCCTATGGAGAGACATTCTTTTGAGGCAAAATATGTGAAGTAAATGTTCAAATCCCCCTTGTCAAAGTAAGGGGAAACATGCTACTATAATCTCAGCTGCACGACTGGCGGAACACAGTGTAAATACTGTAGTGGAGATACCCACAGGGAGTGTAGAATAATGAAAGCCGACCGCCTGGGCACCGTCTATTTTTGGTGCTTAGGCGGTTTTTTTAAACGGAGGAAAAACTATGTTACAACTGGAACAGGAACTGAAAAGCAACGCTTATCCCGGCAGAGGTATCGTTATCGGCCGCTCTGCCAACGGTAAATACGCTGTAACCGCTTATTTCATCATGGGAAGAAGTGCCAACAGCCGCAACCGTGTGTTCGTGACAGAAGGAGAGGGAATCCGCACCCAGGCTTTCGATCCCTCCAAACTCGAAGATCCCAGCCTGATCATTTATGCGCCGGTCAGAGTCCTCGGCAACAAGACGATCGTGACCAACGGAGACCAGACGGATACCATCTATGAGGGAATGGACAAACAGATGACTTTTGAACAGTCCCTTCGAAGCAGAGAGTTCGAGCCGGACGGACCTAATTATACACCGAGAATTTCCGGTATCATGCACATTGAGAACGGCAGGTACAACTATGCCATGTCTATTTTAAAGAGTGATAACGGCAACCCCGATTCCTGCCTGCGTTTTACCTATGCTTACGAGAATCCGCTGCCCGGAGAGGGACGTTTTATTCATACTTATATGCATGACGGCAATCCCCTGCCCAGCTTCCAGGGAGAACCGAAGCTGGTAGAGATCCCGGATGATATGGATGCATTTACCGATATGCTGTGGAACAGCCTGAACGAGGACAACAAGGTATCCCTGTTCGTACGTTTCATTGATATCGAGACCGGAAAATATGAGACAAAAATTGTGAATAAGAATGTATAACCGGGGATTGCGAAACCGGAACAATTCGCAGGTATCATAGTGTGATTACAGTATAGATCAGGAGGAAAACAAAATGAACGAGATTCAGTTAAAATACGGATGTAACCCTAATCAGAAGCCTTCCAGGATCTTCATGGAAGACGGCAGTGACCTGCCGGTAACTGTGTTGAACGGTAAGCCGGGATATATTAATTTTCTGGATGCTTTCAACGGCTGGCAGCTGGTAAAGGAATTAAAGGAGGCAACCGGACTTCCGGCAGCCACTTCTTTCAAACATGTATCTCCTGCCGGTGCTGCGGTAGGACTTCCCTTAAGTGATACGCTTGCGAAGATTTACTGGGTAGATGATCTGGGAGAGCTTTCGCCGCTTGCATGTGCTTACGCCAGAGCCAGAGGTGCGGACAGAATGTCTTCTTTCGGTGATTTCATTGCATTATCCGATGTCTGCGACAAGGATACCGCACGCCTGATCAAGAGAGAAGTATCCGACGGCGTCATTGCTCCCGGATATACCGAGGAGGCACTGGAACTGTTAAAGCAGAAGAAAAAGGGTGCTTACAACATCATTCAGATCGATCCTTCCTACCGGCCGGCTCCTATTGAGCATAAGCAGGTATACGGTATCACCTTTGAACAGGGACGCAACGAATTGGATATCAACGGCGATCTGCTGTCTAACATTGTAACAGTGAACAAAGATATTCCGGAGAGCGCACTGATCGATATGAAGATCGCTCTGATCACTTTGAAGTACACGCAGTCCAATTCTGTGTGCTATGTAAAAGACGGTCAGGCCATCGGTATCGGTGCGGGGCAGCAGTCCCGTATTCATTGTACCAGACTGGCAGGCACCAAGGCGGACAACTGGTTCTTACGTCAGTCCCCTCAGGTACTGGGACTACAGTTCGTAGACAGCCTGGGCAGAGCCAACCGCGACAATGCGATTGACGTCTACATGGGCGATGAGTATATGGACGTGCTGGCAGACGGCACCTGGGAAGGCATCTTCAAAGTAAAGCCGCCTGTATTTACCAGAGAGGAAAAGAGAGCATGGCTTGATAAAATGCAGGACGTGACTCTGGGAAGTGATGCGTTCTTCCCCTTCTCCGATAACATCGAGAGAGCACATAAGAGCGGCGTAAAATATATCGCACAGCCCGGCGGATCTGTGCGCGACAGCGATGTGATCGCATGCTGCGATAAATACAATATGGTGATGGCATTTACGGGAATCCGTCTGTTCCATCACTAAGACAAGATAATAATATACAGGCAGGGAATACACCTGCCTGTGTTTTGTTTCCGGCTTTAATGATACATCAAGGAGAAAGAGGGGAGATACCATGGACAGACGAGGGGAAACAACGAGCAGAGGGATGTTGTTAAGTGAATTGTCGGGATATGATACTGTGACGATCCAGTGTCACGATAATCCGGATGCCGATGCGATCGCTTCGGGCTTCGGCCTGTATTGCTATTTTAAAGATCAGGGGAAAAAAGTGAGATTACTGTATTCCGGGCGCAATCAGGTCAGAAAAGCCAACCTGACTCTGATGGTGGAAAAACTGGGGATCCCCTTAGAATATTATCCATATTCGCCGGAGCAGGAACAGACAGCAGCGGAAGGCCTGTGGATCACGGTGGACTGCCAGTACGGCGCGGGCAATGTGACTAAATTGCCGGCAGGGGAGATCGCGGTGATCGACCATCATCCGCTGGAGATCATCTGCACGGAACGGATGCGCCTGCAGCCGAATCTGGGAAGCTGTGCCACCCTGGTGTGGACAATGCTGCAGGAAGTACAGTACCCTGTGGAACAGAACAAGAATCTGGGAACGGCACTGTATTACGGACTTTTCATGGACACCAATCAGTTCTCGGAATTGTCGAATCCCATCGACATGGATATGCGTGAGAGCCTTAATTTTGATAAAAACCTGATCTCCCTGTTCCGCAATTCCAATATTTCCCTGAAGGAACTGGAGATCGCAGGTGTGGCAATGTTGCGCTGCAACTATAATGACGATTATCAGTTTGCGGTCATCCATTCGCAGCCATGCGATCCGAATGTCCTGGGTCTGATCAGTGACTTCCTGTTACAGGTAGCCGGCGTGAATACCTGTGCCGTATACAACGAGGACAGCGGTGGTTATAAATTCTCTGTGAGAAGCTGTATCCGGGAGGTCAATGCCAGCGAATTGTCCGATTATCTGGCGGAAGGAATCGGCTCCGGCGGCGGACATTACGAGAAGGCCGGCGGATATATCAGTATGAAGCTGTATGAAGAAAAATATCCGACCCTGCATTCCGAGGCTTATTTTAACAACCGCATGACACAATATTTTGATTCCTTCCGGATCGTTTATGCCGGAGAGAGAGAATTTCCGGTGGAGGAAGCAGTCAGATATCAGAGGAAAAAGAATGCAATCGCCTGTGTGAAAGCCTCGGATCTGGCAGAACTCGGGCAGATTGTGTCTGTCCGGATGCAGAATGGGACCATGGATATCGATACGAGACAAAATATCTGTTTCACACTGGAACGTACCGGTGAACTCCACAGGATCGAGGAAGACAGATTCCACAGGATTTTAGAGCCGGCAAAAGACCCCATGCCGGCGGATTATTGCCGCAAGATCCCTTATGTGCCGAGGGTCAAGGATGACAAAGACGGAAGTACCCATTTATTGACGGAATATGTACATATGTATCTGCCGACGGACGCGTTTTGTATTTATGCGAAAAAGCTGACGCAGGGCGTGAAAATATTTCCGGTATGGGATGAGGACGGCTATATGACCGGCCGTGCAGGAGACTATCTGGCAGCCAGTGAAGACGACCTGCACAATATTTTTATTGAGACAGAGCAGAATTTGCTGAATTATTTTGAAGAGAAGGGTTTATAAAATTTTTCTTGTGTGGTAAGATTAAGGTTACGAAAGTACGAATCAAACGAAAGGCAAGGATATTACCATGAGCGAGATGGAAAAAGAAATCGTAGATTCCGCAGAAGTAAAGGAATCGAAGAATTTTATAGAGCAGATCATCGACAAGGATCTGGCGGAGGGCGTATACGATACGGTACACACCCGTTTCCCTCCGGAACCCAACGGATATCTTCACATCGGACATGCCAAGAGTATTCTGTTAAACTATGGCCTGTCCCAGAAATACAACGGCAAATTCAATCTGCGTTTTGACGATACCAACCCTACCAAAGAAAAGGCGGAGTTCGTAGAGTCCATCAAAGCAGATGTAAAGTGGCTGGGCGCAGACTGGGAGGACAGACTGTTCTTCGCGTCCAACTATTTCGACCGGATGTATGAAGCTGCGGTAAAGCTGATCAAAAAGGGCAAGGCGTATGTCTCTGATTTAAGCGCAGAGCAGATCCGCGAGTACAGAGGAAGCCTGACCGAGCCCGGTAAGGAAGATCCCGGCAGCACCAGAAGCGTAGAAGAGAATCTGGCACTGTTCGAGGATATGAAAGCCGGTAAATACGAGGACGGTACCAAGGTACTGCGTGCCCGTATCGATATGGCATCTCCGAATATTAACATGAGAGATCCCGTTATCTACCGTGTGGCACATTTGTCCCATCAGAATACAGGGGACAAGTGGTGCATTTACCCCATGTACGACTTTGCACATCCCATTGAGGATGCCATTGAAGGTGTGACCCATTCCATCTGTACTCTGGAGTTCGAGGATCACAGACCTTTATATGACTGGGTCGTAAGAGAGTTGGAATACCCTCATCCTCCCAAGCAGATCGAGTTCGCCAAGCTGTATCTGACCAACGTGGTCACCGGTAAGCGTTACATCAAGAAGCTGGTAGAGCAGGGCATCGTGGACGGCTGGGACGATCCCAGACTGGTATCTATCGCGGCACTGCGCAGAAGAGGTTTCACACCGGAGTCTATCAAGAAGTTCGTAGAGCTGTGCGGTATCTCCAAGGCACAGTCTTCCGCAGACTATGCGATGTTAGAGTATTGTATCCGTGAGGATCTCAAGACCAAGGCTCCTCGTATGATGGCAATTCTGGATCCGGTGAAGCTTGTGATCGACAATTATCCCGAAGGACAGACGGAGATGCTTCCGGTAGTGAATAATCCGGAGAATGAAGCACTGGGCAGCCGTGAGGTTCCTTTCGGCAGAGAATTATATATTGAGAGAGAGGACTTCATGGAAGAGCCTCCCAAGAAATATTTCCGTATGTTCCCCGGCAACGAAGTACGTCTGATGAACGCTTATTTCGTAAAGTGCACCGGCTGTGTCAAGGATGAGAACGGCAAGGTCGTGGAAGTACATTGTACCTACGATCCCGCAAGCCGCGGCGGCAACAGCCCGGACGGCCGTAAGGTTAAGGGAACGATCCACTGGGTGAGCGCAGCAGAGTCTGTAAAAGCACAGGTACGTCTCTATGAGAATATCATTGACGAGGAAAAGGGTGTTTACAATGAGGACGGAAGTCTGAATCTGAACCCCAATTCGCTGACGACTCTGACAGAGTGCCGTCTGGAGCCTGCGTTTGCACAGGCGAAGCCTTACGACAGATTCCAGTTTGTAAGACAGGGATTTTTCTGCGTGGACTGCAAGGACACCAAGCCGGGTGAACTGGTATTCAACCGTATCGTATCTCTGAAAAGCTCTTATGTACTGCCTAAGTAATGTCGTTGACCGGTAAGGGGAATCGGAAAGCTGCAATTCGTATTGCCACAGGGAATGGACAGTACAAAGGAAAAGGAGAGACAGTTTATGTCGGATAAATTATTCGGACTGGCCGGTCTGGGTCTGGACAACCTGGAGAACATGGATATCTACGGACAGGAGAAAAAGGAAGAAAAGGTGGCAGTCGAAGCCCCCAAAATAGAAGAAAAGGATCTGATCTTTGACAAGACGTTTACCTGCCCTGTCTGCGGAGAGGATTTTTCCGCGAAGATCATGAAGACCGGAAAAGCAAGACTGTTGGGAACGGATCAGGATCTTCGGGCAAAATACGAAGGAATCGATGCTGTAAAATATGATGTGCTCCTGTGTCCTCATTGCGGATATGCGGCACTGAACCGGTATTTTAACAGTCTTAACAAGGTATATGTAAAGCTGATCAGGGAAAATATCAGCAGCAAGGTACAGCTGCATACTTATGAGGATGATATTTATACTTATGAGGAAGCAATTGAGCGGTATAAGCTCTGTCTGGCAAATGCTGTGGTAAAACGTGCCCATGCCAGCGAAAAGGCTTATATCTGCTTAAAGAGCGGATGGCTGATGAGAGGCTATCAGGAGTATCTGGAAGAGTCCGGAGATACAGACATGGCAAGACTCCGTGAGTTGAAGACCATGGAGGAGGCCTATCTGAAGAATGCGTATACCGGTTTTACCGAAGCACTTCAGACGGAAGGATTCCCGATGTGCGGCATGGATGAGATCACGGTGGATTTCCTGATCGCAGTGCTGGCTGCCAGATTCCAGAAATATGATGTGGCAAGCCGCATGGTAGCAACCATTCTTACTTCCCCTTCTGCCAATGCCCGGACCAAGGACAAGGCGAGAGGACTGAAGGACCAGATTCTGGAGGAACTGAAGAACCAGAAAAAGTAGGATGAAAAGATGTATGATATGACGATCCGGCTGCGTACGGACAGCGACAAATGCCTGTACCAGCAGATATATGAGCATATTCGGCAAGAAATCAGGGAAGGGAAGCTTCTGGCAGGAGAGAGGCTTCCCTCCACGCGTTCTCTGGCAGAATATTTACAGGTGGCGAGAAGCACGGTGGATTACGCTTACGACCAGCTGCTGAGTGAAGGTTATATAGAAGCGCGTCCCTATAAGGGATATTTTGTATGCCGCCTGGAAGGAATCTTTACCATGGAGCCGAGAGAAGAATCGGAGGCAGAAACAGAAAAATCCGGACAGGAAATACCGGGGGATGAAGCGGCAGTCGATTTTTCCCCTTATGGCATTGATATGAGCGGCTTCCCCTTCGGTGTGTGGAAACGCATCACCAAAAACATACTGAATGACAGCAACAGCGATCTGTTTGCCCAGGGAGAACCCCAGGGGGATTACGACCTGCGGCTTACGATCAGCCGGTATTTACATTCTTCCCGCGGTGTGAACTGCCGGCCGGAGCAGATCATTGTGGGAGCCGGAAATGATTATCTGTTACTGCTGTTGGAAAAAATATTGGGCAGGAATGTGGGAATCGCCATGGAGAACCCTACCTACAAGCGTGCTTACCGGATCTTTCAATCCTTTGACTATCGCATTTTTACGGTGGATATGGACGATAAGGGAATGCGCTCGGATCAACTGTCGGGACTGCCTGTCAGTGTGGCGTATGTTATGCCGTCACATCAGTATCCCACAGGAGCCGTCATGACGATAGGCAGGAGAGCGGAGCTTCTGCACTGGGCAGAAAAAGAGGCAGACCGGTATCTGATCGAGGATGACTATGACAGTGAATTCCGGTATCGGGGCAAGCCGATTCCCTCACTGCAGTCTTCGGATGAGAAGGGAAAGGTGATCTATATCGGCACCTTCTCCAAAGCCATCGCTCCGGCGATCCGTGTCAGCTATATGGTACTTCCGAAACGGCTGTTAGAGGTGTACCGGAGAGAGTGCTCCTTTTATTCCTGCACGGTTTCCCGAATCGACCAGCGTATTTTAAATGAATTTATCAGGGACGGATATTTCGAAAGACATCTGAACAAAATGAGAATGCGTTATCGGGCAAAACACGACGCACTGTTGAACGGACTGGAGCCTTTTAAGAAAGGGTTTGTGATCTCCGGGGAAGATGCGGGGCTGCATATCCTGCTGACGGCAAAAGAATCTGTCACGGAAAAGGAACTGCTGGAAAAGGCAGCGGCGGAGAAGGTAAAGATCTACGGAATGTCAGAGAATATGGTAGAGACCATGACACCCAGGGCAACGGTGCTGTTAGGCTTCGGCAATCTGGGAGAGGCAGAAATGCAGGAAGGCCTCAGACGCCTGCAAAAAGCATGGCTCTGAGACCTTCCGGAAAAAATTATTCTTCATCATCGGTGGGCATGGGAGGTTCCTCATCTTCGGGATCCTCTTCGTCGAAGAATTCTTCCACATCTTCGACAGTTTCTTCTTTGTCGGAAGTCAGATCCGCTGCCCGGTTGGAAAGCGGTGTGAATCCGTCCGCCTTGGCTGTATCAGAGCCGGAGACCTCAGAGGAAACAGGCTGCTCGGCCTTCGGGGCTTCTGTGGGAACAGAAGGCTGTGCAGAGGTATTCAGGGGAACATAATTGCGGGAAAATTCAGTGCTCTCGTCCAAATCCTCATGAAAATCATCGTAATCGTCATCAGCTTCGGAAGATTCCTTCAGCTGTGAATCTTTCTGTTGCATATAGTAGTAAGCAGCTGCGGCTGCGGTACCTGCTGCTGCGGTGAACAGCAGAAATTTGCCAAACTTTTTAGCCATAGGGTTGCTCCTTCCATGTTGTAGTGTATGTAACTACGGTAATGTTTATACATGCAGAATATGATCTGCGGATCGCACCGTTTTCTTACAACAAATGCAATCTGATATCATAATAAACCTTATTGCTCAAAATGAAAAGGGATATGTTGCAATATGAATGAGAAATTTTTTGATTTAAAAAAGGAAAAACAGGACCGGATGATCAATGCGGCTTTGAAAATATTTGCATTGAACGGTTATCAGCATGCCTGTACGGATGATATCGTCCGTGAGGCTGCTGTCAGTAAGGGCTTGCTGTTTCATTATTTTGGGAGCAAGCTGGGAGTTTATGAGTTTGTATATGATTATAGTGTGCGGTATCTGCTGTTGGAGCTTTTCTCTACGGTAGATGCGGGGGAAACGGATCTGTTTACTCTGATGCAGCAGGTGGAATGCGGAAAAATGCATGCTATGTGTGGATATCCCTATCTGCAGCAATTCCTGAACCGGGCACAGTCGGAGAATGTCAGTGAGGCATTGCTTGCCACGGAGGAGAAAAGAAGGCAGCTGGAAGAAGCTTATGAGAAGATCTACGCAAGAGCGGATCTGCAAAGCTACACATCCCCGGAGGATGTCGTAAAATTACGCAAAATGCTGGAGCTGACGATCAAAGGATTATTGAATGAGAAGGTTCTGGAGGGCGCCCTGCAGCCGGAAATGTTCTATGAGGAGGTGCTTACGTATCTTGATCTGGGGAGGAGAATCGTAAGTCAGCCATCTATTTAGACATTTTATAGGCGGGATCCGCGGGATACCCGCCTTTCAATTTCTGCATACCGCGCTGAATGGCATCTTTGGAGTTCTTCCAGTCGGCATCTTTATTGCGGTAATCGAATTTCTCCACGAGCCATGCGACATCCTCGGAGAGACGCTGCATATTGGATTCCATGACCGGCAGCAACTGATCGTAAAAGTCCTGCTTTTCCTTGTCGGAAAGCTTACGGTCTGCGGCTTCGCAGAGGTCTCCGAAATGGGGCAGACAGAAGCCTTTGCCGGTCAGAATCTTATTGCGGAAGGACTCATCGTTTTTCCATAGATAGAAAAAGGTGTCCAGATATCGGGCATAGGTGTCCTTGTACTGGGAACAGATATAACAGGAATCCTCTTTGGAGCGGATCCACATACCGATGGTGTTTTCACTGCTTTCCGCTTTTTTGAATTTCCCCAGAAGAGAACTTTTGCCGGGACGGAAAGAAGCGAATTCCTGCTGCATTTCCCGGATCATGCGCTGGTAATGGGTCTTTAAGATCCAGGCATTGCCCAGTGTGTTGCCGTAGTCGAACATTTTCTGGAAATGATACCGGCAGAAGCCGGCTTTGTCCGTCTGCTCACGGATATCCGCTTCCATATAAGAGGAGCCGGAGCCTAAGACGAAGTCTAATAGATCCTGCTCGATGCTGCGGTGGATGAAACAAAAAGGACATTCGTCCTGAGCGTTTACGGCATCGTTTAGGGGGATGGTATATAATTGTTCCTTCATAGAAAATATCCTTTCTGATGGTAAGAATGTGATGATGTCTGGCTGATTTTCATATGTTACAACTATTGTATACGAAGTTCCGAAAAATTGCAAAAAGATTAACCAAATGTGAAAAAATGTCATTTAAAATTAAGAATTGTTTTGTTGTAATAGAAAGCATTTCAAGCTACTATGATGTTATGAGCCTATGCGTCTCAAGGAAAACCGGGGGGCTGCGAAGCAGGCATTTGGTTTTCTGAACTTATACAACAAACCGGAAAGATGTGATTTTTTTGATATTCAGCAGTATTGAATTTCTGTTGTGGTTCCTGCCGATTTTCCTGATCGTATACGGGATCACACCTCATAAATACAGAAACCTGACACTGCTTGTGGGAAGCATTGTTTTTTATGCCATGGGGGATGTCAGGTATCTGCCCCTTTTAATGATATCTGTATTGTGTAATTATTTTATCGGACTGCATCTGGCAAAACGCAGTTCCAGAACATTATGGAGGAAAAAGCTGTTGCTGGTCGTGGCACTTGCCCTGAACCTGTCGGTGCTGCTCTGGTTCAAGGACTGGGGAGATTCCGCGGGACTGCCGCTGGGGATCAGCTTTTACACCTTCCAGATTCTGTCTTACCTGATCGATGTATACCGCGGAGAGGTGAGCAGGGAGTACTCTTTTTTAAAATTTGCCACTTATGTGATCATGTTCCCAAAGCTGATCTCCGGTCCCATCACACGTTACGGTGAGGTATCGGAGCAATTGAGCGACAGAAGCTTTACCGTGCGGGGACTGGAAGACGGAATGAAGCTGTTTATCCTCGGACTGGCGGCGAAGGTATTGCTGGCGGATCGTGTGGGGATACTGTGGCATGAGGTACAGGTCACGGGTTTTGAAAGTATTTCGACACCTCTGGCATGGCTGGCGGCGATCGCTTATTCGATGGAAATCTATTTTGACTTCTGGGGATATTCCCTGATGGCCATGGGATTGGGCCGGATGCTGGGGATCGAATTGCCTGCGAACTTCCGGAGACCTTATATGGCGCGGAGTGTCCGGGATTTTTACCGCAGGTGGCATATGACACTGGGGCAGTGGTTCTGCCGGTATGTGTATATTCCGCTGGGCGGAAGCAGGCAGGGTGAACTTCGGACGATTTTCAACCTGCTGGTGGTATGGATGCTGACCGCGTTCTGGCACGGCGCAAGCTGGAACTTTTTCTGCTGGGGTGGTCTGCTCTGGATCTGCATTGTGCTGGAAAGACAGCTGGGCAGATTGAAATTTGTACATAAAATGAAGGTTTTGCCACATATTTATCTGTGGCTGGTCATCCCCATGAGCTGGATGTGTTTCGCCATCACAGATCTGTCACAGCTGCAGATCTATCTGGACAAAATGCTTTGGCTGGTACCGGGGATCAGCGGTACTTATGAGGATGCCCTGAAGGCGTTAGGGACTTACGGCGGGCTGCTTGTAGTGTCGGGACTTGCGTGTACCCCGGCCATTGAAAAACTGTATCGTAAGGGACAGGATAAGCTGATCGTGAAAGTACTTCTGGCAGTGGTCTTCTGGTATTGTGTCTGGAGGCTTATATTAGAAGGAAATAATCCGTTTATGTATTTTAGCTTTTAAAAGAAGGTCATTATGCAATGAATCATGCAGAAAATAAAAATATATGGTCGAAAATGAAGGAAAAATTGCATAAATACTCCTTTCTTGTAAGTCTGATGGTGGCAGGAATCATTTTTTTCACCTGGACAGATAATTGGCAGTTGTATACAGAGCCGCTGCAGGAGACCTATGCGAAGGGAGTACAGATGGCAGAGCGCCTGTCGAACGGAAAGTGGACGGAGATATTTCCGGAACAAAACGGCGGAACCGTATCTGTGTCCGGAGATATTGCGG
The DNA here is from genome assembly GCA_050872885.1 of Acetatifactor sp. GTDB lineage: Bacteria > Bacillota > Clostridia > Lachnospirales > Lachnospiraceae > Acetatifactor. Next base: position 18,044 of record JBNMHS010000047.1, read on the forward strand.
GAGAGACTGCGCAGACGGAAGATGCGGCCGCAGATCAAACGGCGCAGGAGAGCAACGAAGGTATGACACAGAGTACAGCTGCGGAAGAAACGGAACCGGTGACGGAGACTATGGCAGGAACGGAGACAGCAGGAACAGAGGAGACGGAAACGGCGGCAGCGACACCGGAAGAACCGAAGGAAGCAGTCTATCATACCGTGGATGACAGCTATTTTGACGATGCGGTATTTATCGGCGATTCCCGGACAGTGGGGATGTATGAGTACGGTGGGCTGGAAGAGACTTCTACATTTTATGCATCTACCGGACTGACGGTCTACAAAATGTTTGACAGTGCCATTGTATCGGTGCCCGGCCAGAAGAAAAAGATCACGGTGGAGGAAGCGCTGTCGGAGAAGCAGTTTGCCAAGATATATCTGATGATCGGTATTAACGAGATGGGAACCGGTACGGTGGAATCCTTTATAAAAGCCTACGGGGAAGCCGTACAGCATCTGCGGGAATTGCAGCCGGATGCGGTGATCTATCTGCAGGCCATCATGAAGGTGACGGCAGAGCGTTCCGCGCAGGGTGATTATATTACCAATGAAGGAATCGAGGCAAGGAATGCGGAGATCGCGAAACTGGCAGATGATCAGAAGATATATTTCCTGGATGTGAACCCGCTCATCTGTGATGAGACCGGCGGGATGGTGGCGTCTTATACTTACGACGGTGTGCATCTGAAGGCGCAGTATATCCCGATCTGGCTGAATTTCCTGAAAGAGCATGCAATTTTTTCTTGACTGTAGAACGGTGAAAAGCTATCATGTAACTAATAAAGTCACATAGGTGTGGGCAGGTAGAGAACTATCTGCCCGAATTTATGCGATGAAAACAGTTACATGTACACATGTTTCTAACACAGGAGGAGAAAAATGAGCGAGAAGACTACACTCGGCGAAAACGGCATTTATGATGCCAGATCCTTGGGCGTGCCCAAGATGCTTCTGCTGGGACTTCAGCACATGTTCGCAATGTTCGGCGCCACTATTCTGGTACCCATGCTGACAGGTCTGGATGTTTCCACAACACTGTTATTTGCAGGTCTCGGAACCTTACTGTTCCATCTGCTGACCAAGAGAAAGGTACCTGCATTCTTAGGTTCTTCTTTTGCATTCTTAGGCGGCTATGCCGCAATTGCACCTATGGCAGACGGCGCGGACAATTCTGCACTGCTTCCTTATGCCTGCTTCGGTGTGGCTTGTGCGGGACTGCTGTATCTGGTCCTGTCCCTGTTGATCAAGATCTTCGGTACCGGTAAGGTAATGCGTTTCTTCCCGCCCATCGTAACCGGACCCATCATCATTGCCATCGGTCTGACCCTGTCACAGTCCGCTATCGACAACTGTTCCGCAGACTGGCTGATTGCAGTAGTTGCTATCGCACTGGTAGTGATCTGCAACATCTGGGGTAAGGGAATGGTGAAGATCGTTCCTATTATCATCGGTGTCATCGGATCTTATCTGCTGGCAGCCGTGCTTGGCCGTGTGGATTTCACACCCGTTGCGGAAGCTGCATGGGTAGGACTTCCCATTCACTGGAACGAGACCGCGTTCTGGGCACTGTCCGACGGAAATACTTCCCTGCTGATCACTTCTGTGATCACTATCATGCCGATCGCACTGGCAACTATGGTAGAGCATATCGGAGATATCTCCGCAATCTCTTCCACCGTTGGTGTGAACTATATCAAGGATCCCGGACTGCATCGTACTCTGCTGGGTGATGGCCTGGCTACCATTATCGCATCCCTGTTCGGCGCTCCCGCAAACACCACATACGGTGAGAACACCGGTGTATTGTCCCTGACCAAGGTATTCGACCCCAGAGTCATCCGTATCGCAGCAGGCTTTGCCGTACTGTTCTCCTTCTCCCCGAAGGTGGCAGCACTGATCGGCTGCATGCCTACCGCTACCTGCGGTGGCGTATCCCTGGTACTGTATGGTATGATCTCCGCAGTCGGTGTTCGTAACATCGTAGAGACCCAGGTAGATTTCACCAAGAGCCGTAATGTCATCATCGCAGCTCTGATCCTGGTACTGTCCATCGGTATCAACTACAGCGCAGCAGGCGCGATCGCATTCAACATCGGCGAGATCACCATCAGCCTCTCCGGACTGGCAGTCGGCGCTCTGACAGGTATCATCCTGAATGCGATCCTGCCCGGCAAGGACTACAAGTTCGATGAGGATAAGCCTGATGACACAGGAGTATGCTTCGCAGTCAAGGGTGAAGAGAACTAAGGCATTTTTGGCAGACAACAGCATAAAATAAACAAAGTAATCAAAAGGGAGTGTCCGGTCGTGGAGACTCCCTTTTTTAAGGGGATTATATGAAGATCGTTGATATGCATTGTGATACCATATCCGAACTGGCAGACAGGGGAGGAGAACTTAGGGAAAATAGCGGACAGCTGGATCTGAAAAGGATGAGTCAGAGTGGATATCTGCTGCAGAATTTTGCACTGTTTGTGGACATCGGAAAAAGCAAGCCCCGGGAACGCGTGCAGGAATTATATAAAGTGTATTGCAATGAAATGCTGAAAAATGAAGATTGGATTTCTCCTGTGTATTGCTATGATGATATTTTAAGGAATGAAGCGGCCGGTAAAATGTCCGCACTTCTGACGGTAGAGGAAGGGGCGGTCTGCGGGGGGAGTCTTTCGAGGTTACGGGAACTATATGCGATGGGAGTCCGGATGCTGACACTGACCTGGAATTATCCCAATGAACTGGGACGGCCCGCAACGTGCCGCAGTCAGGGGCATGATTCTGTCCGAAGTGCTGCGCAGGACATCGAAAGCGAAGGACTTACGGAAACAGGCAGGGTGTTTGTCACGGAAATGGAGCGCCTCGGAATGATTCCGGATGTATCACATCTGTCGGATGCGGGATTTGATGATGTGTGGGAATGCACAAAAAAGCCTTTTACAGCAAGCCATTCCAATGCAAGAGAGATCTGTCCGTCACTTCGGAACCTGACAGATGACCGGATCCGGAAGCTGGCGGAACGGGGCGGCTGCATCGGGTTGAATTATTATGACAGATTTCTGGTAGACGGCGGAAGCGACAGTCCGGGTCAGCTGCTGGAAGCCGTTGCACGACACGCGGTACATATTGCAAATGTCGGCGGAGCGGAAGTGCTGGGGCTTGGCAGCGACTTTGACGGCATCCCGGTGAATGTGGCGCTTCCGGGAGCGGAGTCGATGCTGTTATTGTGGGATACTTTGAAAAAGGCAGGTTTCTCGGAAAGAGAACTGGACGGTATTTTTTGGAAAAATGTGCTGCGTGTGTACCGGGAAGTGCTGTGATTGGAGGAAAACGCAGCATCGGAAATACATGCACATATAAATAATAAAGACTATAGGTATGTGAATAA
>JBNMHS010000048.1:0-21347 GCA_050872885.1 Acetatifactor sp.
CTCCAACCACCGAAGTCAAAAAAACAATCGGTGCGAGTCTTACAAACAAGAATTCAAACCCATGCAGTATTGTTCCTGCCACTGCCAACTCAGGATCATTGTAATTCCAATTCAAATAAAAACTATTCGTAGATGCAAGTGCGATAAATATTACCACTATAACCGCACACAATGAAATAAGAATCCATCGAATCGTTTTTACCTTTGTTATACTTCTTTTTGCAAGCTGCAAATTAATAACTTCTAATTTTTCAGAAAGAATCTTTAAATCATCAGTAGTCGGTTCTGCTACAGGTTCTCCAAGTAATTCACTTACAGTAGTATCCAGTTCATTCGCCAAAATAATCAGCATACTGGAATCTGGAACTGACAAACCATTCTCCCATTTTGATACTGTCTGTCTTACTACGTTCAGTTTAATTGCCAGTTCTTCTTGCGACAGCCCTTTTGACTTTCTAATTCTTTTGATATTTTCATTTAGCATAATCTCTGCCTCCTTGTTTTTGATAGCTCAATTCTATATTCAATAGAGCCGTTGCCGCAAGCAATACATATTAACATCCGCTTATTCACGGGCTTTTCACAGACAAATTACGATTTGTTGCTTTCTATGAAACCCTCTAATAAAAGATGTCAAACCGAAGCTGTCTGTCAATCCAGCTCTTCTGCTCCGCTTCATGTATAACGTCTCCCGGCAGACTTTCACCGATCAGAAACGGAGATTTTGGATTATGTTTTTTCCTGTTTTCTTTCACTAAGTTTACATCTGCATTGGCATAACAATATTTGCACAAATGTCCGCAGGTATCATATGCACCTATGTCCACACCAAGCACACAGGCACAGGCACCGTTCCTTTGATTAATCTTTCTCTTCGGAATCTCTAATCTGTTATGAAGTGCCTTTTCAAAAATAGCCACCGTCATACATCCGGAGCAATCTGCACCATACGCAGCCAGATCATTACCCTCTGCGCAAGGTCTTACCGTCATTCCGTATTTTGTGGCAATCTCTATCAATGCCTTACCGATCGTAATTTTATCCCCACGGCTTACTGCTTTCGCTTCCGGGAAATTCCGTTCCACTTTTTTATAAATATCTATAAAGCTGATCACACAGGTTTCGGTATACCCTTGCAGTGTCGCCGCCATTTTTTCAAACTCGGATATGTGCCATTCTACCGTATGTGCAGCATCTACCAGGATCGGATCATATCGCCAGCCGATGCTGTCCACGCCTACGATATCCGATAATATTTTAAAGTTATCCATTACCGTTCCCGTATCCGGAACATTGGGTTCAATATCTCGTCCGTATGGCGTGATCGTGACAAACCAGTACTGCCCATACGGCGTTAATTGCTCCATAAAAGGAAGCATAGGCGCTGGATTTTTCGTACAAAATGCGATCAGATCCACAACCTCAGGTGAAAGACTGTACTTTGTTACCTGTGCGGGATTATAGGGATTCCTCACTAATACAAAGTCTTCCTGTATTCTGTTCATTAACCATTCCGAATAAAATGCCGGAATATCCGTCCTCATTCCTGTCTGAATAATCATTGCACTAATCTCTTAATTCTGCATACAACTTTTGGCAAGTTATTTTGGGTTCTGTTTCATTTCATGTCATATAAACCTACACTGTGATCGTATACTCCTTACGGAACACTTCTCCTGCCTTCAGCGTATTCCCATATTCTCTCTGCTCCAGGCTGCCTGCAAAGGTCGTGCGGTCGCATCTGCCGTACCAGGGTTCGATACAGATAAACGGTGCACCTTTGCCTGCAGGAGACCACAGACCGAATAACGGTGCATCAAAGCTTACGGTGAGGTAAGGCTTTTTGTCCGGAGTACACAGGCTCACTACAGATGCTTGCTTATTCTCTACGATCAGTGCATCCCGGTCGAATAAATGCTCCGTGATCTGGGCATAGCCGTCCGGTGATACAGCCAGTACATCCTCTTCTGTGCCCAACAGTCCCTGTCCGTCGCCTGCAATGAGTCCGTAGGTCAGATCCTTATCTGTGTCGAATTTAAAGTAATATTCCGACTGCTTCCCTTTTTCATCCACAGGGCACATAAACGCCGGATGTCCTCCAATGGAAAAATACAGTTCCTTCGTATCCGGGTTTTCTACCTGCCAGATGACTTTCAGGCTCTTTCCCTCTAACTGATAACCTATCTTTAAGATAAATTCCAGCGGATATTTTTCTCTGGTCTCTTCATTTGATTTCAGAGAAAACCAGGCTTCCGTTTCGGTCTGTACATCCACCGCGAACTCCATGTCTCTGGCGAAGCCGTGCTGTCCCATGGGATAGGATTTACCCTCGTAACTATATTCCTTGTTTTTCAGGCTTCCCACAAACGGGAACAGCACCGGCGCACTGCGCTTCCAATATTTTGCATCCGCATTCCACAGATACTCGGTATCTGTCTCTTTCCCCCGGATGCTTGCAAGCTCTGCGCCGAAACTGTTGATCGTAACCTTTAAAACTTCATTTTCCAATACCACCTGCATGTTATGTACCCCTCTCTTTTTCCGTTTTTTTCATTATAGCAAACTCCCCGAAAGCACACAATCTTCCGGGGAGCAATTCTATTCTTTCTATAATTATTTTCCAACGAGTCCTGCGGTCTTCAGCCAATGTCCGGACAGGTATCTGCTCACGAAGCAGATCACGCGGAAGATCCAGTCCAGAACCATGGCGATCCAGACACCGATAGCTCCGTAGCCCATGTTCACACCGATGATATAGCTGAAGCCGATTCGGAAGACAAACATGGAAAAGATGGACAACACCATGGTAAACCGCACATCATTGCAGGCGCGGAGCATGTTCGGCAATACGAAAGATGCCGGCCATAAAAACATCGCCATGCCGTTGTGGATCATGACCAGGATGTATGATAACTGTGTCGTCTCCGGGCTTAACCCGTAACATTTCAGGATCCAGGGCAGGCAAAGCAGAATCACTGTATTCACCATAAAAGTATATAAATACGTGGTCTTCAACAATTTTTTCGTATAATACCGCACCTGCCCGGAATCTCCGGCACCCACACACCGTCCGATCACCGTGATCATCGCAAGATTCATGGCCTGGCCTACGATACATCCCATGCTGTCTAAGCTGTTCGCCACGCCGTTGGCTGCGATCTGCACCGTACCGAATCCGGCAATGATGCTTACCACGATGACACGCCCCAGCTGGAAAATACCGTTCTCGATGCCGCTGGGAATACCGATGTAGAAGATCTTGTGAATCACGGGCCAGTCGATCCGGAATTTTTCTTTTAACAAATGGACTTCATTTGCAGGATTTTTCAATAAATGATACAGGATAAAGCCTGCTACCGCACGGGAGATCAGGGACGGGATTGCCACACCTGCCACGCCGAGTCCCAGGACGTAGACACCCAGCGCATTGCCGCCGATGTTGATGATATTTTCCACCACAGAGACCTTTAGCGTGATCTTGGAATTTCCCATGGAACGGAACAGCGCCGCACAGGAATTGTACAGTGCCAGAAACGGGAACGACAATGCGGAGATCATCATATAGATCACGGCATTGTGGAACACGTCCGCTTCGATTTTGCCGAAAAACAGAGATATAATACCGTTGCAAAATACCATGACCAGAATGGAGATTCCTATGGTAATGCACACGGAGGATACGATCAGCTGTTTTGCGGACTTGCAGGCGTCACCCTTTTTCCCGGCTCCCAGGAACTGGGAGGTTACCACAGCACCACCGGTAGCCAGTGCCGCCAGCACACTGATGATCAGGTTATTGAACATATCGATCAGGGATACTCCCGAAACCGCTGCCTCACCCGCCGATGAGATCATGACGGTATCCGCCATACCCACGGTGATGGCCAGCGCCTGTTCAAATAAAAGCGGAATGATCAGTTTCCGCAAATCTTCTTTGGAAAATAATTTTCCTTCTTCTGTTTTTTCTGCTTTCATATTGTATTTTTTCATTATTTCTACTTCCAAAAGACCCCTGGGAATGGCATTCCCAAGGGTCATATGTTGTCATAAAAGTCTGCCGGATTTCCACGCCAAATATAGCACGGTTTCCACCGCTTGTAAAGATTTTTTGCCTGTCTCTCCGATGCAGAATGTTTAACATTTCGGAGCATCAAAACTGCGGACAGTAATCAATTGTCCTGACAGGTCTGTGATCACTCTTGCATTTTTATCTGTCGTAAATACTTTTTTGCCGTTAATGTATGCTTCCGCGCTGTTTCCGGTATTCTTCAGCAGATATCTGTTTTCTCCGAAATACTGCTCATAGCTGCATTCTGTGCCGTGACAACAGCCCCAGTATAACAGGTTATGCTCTCTGTGGACGCCATACATTCTGGCCGCATACTCCATCACAGACAACATGGCCGGACCGTAAGCGTCCTGCTCTCCTTCCAGTGACACCGCAGAAGGTTTCCCCGTGAAAGGATCATACTGTTGCACAAAAATACAGTTCTCTCCGATCGCCTCAAAAAGCTTTTGCCCAAGCAGCGGCTGGATCCACTCATATCCATAATTCTCCAGTGCGAGGATCGCTCTCTGGTAAGTCAGTGCCTCGGCCTGTCCGCTCCAGTTATTCGTCGTGACATTCCGGAACAAAGGATCGTTCACAGCTACAGAAGGCAGGGGCATTTCTGTCCAGAATTCCTCCGGATTCAACAAATGTTCTCTGACAAACCGGTCAGCCATGTCCTGTGAAATGCTGTTCCAGTACATTGCCCGCAACGTATTATGCATTTTCACCGGCATCACGGCATGATTCTTATCCCGGTCGAGACACATTCCGAGCTCTTCGCTCCAGAGATATTCCCTGATCTTTGCCTTTACCCTGTCAGCCGCCTGCTTCCACCGGGTTTCCGGTTCTTCTTTTCCCAATATCTTTGCTATTTTTTGCAGAGTTTCACGTGCCGCATAGGAAAAGCTCATAATATCAATAGATGCAATGGGAACCTTCTCACAGCCTTCCGGCGGCACTTCCTCCGTCCAGGCATCCGGCGCATCTCCGTACCGCATCGCATGGTCTTCGCCGGTATCATATTTACACCAGGTCTCCAGACATCCATCACCATCGGAGTCTCTCACCTTCCACAGATAATCATCAAAACGTTCCAGTGTGGTATATAAAAGTTCCAGATACTCCTTATCTTCGCCGATGAGATAGTACATATTTAATGCCGGTGCCGGAAAACAAAATCCCTGAAACTTATTAAACTGCGGTGTTACCTTGCCGTCGATCATGGCAATACTGCCCGGAATCCTGCCGTCCTCTCTGGCATGTTCCATAAACAACAGCTGGTTGTTCAATGCAGCTTCCATATTACGCTTTGCATACATCTCACCGCCCATGGGCTGGGTCTCCAGCCAGATCTTCTCATATCCGCCACCTTCGATGAGAACCGTCCTTCCTCCGAAATCCTTCAGATTTTCCAGGCTCTTCTTTTCCGCAGTGTCCACCAGTTTTTGCAATAGAGGATCCGCTGTCTGAAAACGAACCCCGGCTTCACATAATTCCCTCATTTTTTTCTGCCTCCATGGAGAAATAATCAAAGTCCGCAGTGATCGACAGTCCTGTCATATCATGGACATACATTCCGAAATGAGCTCCGGTAAATCCTCTGCAATGCTCATCCGTCATGATCTCGGTAGTAAGCGGTTCCCCGGCCTGCTGCCAGTCGCCGGCGCCTACGCAGTAATAAAATGTCACCCGGGTACCGTTCTCTCCGACTTCGGCACGCAGCTTTACCGCATCCGCTGCCGGGATCTTTACCGGCTCCATCTCATCTGTAACGACACCCGTGTCACTCTTGATCAGAGTTAATACTGCATCCCCATCTTCATTGACCGTTTTGCCTAAAATATAAAAATTCATGGCATCATACATATAAGTCAGACCCGCCAGCTGTTCCGGATAAGAAGGGTTGAACTCCATGACAGTCTCCGCCTGCGCACACACTGTCTGCTGCCGTACCGCTACCAGTGATACATGGTGCAGGGAATTCATGGACTCCTGTCCTTTGATCCGCAGATATCCCGGTCTCGCAGCCAGATCTGTGAATTCTTCATAGCTGCAGCGTGGCGAATTATATCGTAAATGCAGGGCAGCATCCGTAAAATCATCCTGGAAATCTACATTATATATCATTGCTGCTGTATCATTACTGCCCTTCGGTGCCTCTGTCTCTCTTCCGGCACAGTTACCGCCCTTCGCCAGTCTCAGCCATCCGTCCTGATCCCAGTACATTTTCTGAATCGCCGTCTCACGACCGAGAGTACACCACCTCTGCCCGTTCAACGGTCTGGAGCACAGATGCACCAGATACCACTCACCGTCAGGCGTATCCGTGATATCTCCATGTCCACATTTTTGCAGCGCATTCATATCCTTAAGGTCAGATGTCAGGATCGGATTGTCCGGAGCTGTTTCGAACGGTCCCCAGATGCTCTTGCTTCTGGCTAAAGTAACGCAATGATCATATCCCGTGCCACCTTCTGCCACCAGAAGGTAATAATAGTCACCGATATGATACATATGCGGCCCTTCCGTACAACCGATCCCGGAACCGGCATAGACCTTTTTCCGTTCTCCGATGAGGCTATAGTTCTCCGCATCCAGTTCCTGTACCAATATGCCCTTGAATCCGTTTACCATATTGATCAGATATTTTCTGCCATCTACATCATGAAACAGCGAAGGATCGAATCCGATACTGTTCAGATAGACCGGCTCGGACCAGTCCCCATAGATATCATCTGTGTATACAAGATAATTGTGCGTATTGTAGTATCTGCCCTTTTTGGTTTTGACATCCGTATATATTAGGAAGAAACGCTTTCCGTCATAACTTAAACAGGGAGCCCAGACCCCTCCCGAGGTCGGGTCTCCCACCATATCAAGCTGACTCTTTCTCCGCAAAGGGGATGGAATCTGTTCCCAGTTCTGAAGGTCGCGGGAGTGAAATAATCTCACTCCCGGCCACCATTCAAAGGTAGATGTCGCAATATAATAGTCTTCTCCCACACGTATAATGCTGGGATCCGGGCAAAAGCCCCTTAAAATAGGATTCTGAATCATCATAGCCAATATATCATCCTTTCAATCCACTGGTTCCGATACCTTCTACCAGATATCTGTTAAAGAACAGGAAGATCAGAAATACGGGGATCAGGGACAATGTAGACATTGCGAACATTGCACCATAATCCGTTGTAGATGCAGAATCGGCAAACAGTTTGATTGCCAGAGATGCCGTATAGGACTGCGGCTTGCTCAAATAGAGCAGAGGTCCCATATAATCATCCCATTTCCAATAGAACTGAATAATGACTGTGGTCACGATGGACGGTTTTAACAGCGGGAAAATAATACGGGTGAAAATAGAGTATTTGCTGCATCCGTCAATCGTAGCTGCCTCATCCAGGTCTCTGGGGATACCGCTCATGAACTGCATCATCTGATAAATGAAGAATGCCTGTCCACAGAAATACGGTAATACCAGCGGAACATAAGTATTTGCCAGTCCCAGTCGATACCAGATCAGGAAGGACGGGATCATGATGACCTGGGAAGGAAGCATCATGGTAGCGATCATACAGGTAAACCAGAATTTTCTGCCCTTATAGCGGATTCTGGACAGAGAATACGCCACCAGAGCCGAACTGATCACCGTACCCAGCGTTGCAATACCTGCAATTACCAGGGAGTTCTTGAAAAAGGTACCAAAGGTGATGCCGGAAAATCCTTTCCAACCGGTACTGTAGTTACTGAACTTCCATTCAGAAGGAATCAGACTTAAAGTACCGCGCAAAATCTCGGAATTGTCCTTAAAGGAACCGCTGATCATCCAGAATACCGGATAGATCATAATAATACCGAACAGTATTACAAATGCATGATATAAGATTTTATTGACTGTATGCTTTACTTTCATTTCCGCTCCTCCTTAGTCGCCTGACTCGCTGAACACCCACATCTTGGAGCTCTTAAAGATTACCAGGGTAATAATACTCATAACCACCAGCATGAACCATGACATTGCACATGCATAACCCATGTTGTTATACTGGAACGCCTGATTGTACACATACAGTGAATACATCATTGTACCGTTGTTAGGACCGCCCTGTGTAATGATGAAGGCCTGCGTAAATGCCATAAATGCGGAAATCGTCTGCATTACAAGGTTGTACAGGATGATTGGTGACAGGCAGGGCAGTGTGATCTTGAAAAACAGCTGGAAGCCATTCGCACCGTCGATCCTTGCTGCCTCATAATATGAGGTGGGAATCTCCTTCAAGCCTGCTGCGAAGATGATCATGGAAGATCCGAACTGCCATACACTCATGAGGATCAACGGGATCAATGCCAGTTTCTCATCTCCGAACCAGTTGATCTTCTCTAAGCCCATATCTACCAGAACTGCGTTGATCAGACCTTTTCTTGCAAACAACTGTTTCCACACCAGTGCTACAGCCACGCTGCCGCCTACCAGAGACGGTACATAATATAAGGAACGGTAAAGAGTTACCATTCTGCTCTTTCTCGTCAGCAGAAATGCTACGAAAAGAGCAAATGCCAGTTTCAGAGGAACTGATACAAATACATATTTTAACGTCACGCCCAGGGACTTGACGAAAATTTCATCCTTAAAGAGACGTGCAAAATTAGTAAATCCCACCCAGGCGATCGTTTTGGAACCCATGGAATAATCCGTAAAGGAATAATACAATGAGGTCAGAATGGGAATCAGGGAAAAACAAATAAATCCGAATATAAAAGGTGCCGCAAACACATGTCCTACGGTTGACTCTTTGTAAATAAATCTTCTCCACCCGGGTGTCTTCGATACGGTAGTCGTTTTCAAGAGAAGCCCTCCTTTTTGTCGACAAGTCTGTCGATAGAGACAGTACAGGCACACTCTCCGAGGAAAGTGTGCCTCGCTGTTCTTATTACTATTTTATTAGATTTATCAGATACTTCTTATTTTCCTATGCGTATTTTATTTTGCAAATATCTTTTCTGCGTCTGCATAGGTCTTGTCAGCAGCTTCAGATGCGGTGATCTCACCGGTAGCTACCTGCTGGATGTAGTTACGATAATTAGCTACTACCTCATCCTGTCCGTCAGGGCTCAGCACGTTGATCTTCTCAGGGATCTCAAAAGTACCAACCAGGTCTACGAAATCATACATGATCTGCTGACCTTCGGTAGCATCTGCCTTCAGAGCTTCACGAACGGTGGTGTTAACAGGGATACCTCTTTCACCTCTTAAAATGTTATTGCACTCTGTGCTGTTCTCAAACCAGCTGATGAATTCTGCTGCAGCCTGCTTGTGCTCACTATCCTGAGATACACACAGCATCTGGGAAGACTGAATCATTGCACCGGACAGACCATCGGAAGTAACTCTGGGAATCGTAGCCAGGCCAAGTGTACGTCCGTCTTCTTTACATACATCGTAGATAGTAGGGAACTGGTTTACTGCAACCCAGGTCATACCTGCTTCGCCGGTTACCAGGAAGTCGTTCTCAATGTTGGTGATCTCCATTTCAGCACCTGCATCGGGAGCGGCACCTTCTTTGATCAGGTCAGCTTTCATCTGAATGTAAGGAGTCAGCATCTGAGCATCATCAAATCCCATACCGGTCAGATCCAGGTTGAAGAAGCTGTACTGTCCAAGGCTTCCCTGCTGGCCGATGTAGGTGGAGCAGCCTGCGATAAACTCGGAAGAAGTAAATCCGGATACGCCGAAGTCACCGGTGTACTCATGAATCTTCTCTGCAGCGCTCTTGAAGTCGTCCCATGTCCAGTTCTCGGTAGGAAGGGGAACTCCTGCCTCATTGAACAGGTCTACATCATATGCAATACCGTATGTATTCAGGCCATTGGATAATCCGATCTGATTTCCATCGGTATCCTGTGTGATCTTCAGATAAGAATCTGAAATATCGGATACATCTACCACACCGGAATCGATGAACTCATTCAGGTAGTAAATCTTATCCATGTACTGAGGGAAGTTGCCGCCCAGCTGGAAAACATCCCATACCTGATCGGAAGCTACCAAAGTTTTCAGTTTTGTAAAATAATCATCAAAGGAATAGAACTCATATTCAATTGTTACATTGGGATGTTCACTCTCATACAGTTCAATTGCCTGAACGGTAATATCATGTCTTGTCTGAGATCCCCACCATGCCATTCTTAATGTGATCGGCTCTTCGGAATCTGTTGCAGTAGTGGTGGATGCAGCTTCTTCTGTTTTTGCTGCAGTGCTTTCTGCTGCGGGAGTGCTTTCTTCATTTGAGGAATTACCGCAACCCACCATTCCGAGGATCATTGTTACGGATAATAATGCTGCTAAAATTTTTTTCTTCATAAGCTTTATTACTCCTTTTCAAAATACATTGTCTCTTGCTACGCGCTAATTCATAATAATTTTATTTTCCCAATTGGTTTCGTTAACGTTAACTGCCACCGGAATACGCCGCCCCCCAGACCGACCATTTTGGGAACGTATCCTTCAGCTGTTGAATTCATTTTATCCATCTGCCCTATGGAATAATACTATTTTAATATGTGTTTTTAACAAAAACTACAGATTATTTGTCTTTTTCGAAAAATATGTCCTAAAGCGTTCTTGTGATATTTGTTTGCTGATGTTATAATTACACAAAATAATCAGCGTATGAATACGGTTTTTGGTCATATTGTATGCCGTAGTTTCTATATAATGGCGTTTGGAGGTCGTGTCAGATGTACACAGAGGAAAATAATGAAGGCATTTATGTGGAAAAACAGGTTCGTGTCCCCAGTTTTTCCATGACTTACGAGCATATCCACAGCTATTGTGAATTTTTCTATCTGAAAACAGGCAGCTGTATTTACTCAGTAAACAAAAATATCTATCATTTATCGGCCGGCGATGTATTTATCGTAACTCCGGGAGATTCCCACTGCACACAGTATGAAGGACTGATCCCCTGTGAACGTATCGTCATCTATTGTCAGCTGGACATTCTTCCGCAGACTTATTGGGATGCCCACCAGGATATCCGGGAATACCTGTCCCGTTCCGGCAAAGTGGTTCTGTCCCCCGCCGGCCGCATTCAGCTGGAAAAGCTGCTGAATGATATGCTTCAGGAGAACAATATTCCGGATCAGTATTCCTATGAATTCCTGACTCTTCTCATGCAGACTCTTTTATTGGAGATCCGCAGGGATGGTATTTTTGTCTATGAGAACTTAAAACAAAACAACGGCATCAGTAACGATATTGAAGATGCTCTCCGTTACATTGCACAAAATTTTGCCATGCCGCTGACGCTGGACGAAGTGGCGGAAAAGGTAAATCTGAGTCCCACTTATCTGTCAAGGAAGTTCCGCAATGTCACGGGTACGACCTTCCGGGAATATGTCAATTATATCCGGATCCGTCAGGCCAGCCAGATGCTTCTGACCACAGATGATTCCATTACCAAGATCGCCGTCAATTGCGGTTTCAACAGCAGTAACTACTTCAAAGACTGTTTCCGCAAGGCAAACGGTGTGTCGCCCAGAGCCTACCGCAAGCAGGCCAAAATGCATGTGTTTCATCCGGATACCACCTTTTCCGACAAAATTTCTATTGACCCTTTTGTTAACCTGTGATAAAGTTGTGGCAAACAAATCAGGAACCAGACCGCCTGTTTTGAACCATGCTTTCCCAGACTGATCCATTTGAAGCATGTATGTCATGTTCCAATACCGGACCGACCAATAGCAACGTACAGTATGCAGAAACAGATATTGTACAGATGGGAGTAGTTATGATTTATAACGTAGACAATTACGGTGCTGTCGGTGACGGCGTTCACAACGACACACCTGCAATTCAGGCAGCAATTGATGCATGTCACGAAAACGGAGGCGGCTGTGTTACTTTTAGCGGAGGACGTACCTATCGTTCCGGTACCCTCATCCTTCGTTCTTATGTAGAACTGCATCTGGAGACAGGCTCCTGTCTAAAGGGCAGTGATAATCTGGAGGATTTTAACCTTCTGGGCAGACAAAACGCTGCTCCATCCCAAATAGACAGGCCCACATATGAGAACTGTGACTATACCGGACAGCCCACTCTTTTCTTCCTTTATGCCAAGGACTGCGAGTATGTATCCATCACCGGCTTTGGAAAAATCGACGGCAATGAGAAAATTTTTTATGGCACAGTATCTCCCTGGCATATTGATGGCAGCTTTTACCCCAGAGTCCCTCTGTTATTTTTAGAGCACGTCACGCATCTGACTCTCACCCATGTGACCCTCACCGGCAGTGCTTTCTGGACCACACACATGATAGGCTGCGAAGATGTTCTGATCGATGGCATTCGTATCCTGAACAATCTGCGTCTGGCCAACTGCGATGGTATTGATCCTGATCACTGTAAGAATGTCCGGATCACAAATTGTCACATTGAAAGTGCCGATGACTGTATTGTATTCAAAAACACAGCACATTCCATGCAATACGGTGCCTGTGAGAACATCCTGGTAGATAACTGTACCCTGATGTCCACCAGTGCCGCTATCAAATTCGGAACAGAAAGTGAAGCTCCTTTCCGGAATATTACCGTTACCAATTGCTGTATCAGCCACACCAACCGCGGCATTTCCATGCAGCTTCGGGACAATGGTTTTATAGAAAATGTTACTTTTTCCAACCTGAATATTGATACCCGCCTGTTTTCCAAAGCGCATTGGTGGGGCGAAGCAGAACCTGTTGCCATCACGGCGGTCAAGCGCAGCGATGACAAAAATGTCGGTCATATCCGCAATGTAACTTTCCAGAATATCCATTGTACCGGTGAAAACGGAATTCTGATCTACGGAGATGATTCCCGCAATATTTCGGATATTACATTCCAGAACATAGATCTGCATCTGGTACACCGCACCGACTGGCCAAAGAACACGCATGATCTGCGTCCCTGTCAGAACAATACCATACTGACGGACGGTATGAATGCTGTTTATGCCCGCAATGCGGAAAGAGTTCATTTCACAAACTGGAGATTGTCAGTGGATGATGCTATGGAAAAGCATATGGCAAAGACATACGATATCGAGAAATGTATTGATTTTACTATTAACGAAGCATAGAAAGGTTTGATGATTTTGGGACGCTTTTTTAATCTTGAAAATCCCGTATGGAGATTTATCGGCAATCTGGCGGATTTGTTCTTACTGTCGGTTTATTGGTATTTATGCTGTCTTCTGGTGTTTACCGCCGGAAGCGGCACCTGTGCTTTATACTATGTGACGCTGAAGCAGGCAAGCAACCAGGAGGGCTATACGTCTTCCTCCTACTGGCGTTCCTTCCGCGGTAATTTCAAGCAGGGCACCTTGCTGTGGCTGATCATGCTTGCCGTCGGGGCGGTATTGGGTGCCGACTGGTACTGGTGTCTGAACAGCGGTACTTCCATGGCATTTTACCTGCTCCCTGCTTTCGCGATAATAACGGTACTGTTTTTCATTGTCTTGTTTATGATGTTTCCGTTATTGGCACGTTGCGAAAATACCACCGCAGCATTATTTAAAATGAGCTTTGCTATGGGAATCCGGAATTTTCTTCCTGTTTTGTCCACCGTTGCAGTGACTGCCGGAATTTTTCTGACAGGGGTTTTCGTGTTCTGGCCGCTCCTGTTAATAGCTCCTGGATTATCCGCCTATATCAATTCTTTTATTTTTAACCGCATTCTGACAAAGTACCACCTTAATCTTCCGGATTAAGGTGGTCTTTTATTACATACGGTATAATTTCACGGAGTTATCCCATGCAGCCTTCCTCACTTCTTCTTCCGTAATCCCCTTGATCTGCGCCAGCACAGATATCACATAAGGGATGTTCAGGGAGCTGTTGCGTTTGCCGCGGTTCGGCTCCGGTGCCAGATAAGGGCAGTCCGTCTCCAGCACGATACGATCCATGGGGATATATTCTACTGCTTCTTTTAATTTCTTCGCATTTTTAAAGGTCAGTACCCCACCGATGCCAAAATAGAATCCCATATCCAGGAATATCTTAGCCGTTTCTTTTGTATAAGAATAGCAGTGGATCACACCGCCGATCTCTTCCGCATGGGCTGCCGTCATGAGGTCTACGGTATCTTTTGCCGCATCTCTGGAATGGATAATGACCGGTTTCCCTATCTCCCTCGCCAGATCCAGCTGCCGCAGGAACCATTTTTTCTGTATTTCGTGATCCGGTTCCGGCCAGTAGTAATCCAGTCCGATCTCTCCGACCGCCAGGCATTTCTCCCGTAGGCACCGTTCCCGTAACCAGAGGAAATTATCCTCATTCAGCTCCGCCGTCTCGCTGGGGTGTACGCCGATGGCTCCGTAGATATAATCATACCGCTCCATCAGTTCCAGCACCTTGCGGCAGGAGGAAAGGCTCGCTCCCACATCCACCACTCGGGTGATTCCCTGCTCCGGCAGCTCCGCCAGAAGCCGCTCTCTGTCTTCATTAAATGCGTCATCATCATAATGCGCATGGGTATCAAATATTGCTGTCATAAAATCTCCGGTCCTCTACGCTTTCTGGAAACCCTGACTCTTAATCAGGGTTCCCAAATTCCTTATCATCCTAAAAGCTGTAATAAATCATCCTTACTCATGTCCATCAGGCTGGTACTTTCTCCGTTTAATACCGCATCTGCCAGATTCTTTTTATCTTCCTGCATTTTCAGTATTTTCTCTTCGATAGAGTTCTTCACGATTAACTTATAGACAGATACCGCCTTCGTCTGACCGATACGGTGTGCTCTGTCTGTCGCCTGATTCTGCGCCGCAACATTCCACCAGGGATCATAATGTATGACGATATCCGCACCGGTCAGGTTTAATCCCGTACCGCCGGCTTTCAATGAAATCAAAAATACCGGTACCTGATCGATATTGAATTGCTGCACCAGTTCCAACCGTTTCTCTTTGGAAGTTTCTCCTGTAATCTTGTAATACAGGATTCCCCGTTCCTGTAGATCCTGCTCCAGCAGTTCCAGCATAGAAGTAAATTGTGAAAAAAGCAATACTTTATGTTCTCCCTCGATTGCATTTTCTATCAGTTGCATACAGGTATTGCGTTTTGCACTTTCTCCGTGATAATCGTCAAATAAAAGAGACGGATCACAACAGATCTGTCGGATTCTGGTCAGTTCCGCCAGAATTTGAAGCTTGTTCTTCCTGATATGATCTTCCGTTTCTTTTTCCAGTGAATTTTTCATCCGGACAACCTGTCCGTCGTACAGCTTCTGTTGTTCCTCATCCATCACTGCATAATAGTTTTCTTCCAGCTTTTCCGGGAGATCCTTCAACACATCGGTCTTCAGTCTGCGAAGAATGAACGGTGCCACCATGCGCTTTAGCAATGCCGTGGCATCTGCGTCCTGATTTTTGGTGATCGGTGTCTCCATTTCTTTTTTGAAATTCTCGTATTTGTATAAAAATCCCGGCATCAAATAATCAAAAATGCTCCACAGCTCACTCAGACGATTTTCAATCGGTGTTCCCGTCAAAGCATATTTCGTATGGCTGGTGATCAGCTTCACCGATTTTGCTGCCGCAGTCGTATGATTCTTAATATACTGTGCCTCATCTATTACCTGCACAGAAAAACTCTTGCCTTCGTACTCTGCAATATCTCTCTTCAAAAGATCATAAGAAGTTACCAGAACATCATATTTTTCATACTCAGCGATGTTCTTCTGACGCTCCTGCTGACCGCCGGTGATCATGCCTACCGTTAATTCCGGCGCATACTGTGTGATCTCCTCTCGCCAGTTATAGACAAGGGAGGCCGGGGTAATAATCAGCGCCGGCTGATATTTTTTCTCTTCACGCTTATGTGCCAGTAAGACTGTGAGCACCTGAAGTGTCTTGCCCAGTCCCATGTCGTCCGCCAGGATACCGCCAAAGCCGCAATTTTCCAGTGTTCTGAGCCATCTGTAACCATATTTCTGATAGCGCCTGAGTACTTTATTCAAGGGCTCCGGAACTTCGTATTCCGAATCTTCCACGGTCTTAAAATTCTTGATCAGCTGCTTAAATCGTACATCCCTGTCTGAATAAACACCTTCGCACTGCTCCAGCATTTTGTCCAGATAAAGCGCTCTGTACAGCGGCAGCTGCATCTTTCCCTTGACGAATTCTTTCGGAGAAATATGCAGCGTATCCAGCATTTCCGCCAGTTCCTGCAGAGTTTGTTCCTGTAAATCCAAAAATTCTCCACTCTTAAGGCGGTAATATTTGTGTTTGCGCCGATAACTGCCCAGAATGTCCAAAAGCTCTTCCTGTGACAATTCTGTAGAATGAATCTCCAAATTCATCAGGTCACTGCCAACCGATACCCCGATATGCACCGGAAGATTTTTACGAATATTCATGCGCCGGAAACGGTCTGTACTCTGTACCTCCCCCAGGTGCATCAAATCTGCAACACCCGTCTTCAAAATTTGATAAATAACATCCGGATCTTCTCCGGAATCAAAACTCTCTTTTTCCGTATTGATCTCCGGAAAAATCCTACGAACCTCCGCAAGCGTATGGCTTTCCATCTCACGATCCCGGAAGCTCTCAACCTTTTGCTCCGGATCTAACCATGACATCAGATTATAACTGTTTTCCCCGTATACGCCATCTGCCCGACACAGGATCCGCCCATTCTCCGCATCAAGATAAAACACGAATTCTGCCTCGGGCGGCAAGTATGCCCGGATTTTGTCTGCATTCTTTTCTTTTACTTTTACATATTTTTCAAGTGTAGGAAGTACTCTGTAGTAAAACTCTGATAAATATCTGCGTCCTACCCTCAGAGATATTTTTCCATCCTCTGCATTACGAAGCAGCGGCTCCAACTCCTCCAGTTCTTGCGCCGAAATTCTGTAAAACACATTTTTCTCCAGATAATACCGATAATTGATGCCTTCATAAAACTCCGGTATTTTACCGCTGATACGAATTCCCTGAAAAGTATTGTCTTCGTCGTTTTCCTGCTCTATCGTCAACTGAATATTAGGATTGCCTTCTGCAAAAAGCCATTCCGTCTTCTCTGTTTTTCTTCTTCCCTGTGGTACAGTTACCGGGATCCTTTTTCCGGCTACCAGAGGAAAAAAACGATCCAGTCGTTCCCCGTATAGCGGAATTCTGTCTTTTAGGTCCTCCGTCTCACTGCCAAAGCGATAATATCCACTCCAGGAAAGGCTTCTGTTATACTCTGTTCTGCGCCATTCCTGCATTACAACGCTCTTCAGCAAATCATAATACTTTTTACTGCTCTCGTTAAATTCAGCAATAGAAAAGTCTAAACTATTTTTCGTTCCAAGCTTCCATTGATCCCTTTTTTCCACGCAATCTACAAACTCAGAAAGTTTTTTGACCATATAAAGCTTCTCTGTACCTACTTTGAATCCAAGTTGCAGTCCTTCTCCCTTATCCTCAAGAAAAGCTTCCAAAGTTACTTCTGCTTTTGCATTTTCTGTATGCTCATTCTCTTCCAGTCCCGGTCTTCTCTGACGGAATCCGCGTAGCATGTTGCTTGCATAGCTGTCTGTGGCATCTCCTACGCTGTCCACCTGCAGCTTCTTCTCTAGCAGCAACAACAATGCCAACTCATGGACACATAAAGAATCCCCTGCAATTCCATAATATGCTTTCCCGTAGTAACGTCCGTCATAACACCCCGGCACATTACAGTTCGCTTCAATGATTTCGTCTTTGGCAAATGTAATATGTAAAGTATGTCCGTCTATTGTCCCGTATACCTGCCCCATCAAGTCATTGGCTCCCAGACGGTTTGGATAGCCAAATGTCAGATTTGTCAATGTTATTTTTCCATCGGTAATAAGCCGCTGCGCCATTTCCAGTTCTTTATCATAAAAGGTAAACGGCTTAGTCATAGTCTCCATATTAAAGTAGTTATAATCGTCCATGGCATAAGTTTTTATTTGCGCCACGTCGTCAGATGGCTCCACCTGTTTCGAATGCGCAAACGGATATACGATCTTAGGAAGTTCCCGTTCCCTCTGTGTTGCAGTTTCTCCTGACATCTCCGCATCGATCGCATAAAGCACTGCTGCCTCATGTTTACATCTTCCACTATACATGCAATTACAATACATTACCGGACGTATCTTATCAGACAAATAGATCTCAACATCGTAAATCTTCGTGCCTAACACCTTGGCCTGATAAGTTGCGCCGCGGTGCTTCAGACCCTTTACTTTTCCTTCGTCGTAATATTGTCTTCCTCTTCTTAGAATTTCACGTGAAAACAGGTTTTCCCAACGCATAATCTTTTGTCCTTTACCCTGAAACTGATATCTTCGTTGTTCTGACTTTATGAATTTCAGACTTCCGTTTTACCTTATTGTCATTGTATATCTGCATTTCGGATAATTACTACATCCATAAAAATATCCATATTTTCCCCTTCTGCGGATTAAATTTCCTCCGCATTTAGGACAAATCCCTTTTGCTATTTTTTGCTCATTATCCTCTTTTACTTTTTGTATATCGTTGACATGCTCTTTTACTGTCTCTTGGGACAATGCATTGGCATTCTGAAGCAAATACCCAATGGATGCTGCCTGTTCCTCCGTAAATACTCTTGTTGTGGAAAGTACCCGGATTCTTTTTGCAATCGCTCCGTAATTCACAACACATGCTTCCGTAGTTGTCACTTTCAGTTCCGTATCTCCTGGGAATGCTATCACAGAATATATTGGTGTTTCTGCAAATCCGTTTTCTGTCAGTATTGTTTCCAGTGCCTTAATATGAGCATAATTTTGATGAACAGGATTCATGAATTTATACTTATGTCCGTAGATGTTCTGTGTCCACTGTTGTGACTTCTCGTTGCCATAAATCTGCCCTTTATAATTTTTCGTTTCTACTGCAAAAAGGCCATAAACCGACACAACTACATGATCGATCTGTGTTGTCTTTGTCGATCCTCCTGTCGATTTCAAAATAACATTATTTAAGATACTGTAATTTTCTTTTTCCAGCTGGTTAAGCACAAGACTTACTGTTTTTTCCCCTATTTTACCTTTTATTTGGGGCATTAGTATCTTAAAAACTGTGCTTATTATAATCAATACAAACAGCAAAAGATATATCTGACTTATACGTCCCATTTTATTTTCCCTCGTATACTGCTGTGTTTTCTTAATATGCGACAAATATATTTTCAGAATACACCTTAAATGATGTCTTTACAAGCACACTGCCTTTTACAGACAAAAAAAGAACCGTCCCCGGAGCTCCTAAGTCTCCAAAAACAGTTCTCTGTGCTCTCCGAAGGAGAGTTCGTGCACCGCCAGGGGCTCGAACCCTGGCGGTTTACGCGGTCAACTCCTTATGCTATAATGAGTTTGCTGTTGACTCTTTCCAGCAGGAAGGAGGTGACCAGTCTTGAATCTTTTAGTTTCTTTCATTATCTCCGTCATAGCAAGTGTAGTCGGTTACTACATATGCAAATGGCTGGACGGAGAGGATTAGCAACAGTCAGCCTAGTTACAAAAAGCCCCGGGATTGCCCCCCGGGGTTTTCTGCGTCTTGAATCTTTGAGTCTTAGTCTCTTTTATCTCAATGTCAATATAACACGGGTTCCCGAAGTTGTAAAGAGAAATTTGTCGGCCAAAATCATGTCGCAGTATCAGCCTGCAGGTAAAATTGTAGAACAGACTACTTTTCTATTTCTTTCCAGGATGATTCTACAAAATCCTCATATCGCAGATCTTTGTCCGCCGGATCCTTTGTATGTAATGGTTCCATATTCCAGTTGTTTTTTATAATCGGCTTTCCCCTGTTCTGTTTTCTGGTTCCGGTGGGCTTGGTATTGACTTTCGGCTGATCAATCTTGATCTTATATACCAGATACCCGAACATTACAATCAGGATTGCGAACATCATTGCTATCGCATCATTCATACGTATCCCTCTCTCGTCCATTTCAGTTGTTGAAAATCTCGCATAATCTCATCTTTTAAAGCATATCATAAATACATACCCATTAAAAGATTCTGGTCAGCGTTTTTGCAGACAAAAAAAGAACCGTCCCCGGAGCTCCTATGTCTCCAAAAACGATTCTCTCGAGTGCACCGCCAGGGGCTCGAACCCTGGACACCCTGATTAAGAGAAAAGGCTTCCAGAGCCTTTTTTATTGCGTTTTTTGTTCCCTCTTGGCGGTTTACGCGATTAGAACCATGTGTTATAATAGGCGTGCTGTTGACTCTTTCCAGCAGGAAGGAGGTGCGTCATGGACATTCTTATCATATTCATTCTCTCTGTTATAGCAAGTGTAGTAGCTTACTACATATGCAAATGGCTGGACAGAGATGAATAGCAACAGCCAGCCTAGATACAAAAAGCCCCGGGATTGCGCCCCGGGGTTTTCTGCGTCTTGGATCTTCTTATCACTTCTCTAAGGTCAATATAACACGGGTTCCCGGAATTGTAAAGAAAAATTTGTAATACACTCTTCCTTTTAAGTCCATTTTATAGGACATATATTTTTCCGTTTGTCTTACAGCCTATGGTTTTCTATCCAAGTTTGGAAGTTGATGACTCTAGCTCCGCGCTTTCGCTCTCCGCGGTTCGCATGATGCTGCGCTTGCCCCGGTCATCTGCCCGGCGGTAGTGATCAACCAGGATCTGCTCTTCTGGTGTCAGGTTCCCGGACTCCTTACCAGTGAGTAACCAGTCTACTGATATTTCTAGTCTATTTGCTAGCGTTAATATTCTATCTGCGCCTGGTACTCTTTCATCCCAACGTCGTATTGATCCGTTCGCAAAACCCAGCTCTTTTTCCAATGTTCCCATTGTTGTGCCTTTTTCAGCGCATTTTTGCTTTATTCTTTCTACTATGTCCATTAAATATCCCTCAATAATTAACTAGAAAATTGACTAGTTTTGTGTTGACAACTAGTCAGGTGACTAGTATACTAACCTTGTAAGACAAATTACTAAAAATACTTTGTCTCACTAAAGTATATATACTCGATTGTAACACAAACGCGTTAGAAAGTATAGCCCGGTAATGGTAAGCCTTATAAGGAGCTGAACCGGAGAAAAGAAAGAGAGGTAGTTTGATGTTAGTGCTTGATTGTGTAACTCATGAAAAAGTATCTATTGTTGATTATTCATTGCGTGTTGAGGTTCTGCAGCATGATGCCGAATTTGTAAAATTGATGAACGGACGACATGTATATTTTTATGCTGTGTGTGCTAATTCTGACAGTGAATATCCTATTAAAATTATTTTAGAAACTTTTTCATCTCCC
>JBNMHS010000049.1:0-20667 GCA_050872885.1 Acetatifactor sp.
CATCCACCATGATATATCTGAAACGTTCCTGATAGTTACGGAGCACTTCCGGACAGTTTTTAAAAAGTTCTACCGTTTTAACAATGATATCATCGAAATCCAGCGCGTTGCTCTTCTTCAGTGTCTCCTGATATTCCCTGTAGACTCTGGCTGTCACGGACTTACGGTAATCCCCGGCGGATTTCACTTCGAATTCACGCACATCCACCAGTTCATCCTTGGCCGATGAAATCTCTGAAAGTAATGTACGTTCCTTGTACATCTTGGTATCGATATTCAGTCTCTTGCATACCTGTTTGATCACCGTTTTCTGGTCATCCGTATCGTAGATCGTAAAATTCGTGTCATATCCCAGCCGGTCGATATGTCTTCTCAGAATTCTCATACAGGTGGCATGGAATGTCGCCACCCATACCTGATCCGCACCGAAACCGGCGATCTTGTCCACTCGTTCACGCATCTCCTGCGCTGCCTTGTTGGTAAAAGTAATGGCCAGAATATTCCAGGGATTCACTCCCATCTCATCGATCAGATATGCTACTCTGTGGGTCAGGACACGGGTCTTGCCGCTCCCCGCACCCGCTAACAGAAGGAGCGGTCCTTCCGTATGAAGCACCGCTTCTTTTTGTTCTTTATTTAAGGTATCATAAATACTCATGAATTACGCATTATCCCTTTCATTAAATTGCTGCAAAAACTTTCTGAAATCTTCGATCGGCATAGGCTTTGCATAAAAATATCCCTGCACGATATCACAGTCCGCCAGCCGCAGCATGTCTAACTGTTCTTTCGTCTCCACGCCCTCTGCCAATACCTTGAAACCGAGATGTTTCAACATTTTAGTCAGATATTTGATAATTGTCAATGCCGTTTCTTCCCGTTCACTGTTCATGGTATCATCCAGGAACTGCTTGTCCAGCTTTACCGTATCCACCGCTACCTTGGATAACAGGTTCAGGGAAGAATAACCGCTGCCGAAATCATCCACAGAGATCTCCACGCCTTTCCCCCTGAGAGTCTCCAGATTATTGGTCAGTTTATTCAGATCCGACATAAAGACAGACTCCGTCACTTCTACTTCCAGAAGTCTGCCCGGTACCTTATACTCTTTCAGCCGTTTTAAAATATTCGGTACAAAGTCCGTATATTCATTGTGTCTTCTGGAGAAATTCACCGAGATCGGCACCACTTCTTCCCCCTGTGCAAGGGCGTCCCGCAAATATTCCATCACCTGATCCAGTACCGCGAAATCCACCTTGGTAATGAAGCCGTTTCGTTCAAAAACATCAATAAATCTTCCGGGCATCACCATAGAGCCGTCCGCTCTGATCCATCTTACCAGTGCTTCCGCCCCGACTACCTTCCCGGTATGCAGTGACACCTTGGGCTGCAGGTATGCACGAAATTCTTTATTGTTATACGCACTGACCATGCCGGATACGATTTCTCTGGTATTCTCCAGATCTTTGCGGATCTTCTCCGTATAGATCTCCACCGCACTGTCTACCTTCTGGGTCTTGCACTGTTTTCTGGCCTCATTGGCATTGTCCATCATGGAGGACACCGACCAGTCATTCTCCCGGATCTCGTACATTCCCGTAGCGATGACCAGATTACACTGGTCGTACCGGCTGTTGGTCTTCCGGACAAAAGCATCGGTGAATTCCAGATATTCGTCCTTCGCATCCTCCACCGTGTCTTCTTTCAGTACGCCCACAAAATGATCCGATGTCACACGGCAGAAAAGCACTCCGTTCTCGCACTTTTCCTGCAGCGCTATGGCAAAATCATGCAGGATCCGGTCGCCTACCTCATAGCCGTACATTTCATTCACATACTGGAAATTAGAGAAATCCGAAGAAACAAAATACAATCCGCATTTCCCGTGGGTCGCCATATAGCTTTCCATCTGATCCACAAAGCGGTTATATACCGGCAATCCCGTCAGGGCATCATAATTCAGCTTCCGGTTTAATTCCCGCTGGTCTTTCTCTGCGTTCTTAAGTTTTCTGAGCCTGTTAAAGATCTGATGGGAGATCTTGCAAAGTGCGTTTTTTTCTTTCTGCCATTTTCTGTCCGTGTGGCGGTCCGTAAAAACAACGCTGGCTTTTACCCCCTTTGATGCCGTGGACATGACGATCATTACAGACTTTGCTTCCTCTTTGTAGATATTCGGGGTCTCCTCCTGTCTGTAGATCACAGTTCCGGAATCATCTGCATTTTTCCGGATCCTGTCCCATTCAAATACACCGGGGTTCAGAATTCTCTTTGCAAAATTTTCTTTTTCTTCCCGGTTCCACTGATAACGGATCATAGGTCCGGATTCCGTGGTCTCCACACATATCATATCATCAATGCCGAAAAAACTGCAGGTACGCTCACAGAGTACTTTCAGTGCGCTGGTCAGATTTGACACATTTTCCAACAGATCGATGCAGAACAGCACAAGATCTTCCTCACTGTCAAACCGGGCTTCTTTATGTACGATCTCATCCTCTTTGTTCTCTTCGCTTTTTAAATAGCTCTTTCCCGGCAATGCCACGCCTTCCATAACATCCAGCAGATAAAAAGCTCCCTTGCCTTTACTTTTCACCTGATACAATGCCGCATCCGCCCATTGGAACAGCAGATTGTAATCCGTCATCGTTCCGTCCGTTACCGCCACCCCCAGGCTGCAGGAGATATGCAGTCCGGTCTTGTCATCATCATAACGGTCAGACATACAGCGGTTCAGCTGTTTCAGTTTCTCTTCCAGAGTTCCCCGTTCCATGTCTTCCACATAAAAGACAAACTCGTCACCGCCGATCCTGCCGCGCAGCGCATCGGGAAAATGCTTCGTCATTTCATCCGCAAAAGAGCACAATACCGCATCTCCGAACAGATGGCCGTTGGTATCATTGATCTTTTTAAAGCTGTCCACGTCCAGGACGACCAGATAGCCTGTATGTCCCTGTTTCAGCTGCTGCAGTCTTTCTGCGATCCGCTGTTTGATCGTAGAGTTATTCCACAGTCCCGTCAGTGAATCCTTCTGCGATTTTTCACGCAGCTCCCACTCTTTTTTCTTCTGTTCGTCAATATCACAGACTTTTCCCAGAACCCGTTCCGGCTCTCCCTTTTCATCGTAAAAAGTCTGTCCGATGACTTTCACCCACCGGGGGCTGCCGTCCGCATCTGTCTTACAGAGTTCAATATAGATATCCGGTTTTCCGCTGCGCAGCGCTTCCGCCAGCTGCTGTTCCACGGTCTCCGTCCGGTTTCCCGCCTCTCTGATGAGATGATCCGTATACCCTTCCGTGATCTGGTCGGGATACAGAATCCCTTCTCCCGGACCGGCATAGTACATCTTGTCATTCAAAATATCGTATTCGAAGATCAGATCTCCGGACATACGGATCACAGCCATCAGCTTTTCTCTTTCCCGATGCAGTTCCTTATTGGCCGCATCCAGCTGTCTGTCCACGTCCTGTACATTTTGTGTTGTAACCCTGTTCTCCACTCCCATACCTTCTTCTCTCATGCAGACCCTCTCTAACAGAAGTTCTTTTCATACTATACTTCTTCCACGCGGCTGAAGTTCCAGACACGCAGATTGTACTCTACGATGGGGGTATCACAATAAATACACTTCTTCGCTCCCAATCCCGGAAGTGGTGCCCCACAGTTCGGACAGTTCAGTGCCAGTCCTGCATCCTCCTGATTTTCGATCATATCCTGATCCTGGATATAGACCAGCTCCACATTATATTTTGCCTGTTCTTTATGATCCCTGCTGCCCTTGATCACCTTGCCGTTTTCCGTTACCGCATGGAAATATTCCACCGCCGACTGCAGGACAATGCTTTGCCGTCCTTTCTGTTTCCGGTACTGATGGATTTCCGTTCTGTGAATATGAATATTGTCAAAGCTCTCTTTCTGTGACCGGTTCTGTAACATTTCCAGCCGCAGTCTGAGCTGTTCTTTCAATTCGTTTGTTCCTTCCGACAAAAGTGCCGGATTCTGTCCGGTAATACCATGCAGGTAAGAAATCAATACATTTTCTGCCCTGCTCTTCATCTCGTCATAATGAAATTCCGGAAAATCTCTCATAATAGACGGCATATATAGATTCGTGGCGGAGGATACCGATTTGGGTGTCGTCTCCACTTCCAGTTCTCTCTGTTTCATTCCCTCGATCATGGAATCCGTTCCAAACAGCAGTCTGGACGTTTCCCTGACTTTCCTTTTTACAGTGCAATATGCGTAATAAATAATCCCCGCCAGCACCAGACACAATACCAGTATTACAATAATTGCGATCAGACTTCCGCTCATTTACGTTTCTCTCTGTCTTTCATTCCGTTGTACTGTTGACAGCAAAGTACAGCAGACACCGAAAGGCATCCGCTGTACTGCTGTTTTCTAAAAAATATTTTTCTGAGCAGCTTATACTCTGTCATTCTCATCAAAAGGATCTCCACACTCCGGGCAGAACTTAGGAGGATGTGCGGGATCTTCCGGCTCCCAGCCGCATTTATCACATTTATAGATCGGAGCGCCTTCCGGCTTCTTTGCTCCGCATTCCGTACAGAACTTGCCCTGGTTCACTGCTCCGCAGCTACAGGTCCAGCCGGCTTCAGAGGGCTTCGGTGCGCCACACTCGGCACAGAATTTACCGCGGTTATCTGTTTTGCCGCAGCTGCAGGTCCAGCCCAGAACAGGTGCCTGCATATGAGGCTGTTCGGGAGCCTGTGCGGCTGCCTGCTGCATACCCATGCCGTTCTGCTGTGCATCCATCTGATACAGCTGTCCGGCATTGATACCGCCTACCATATTGGCCATGTTCATGCCTGCGAATGCCATCATGGGGCCTGTGGAGGTATTGGATGCTGCCATCTTCATAGCTTCAGCCTGTGCGGCAGTCATGGTAGCTGCTGCCATTCCGGTATTACGAAGCACTGCGGTTCTCTGCAGATCTGCGATCGTCTTCGCATCCTCATCGGGGATCTTCGCAGAGTTAATGTTGATCGTAACGATCTCGATACCGCGAAGCTTGGTCCACAGATCGGAAAGCTCTTCCTTCAGGGCTTCTGTCAGTTCCTCGGTATGTGCGGGAATCTCACTGGGACGTACACCCTGCGCGGAGATCTTGGCAAGTGCGGGCTGCAATGCAGTCAGCAGTTCTGCTTTCATCTTTGCCACCAGTTCGCTTCTGGTATAAGCTTCGGTCACATTACCGCATACATTTTTATAGAATAACAGGGGATCTACCAGATGGAAGGAATACTCACCGTTACATCTTAAGGAAGTATCCAGATCCAGTCCGATGTTCTTATCGATGACGCGGAAAGGGATCGGACTTGCCGTACCGAAGAGATTGTTCATAACTTCCTTGATATTGAAGAAGTACACTCTCTGATCCTTTGCCGCATTACCGCCAAAAGTAAAACGCTTTCCGATATTGGAAAATGTATTTTTAACGCTCTCGCCAAGGCTTCCGTAGAATAAGCTGGGCTCTGTGGAAGCATCATATACGAATTCACCGGCATCCGCACAGAACTCCACGATTCCGCCCTGATCCACGATGATCATACACTGTCCTTCGTTGACTGCTACGATGGAACCGTTGGAGATAATGTTCTCCACGCCCTTGGTATTGCTGTTGCGTCCGTTGGTTACACGCTGCTGTCCTTTTACCACCAGTACGTCATTGGAAAGGGAATCACAATAGAAATACTCTCTCCACTGGTCAGCCATCATGCTGCTGACTGCATCTTTTGCTGCTCTGATTAAACCCATTACCGCACCTCCGTTTTATATATGAAAAATCTGTTCTTTTTCACATCTCTTACATTTTAGCAAATTTTACACATTCCCTCAACTGCTTTTCGCAAAATATCACCAATATCATCAATTTTTCTTTACAATGTGTTTCTTTTCCACTAAACTGTCTTACGTAAGATGTGACTTAACCATTCAGAGCCTTTATCATTCCGGCACTTTATATAAATCCGCCGGCCCGGTTCCGAATCGTTATGAATCCATAATATACGAAAAGGAAACGAAATAAAATGGGTAAAAAAGCTACAAAAGCCGCTGATAATATGTACTATCTCGCACGTTGCGAGGCTGCCGGGTCGAATCCCGACTTCAGCAGCCGTGAAAAAGCTGCCGAACTGGTCGGCATCGACCGTACCAGACTGGCCAGGATCGAACTGGACACCATTGCTCCCTATCCTGAAGAAGTCAAGGCCATGGCTGATGCCTACAACACGCCGGAACTGTGTAATTCCTACTGTGCCAAAGAATGTCCCATAGGACGCAACAGCGTATCCGAGGTGGATATCGTGGACTTTGACAGACTGGCGTTAAAAGTGCTCGGTTCCCTGAAAGACATCGATACGCTCCGTGCCTCCCTGATCGCCATTTCCGAAGACGGAGTCATCTCCGAAGACGAACGTCCGGCATTCCAGGATATCCTGGATTCCCTGGAGAAGATCAGCACCAACGCCAAAGCACTGAAGCTCTGGGCGATCAAAAATATACACATCAAGGAGGAGGATGTTTAATCCTCCCCCCTTTCAAGGGCTTATTTCTGTCATACAGAGTCTCATTTTTCTGCCGCTTTCTGTGCAAATTCCGTATTTACCAGTGTCTCATAAGGCACTCTCTCTTTTAACACATCGGAATCCTCCAGAATATTCTGTAACAGATCGAATGCATCCTTTTGGAAGATCAGATCTTCTTTCCAGGTATCCTGCCCCTGATAACGTGCTACGATCGTTGTCAGCGTATCACTTTCCGTCTCGGCAAACTGCGGTGCAATACATTTGGCGATTTCCTCCGCGCTGTGCTCCCGTACATAATTCATGCCCTGCTGTAAAGCATCGATAAAGGCCTGAATGGTTTCCGCATTCTGTTCCAGATAGCTCTTTTTTGCCGAGAAAGAAGTGTAGGGCACATAACCTGAATCTTCTCCCAGAGATGCCACAACGTATCCGTCCCCTTTTTGCTCCAGCAGCGTTGCATGCGGCTCAAATTCCACGGTAAAATCCCCCTGACCTCCGGAGAATGCTGCCGCCGTAGAACCAAAATCAATACTCTGGTCAATTGTCAGATCTGTTTTCGGATCGATACCTCGTTTCTCCAGGATATATTCGAACACCATTTCCGGCATACCCCCGGCTCTGCCGCCCAGGACTGTTTTTCCTTTCAGCATATCCCACGCAAAATCATCTATGGGCTCTCTCGCCACCAGGAAATTCCCCGCGCGCTGTGTCAGCTGCGCAAAGTTCACAACATAATCTTCCGTGCCTCCGGCATAAGTGTAGATCGTGCTCTCACTGCCCATGAATCCGATATCCGCTTCTCCGGTGAGTACTGCCGTCATTGTCTTATCCGCGCCGAATCCGGTGACCAGCTCCAGGTCAATTCCGGCATCGGAAAAGTAGCCTTCCTCGATGGCTACATACATGGGCGCATAAAAAACAGAGTGGGCCACTTCATTGAGCACCACTCTGGTCTTCTTTGTCCCACCTGTCTGTCCGGCTTCCCCACAGCCTGTCAACGCAGGCAGTGTGAGCACCACGGCAAGTGCGGCCATAACTGTTTTTTTCGCAACACTTCTTTTTGCAAACGACTTTTTCATAGATTCTCCCTTTCTATAGCGATCAAGCGTTTTGGCAATCAGGCTATAGCTACATCCTATGTTCCGGGAGAAGTTTCTGTGCCTGTCTCTGCAAAATTACAGGTTTGCTTTGATCTTATCGATCATCTCCTGATATTCCGCATCGGTCAGCAAAGTCTTGCCGGGGTTCATCTCAAAGGTGCCGCCCCACTCAAAACCATCCTTATACTTCGGGCACAGATGCATATGCAGATGACAGCCTGTGTCACCGTAAGCACCATAATTCAGTTTATCGGGATGGAACGCTGCATGGATGGCTTTTGCCGCATGCGCCACATCTTCGAAGAACAGTCTTCTCTCTTCCTCACTGATATCCACGATCTCGCTGACATGATCCTTATATGCCACGATGCATCTGCCGGGATGGCTCTGCTCCTTGAACAGGATCAGGCTGCTCACCTTCAGGTCACAGATGAAAATGCCGAACTTGTCCAGCAGTTCCCCTCTCATACAATATCCACAATTTGCGTCTTTCATTTGTTCTCCTATCCGCCCATTTCCGGGGCATGCCGTAATACGGCTTTTCGGCTCTTCGCCTGTATTTGTTGTAAGCTATAGTGTTATGTTGATCAGTTTGTGAATGTTCTCCGGATCGTAATTTAATACCAGTTCCTTCGGAAAACCGATCTCGCGCATCAGTGCTTCCGCTTCTGTAAAATCGCCGATTGCATAACAGATATGGCTGTCTGTTCCCATTATAACAGGTTGTCCGTACTTCATGCAAGTCTTTAAGAGTTCCGTGATATTTTCTCTGCCGCCCTTTCTGGAAGACTTCGGATTTAACGAGGAATTGTTCACTTCCAGTGCAACTTTCGCCTCCTTTGCCTCCCGTACCAGCAGATCATAATCCAACGGGAATCTGCCGTCATCGGGGTGTCCCAGGATTTTCACATACGGATTCTGAAATCCTCTGACAGAAGCCATTGTGTTTTCCTTACGGCTTCCCGGGGTAAATGCAAAAATATGAAGGCTCGCTATCGCGTAATCCATTTTTTGCAGATAACGTTCCTCCAGATCCAGTGTTCCGTTTATGTCACTGATATTTGCTTCCACGCCGCACAGCAGGCGTAACCTTCCGCCCTCCATGGGCATTACTTTATCTGTATTGTCCACATAATCATATTCTCTGGGAATTACTTTGTAATTGCCGAAAAAGAATTCATGCGGCCCACCGGGTGCGCTTGGACCATGTTCACTCATTCCGAGGTATCGAAGTCCCGCCGCCATTGCCGATTCTATATTTTCCTTTAACGTACTATACGCATGCCCTGCTGCCAGAGTATGCGTATGCAGATCCATCATTGCTTTCATTTGATGACCCCTTATTGATTTTTCTTCTTATGGGACTCCTTTTCCGGAGTCTGTGCTTTCTGCGAATCCGCCAGTTCGTTCACCAGCTGTTCCACGAGCATTTTCTTCATGTAAACATCAAAACTTAACAGACAGATCAGGGCGAATTTCTGTAAAAACTCCTGCTCCTGTCCGGTCACTCCCGCGAAAGAATTCTCCGCTCTGTGGAATTTCTCCACAACATCTTTTTTCAGGTACTCTAACTGTTCCTTCTCCAGAGATACAACTTCCTTGTAGACGCTTTCGAGATCAAACTCCTGACCATTCTGGAAATACCGCTCTGTCAGCGGCTGTAAAAGTGTCTGGATCTCATTCATGGGAATGACACCTTTATAGTAGTAAATGAAAATGAGCAGTAACACATGCTCTTTGGAATATTTCTTTTTTACCGGCGGAGGCAGCAGATCGTTCTTCGCATAATTATTGATCATAGTCTTAGTCAGCGCACGGTCTTCCGTCTGGGGACGGACTGCGGAACGAAGTTT
This sequence comes from Acetatifactor sp., assembly GCA_050872885.1. Taxonomy (GTDB): domain Bacteria; phylum Bacillota; class Clostridia; order Lachnospirales; family Lachnospiraceae; genus Acetatifactor. The sequence continues at coordinate 9,499 of JBNMHS010000049.1, forward strand.
TCTGTCCATAAAGGTCAGCACCTGATCCATATACAGATCAATATTCGGAATATCTTCCGATTTGATATATTCTACTTTCTCCAGACTCTGTAAGATCGTCTGAAGTAATTCTTCTGTCGTTGCTGCCATAATATTCCTGCTGTCCTTTCTGTTTCCTCGGTTGAAACAACCAGGGAACCCGCGCTTCGCAGACGGTTCTCTCGTTAATGAATGCAAGAAAACAACTGTACACTCCGTGTCCACTTGTTTTCTTTTTGCATTCATTATATAGTATTCAAAACTACATGTCAACAGCTGCCCCTTTTATCTTGTTTTGAAATTGTGAAGATTTTATAACTATTTTGCTTCACGTCTTTACTTTACAACTTTAGTATGCTAAAATACCAATAGTTGCGTTGTATTCATTACAACTATGGAAAGGTGTGTCGACAATGAATAAAAAAATCAAAACGGACGCGGTAGATTCTCTGTTTGATGCAGTGTTATGTCTACAGTCCCGGGAGGAATGTTACAGCTTTTTCGAAGACCTGTGTACTGTCAATGAACTGCTTTCTTTGTCTCAGCGCTTCGAAGTGGCCGCCATGCTGAAAGACGGCAAGACGTATCTGGAGATTGCGGAAAAGACCGGAGCTTCCACCGCTACCATCAGCCGTGTAAACCGTTCTCTGAACTACGGCAACGATGGTTATGAACTGGTATTCGGACGTATGGAGAAGAAAGATCCGGAACAGAATTAGTACCGGATAAAAAAGGGATATGGAAAGCACTCTTCAAAAAGTGTTTCTCCATATCCCTCTTTTTATCTATCCTCTTATGCTTCGTTTGTTTCCGCTGCCGGTGTTTCTGCAGTTTGGACAGTTTCTGCTGTCTCCAGATTCTCTCTCTTTTCTTCCTCTTCCACTTCCTTCAGAGCCTCGGCAATGGCTGCCTTGGCGCTCTTACGTCCGGCACGGACTGCTTTGGCCGTTCTTGCCTTGCCCTTTTTATCGGGAACTGTCTGATTCATATCGACCTTGCCCTGGAACACGGCATGCTCATCAATAACGATCACCTGTGTGGTAATATCTCCCAGCACCTTTGCGGAAGCTGTCAGCTCTGCCTTCTCCGGTGCGCTGATGTTTCCCGTTACTTCTCCGCCGATCAGAACGGTGGCTGCCTGTACATCTCCGGTAACCACACTGCCCGCTCCCAGGATCAGATTTCCGGTCACTGTTACATTTCCGCCGATCTTACCGTCGATCCTTGCGGAACCGTCCAGCGTAAAATCTCCGTTCAGTTCTGCTCCGGCGCCGATCAGTGTACTCATTTTTGTATCTGCATTCTTTTTTCCTAACATGTAATCTTCCAAACCTTTCCGCAATCAACCGCTGATTGCAAGCATATCCATCGGATTGATATAATTTCCGTCCTTCTGCATCTGGTATCCGAGATCTGTATTGTCCTCACTGATCACAAACAATGTGGTTCCCTGCACTACGGAGTCACCGGTAGTCACCGTGGCATCTCCTTTGTTCCGGTAGATGGTAATATAGCCGTTGCCATGATCGACCCAGACGCTGTGTCCATAGGTCTCATCATCATTTACCGCTATCACAGTACCGCTTGCCGCTGCAACAACTGTCGTACCCACCGATGCATGGAAAATACACATAGGGTCACCTTCCGACACTTCTTCCATGGAAGCGGATCCCGTCAGAGGGAATTCCGTGGGAAGGCTCTGTTTCTCCAACGTTGCGGACAATTCACTCTCACTCTGTACCTTCTGGCTTACCGTATCACTTAAAATCTGTATTTCTTCTGCCTGTTCTGTCACCTGAGCTTCCAGTTTACTGTTCTGCTCGCTCAGCGTCTGATTCTCCTCTTCCAGCGCCACGACCTGTTCACGGCTTCGTCTGCTGGCGTTCTCCCACAGTTGTCCTTCGTAGATAAAGTAACCGATCAATCCGCCGATCAGTATGCAAAGCAGCAGCACCACTACCTCCACGATCCATGCCCGTACGCGGATCTGCTTTACATTGGCATCTGCTGCGTCTGACGTAAGGATCAGCACATGGTTCAATCTACGCTTATGTTTACGTCTTTTCATAGAGTCACCTCCGCTAAACATCAACCCATTTTACCACAGGAAAGCCCTTACAGCAATCTTTTCTTAACAATTTTGTAATATTTTCCCAAGATTTTCTTCAAATTTTTGTTTTTATTAAGGAATTGCCTATAATTTTTTGTGCACTTTTACGGAATCGTCTATTTACTTTTACGATCTGCTGTGCTATGATGCATTTGCTGAGACAATGTTGTATACATTGCTAAAAAGCTAATGACAGGAAAGAATTTGTGGAGGTATCTATTATGAACAAAGGTACAGTAAAGTGGTTCAATAATCAGAAAGGTTATGGTTTCATTTCCGATGAATCCGGCAAAGATGTATTCGTACATTACAGTGGACTGAACATGGAAGGTTACAAGACTCTGGAAGAAGGCGCAGCCGTTTCTTTCGATGTTGTAGACGGTGAGAAGGGTCCCCAGGCCGTTAACGTAACCAGGCTTTAATCATAAAATCAAACCGGTGAATATCAAATGCCGCAGATTCTATCGCTTTTATAGAATCTGCGGCATTTCATATTTTCATATTTTCAATTTTTCAATCCTGTTTCCCACTGCACACCGACAGCACATCCTCCCATCTCATGCTGCCGCCAAACAGATCCAGCGCACTTCCGATGGTCACATTCATCCGGTCCTGCCCCAGCTTTTTTAACAGGAGCAGATCTTCCATGGAATGAACGCCGCCCGCATAAGTGACAGGATTTCCGGTATAGTTTCCGATGGCCTTCACCAGTTCCTGCTCGATTCCCCGGGCTTTTCCTTCCACGTCCACGGCATGGATCAGAAACTCATCACAGTATGCAGACAATTTCTCAAGCAATTCTGCGTCCACCGCTTCTTCCGTCAGCTTCTGCCAGCGGTCCGTCACCACCATGTACTTTTCACCCACGCGTCTGCAGCTGACATCCAGCACCAGGTGTGTTTTCCCTACTGCCCAAACCAGCCGGTCCAGCCGGTCGTAATCGATCCTTCCCTCCCGAAATACATAAGAGGTCACGATCACATGGGAAGCTCCGGCATCGAGATACTCCGCCGCATTCTCCGCTGTAATGCCGCCGCCGACCTGCAGTCCTGTGGGATATGCGCCCAAAGCTGCCAGTGCCTGTGCTTTCGTCGCTTCATAATACGGGCTGTCCGCGGCATTCAGTAAAATGATATGCCCGCCTTTTAATTTATATTTCTGATAAAGTTTTGCATAAAAGACAGCATCCTGTTCCGAAACAAAATTCTCCTGTGCCCTGTCACCGAGATCACTCAGGCTTCCACCGACGATCTGCTTTACTTTTCCGTTATGAATATCAATACATGGGCGAAATTCCATTTTCTTCCTCGTTTTCTTCCAACTGATTTTTATTTTTTTGAATTATTTTCTAAAATCCGCACATACTACACTCAAGCCGAACATCGTTGGTTCGGACAGAATATCCCTGCAACGGGTCATCTTGAATGGAGGAAATTATGAAAAATAAGACAAATAACGCAACATCCCACATCGGGAAAAAGTTACTGGTTCTGGGCATCGTCACAGTCTACCTGTGCATGGTTGCCGCCTGCGGCACCAACAAGAGCAACAATAACTCCGGCAGTATGGCTGCCTCTCCTTCCCCGTCCGCCTCTCCTGCCACTCAGGAGAGCACTGCGACGCAGACCACAGAGACCGGAACTGCCGCCACGGACAACATGGGAGATACCAACGGCAACGGTAATACCGCAGGGGAGAATGACTCCATGCTGGACAATGCCGGCAATGCGGTAGGCGAAGCCGGTGATACCGTAGGTAATATCGTAGACGATGCCGCTAACGGAGTCTCCGATATCACAGATGATCTCGTAGGCAATGGTGCGAACGCAGGCAATACCACCTCTACTACAGGTAACGGTCAGCGATAACCTATACCTCTTCCATGATGGTGCCTTCCCGGTAAGCTTCCAGGAGTTCTTCCAGATAGAAGATATTCTCCTGGATCTCCTTGCCGGTATCTGTATCCGCTACCAGCTTTCTGCGCGGGAAATTCTCCACCACAACGGAATCCGAGAAAATATCGGATTCTTTGATGATGGCTGCTTCCGTGGATTCGAAGGGTTCATGGGCTACCAGACGCATTCCTCTGGAATTACATACCAGCGTATATCCCGCAATTCCCGTCTTCTTCTGGTACGCCTTGGAAAATCCGCCATCAATGATCAGCAGTCTGCCGCCGCATTTAATGGGAGATTCTCCATGGATCTGTTCTACCGGCACATGTCCGTTAACGATATGGGCATCTATCTTGTCCAGACCGAATTCCTCCAAGATCCTGCCGATGACTTCTTCGTTTTCCAACAGCTTGTAATAACTGTTCTTCTCTTCCGCATGCGTCTCTTTGTCATCCAGAAAATATCGTTCAAAGGTAGCCATCTTGGCCTTACCGAACACCGGCGAACCGGGACCGGCCCAGATATACCAGATCATATCCTGTCCCAGCGCACGCTCCTTGGCGTCCTTGGCATAATAACCTCTTCTGGCATAATATTCCAGAATATCATACAGTGCTTTGCCGCAATATTCTTTTCCACAGATCTCGACCTGCATGAAGCTTCCGTCCGGATTCAGGGGCACACAGCCGTGATACAGCAGATTGCCGTTATAGATCTTGTACATGCCACCCTTGGAAAAGAGGAATTTTACATGGCGCTGCAATTTTTCACACCGCATAAATACCTGCTGCAGGCGCATCATGACCTTGCTCTCTTCTTCCGTAAGTTCATAAGGATGCTCCGGATCCACCGTGGGGAAATCCACATCTTTCATAGGATATTCTTTTCCGTCCACACACACGGTCTTTTTTTCAAAGTCGATCCTGTGCAATAACATCCGGTTCTCCATGTGGAATTCCGGATGACGCAGGATCAGCTGCCCTTCCAGTTTGAACTGTAAGATGGCGATTGCCTTGTGCATCTTGGTATCTAAGCCCAGGTCCTTGGTATTATAATCCGTATTAAACTTGATGGTAAATGCATCACAATTCGTATTTTCATAGGTCTCCAGGGCGAACGTTGCCAGCGGCAGCAGATTGATTCCATAGCCGTCCTCTAAAGTTGCCAGGTTGCCGTATCTGGCAGACATGCGTATTACGTTGGCGATACATGCCAGACTTCCGGCAGCCGCGCCCATCCATACCATGTCATGATTGCCCCACTGTACATCTACCGAATGATACTCACAGAGGGTATCCATGATAATATGCGGTCCCGGACCTCTGTCATAAATATCCCCTACAATGTGGAGATGATCTATGACCAGTCTCTGGATCAGATGACTTAAGGCAATGATAAACTGCGGTGCCCTGCCGATCCGGATGATCGTATGGATGATCTCATTATAGTATGCCTCTTTATCCTGGATCTCTTCCTTTTCCGTGATCAGTTCTTCTATGACGTAGGCGAAATCCTTCGGCAGTGCCTTTCTGACCTTGGAGCGGGTATATTTGGAAGACACACGTTTGATCACCTGTACCAGACGATGCAGGGAAATCTTATACCAGTCCTCCAGATTGTCCTCTTCTCTCTCGACGATCTCCAGCTTGCTCTCCGGATAATAAATCAGCGTCGCCAGACTTTTTTTGTCTTTATTGCTGATCGTATTTCCAAACTCCTCATCGATCTTACGCCGTACCGAACCGGAGCCGTTTTTCAGCACATGATTGAACTGCTCATACTCTCCGTGAATATCTGTCAGAAAGTGTTCGGTTCCTTTCGGCAGGTTCAGGATCGATTGCAGGTTGATGATCTCAGTGGAAGCAGCAGCTTGTGTTTTGTATTGATGTGAGAGGGTCTTTAATACCTTCTGTTCCATCTCGTTCATATGGGTATCGCCTTTCTACAGTGCCGCGTCAATGACATCTGACATGTTGTACATTCCGGCGGGCTTGCCTGCCAGGAATTTTGCGGCCTGCACTGCACCTTTGCCGAAGACTGCCTTGGAATATGCGGTATGGGAGAAAGTGATCACTTCGTCCGCGCCGGCGAAGATCACATCATGGTCTCCTACAATGGTACCGCCTCTGACAGAACTGATACCGATTTCTTTTTTCGGTCTCTGCTCTCTGCGTGTGCTGCGGTCAAATACATATTCATATTCATTATTGAATTCTTCATTGATGGAATCTGCCAGAGCCAGTGCGGTTCCGCTGGGTGCATCCACCTTCAGGTTGTGATGTTTCTCCACGATCTCCATATCGAATCCTGCGGGTGCCAGGACGCCTGCCGCCTCCTTCAGAAGCTTCAACAGCAGATTGATGCCCATGGACATATTCGCGGATTTCAGAATAGCGACCTGCTTCGACACTTCCTCTGCTTTTGCAAGCTGTGCTTCGGATAAGCCGGTAGTACACAATACGCAGGGAATCTTCTTCTCACAGCAATAAGCAAGCAGCTTGTCCACTGCTGCTGCGGCGGAAAAATCAATGATACAGTCCGCTGCCACATCACATTTTGCAATATCCGTGAATACAGGATAAGGATTATGTCCGTCATCTCTGGCATCAATACCCGCCACCAGTTCGATATCGGGATCTGCCGCGATCAGTCCGCTGATCACCTGTCCCATTTTGCCGTTACATCCATGCATGATTACTTTTACCATTTTCTTCTCTCCTATCTGTGATTCTTTCATTTTCCTCAACCGGGCGGGCGGTCCCCACCTGATTTTATATACAAAAGATCCCGCCCATGACAAAAATTTCACAGGCGGGATTCTTCCACTCTTGCTCGCTATTCTCCAGCCTACAGGACACCATAATCCTTCAGGGCTTTCTCAAGCCGCTTCTCATTGGCTTCATCCATTTCACACAGAGGCATACGGAATGCTCCGGCTCCCATTCCCATCATATTTAATGCTGTCTTCACCGGGATCGGGTTCACTTCACAGAACAACGCATTGCACAGCTCCATGGCATCCAGCTGCATCTGACGGCTGCCTGCCACATCTCCGTCAAAGAACTTCTGGCAGATCTCATGGGTCTGTGTGGGAGCTACATTGGAAAGTACGGAGATAACACCGATACCACCCAGAGCCAGGATCGGTACGATCTGGTCATCATTACCGGAATAGATATCCACAACGCCCTGACCGATGGCTGCCAGATGTGCGATCTGGCTGATGTTGCCGCTGGCTTCCTTGACGCCTACGATGTTCTCCACATCCTTGCACAGCTTTACCACAGTCTCCGGCAGAATATTGCATCCGGTACGGCTGGGTACATTATACAGGATCGCAGGAACCTTCACTGATTCCGCAACGGTCTTAAAGTGACGGTATAATCCCTTCTGGGTTGCTTTATTATAGTAGGGACTTACCAACAGGATGCCGTCCACACCGTATTTTTCCGCTTCCTGGGACAGATATACCGCGGTCTCGGTACAGTTGGAACCGGTACCTGCCACGACGGGGATTCTCTTTGCTACTTTGTCCACACAGTATTTGATGGTATCCAGGTGCTCCTCATGGGTCAGGGTCGAGGACTCTCCCGTCGTACCACATACAATAATGGCATCTGTGCCGTTTGCGATCTGGAATTCGATCAGTTCACCGAATTTCTCATAATTGACGGATCCGTCTGCGTTCATGGGTGTGACGATAGCCACGCCTGCTCCTTTAAATATTGCCATATGCTTCCTCCATTTGCAAAACGCCAGCGCACAATGGCGCTGGCGCTGATTATCCAAGCTTTATTGATAGCGCCCCATCTGCTTACGAGATGACAGTCATACGCTTCTTAAACGTATGCCCAAGATAAAATATACAGGAAATCTTATCTTTCGGCGTGTTCCCCTTTCCTTTTTCTTCAACGGTACCTGTTACCTCCGAAAAAATACTCTTGAAAAACGCAACCTCTATCTTCTTAAATATGTTTTTATGATAGCATCAACCCATGCCACTGTCAATCCCAGACCTTGAATTTTACTGTTTCGATCTTGGATACTTCGTCTGCCAGTACACAGATCTCATCATCTAAAGTAATCCCCGTCAATATCACATCCGTATCTCCCCGGCATTCGAGAAGTGCCTTCAGAGTATCCTCGGTAATGATGTCTTTTTCCACCAGTCCCAATACTTCATCCAGGATCAGCAGATCACATTCTCCCGTAGTCAGCACCTTCTTGGCGAATCCGATCCCGTTGCGGATATTCTGGATCTCTTCCTGCTTCTTCTCCTCTGGTAATTCCGCAAAATTTCCATCGGACTTTTCAAAGCGGAACAACTTGATCTCCGGCTCCATTCTTCGCAGGAAATCCGAATCTTCCAATCCTTTTCCTTTCAGGAACTGGATCATGACGACTCTCTTGCCTTCTACCGCCGCCTGTACCGCTCTTCCGATTGCTGCCGGTGATTTGCCTCTGCCATCGCCGGTATAAATATAGATGCACCCGTTTGCCATTCCACACCTCATGGTCTATCTGCGTATCTGACGCTTCATAGCTGTACACAGTTACTAATATCTATGCAATCCTTTATACCATATATTGTAGATTTTTGCAATCTTTTGTCATTAAACGATGGATTCCTGTGCCTCTTCCAACAACTCCAGCTTGCTGACCGACACCTCAAAAGCCACTCTTTTCTCCACATGCTCTTCGTCCAGTTTCTTCATATATTCACGGCTCTGGATCCGTCCCCAGATAGCACAGCGCTCTCCTACCTTGAAGTGTTCTGCATAGCGGGCGTTGCGTCCCCAGCAGATGCAGGGAATGTAATCGGACTTGCCGTAAGGCCGGTTCACAGCCAGCAGCAGATCCGCGATTTCCCTTCCCAGCGGTGTCTTACGATAAATAGGTTCCTTGCATATATATCCGTCCAGATAGATTTGATTCGTTTTCGAACTTTCCTCCATCTCATCGATAAATTTCACTTCTCTTGCAAACACAGACAGCACCAGTCTGTTCTTGCGCTCCTCATGGCGATTGTAAGAACGGAACTGTCCGTTCACGCACAGAAGCATTCCGACATAGCTTGCCGTCACGTCCAGCAATCTCTCCGAGACCATCACCGGTATGATATCAAAACTGTCGCTGAGTCTCGTACATTTGATGTCCACCATGTAGAATCCTTCCCCGTAGATCTCATGGCTGTAGGAAAAATCACTTACCACTTCCCCCATCACCGTTACCTGATTGTTTTCAATAACCTTATCTGTCATTTCTGTTCTCCCTTCTACCTCTTCTGACTCTTTCCTTTCTTTTCGTCTCTCCTTATGTAATTATCAACTATCACCGCTTCGGGTTTCCTAATAGTTGCACTATATTTATACTCTAAAATATGCCGTTTGAGTACCGAAAGACATCGCGTGAATCAGCAAATACCGCACAAAAGCACTTTATTTTCCATACTTTTTCATATGGAAAACCACCAAAAACGTTGATTTTACACGGTTTTTTCTTGCACCGTGCATCGATAAGTGCTATACTGAAACAGTTTGAGAAAAGGATAATTATTTCATTAACGAAAAATGGCGGCACTCGACAAATCTGCCGTAATTTTCGCAAGTTCCACGCATTTTAGAAAGGCAAGGATTTTTATGAGACAAAAAAGAGAAGATGTCAGAAACGTTGCAATCATTGCTCACGTAGACCACGGTAAAACCACCCTGGTGGATGAGCTGTTAAAACAAAGCGGTGTATTCCGTGAGAATCAGGAAGTTGCTGAGCGTGTCATGGACTCCAACGATATCGAGCGTGAGCGCGGTATCACCATTCTGTCCAAGAACACTGCGGTTATGTATAAGGGTACCAAGATCAATATCATCGACACTCCGGGCCATGCGGACTTCGGCGGCGAAGTAGAGCGTGTCCTGAAGATGGTAAACGGTGTTATTCTGGTAGTAGATGCTTTCGAAGGTGCAATGCCCCAGACGAAGTTCGTATTGCGTAAGGCACTGGAGTTAAAGCTTCCCGTTATCGTATGTATCAATAAGATCGACCGTCCCGAAGCAAGACCGGATGAGGTCGTGGATGAAGTACTGGAGCTGTTCTTAGAGCTGGACGCTGATGATTCCCAGTTGGATTGTCCTTTCGTATTTGCTTCCGCAAAAGCAGGTATCGCTTCCCTGGATGCTTCCGAACCCGGTACCGACATGGAGCCTCTGTTTGAGACCATTCTCAACTACATTCCCGCTCCCGAAGGTGATCCGGATGCAGCTACCCAGGTACTGATCAGTACGATCGATTATAATGAATATGTAGGACGTATCGGTGTCGGTAAAGTCGATAACGGTACCATCCGCGTGAACCAGGATGTTGTGATCTGTAACCATCACGATCCCGACAAGCTCATCAAGACCAAAGTCAGCAAGCTGTATGAGTTCGACGGTCTGAACAAAGTAGAAGTCAAGGAAGCAGGCATCGGTTCCATCGTTGCCATCTCCGGTATCAGTGAGATCCACATCGGAGATACGCTCTGCTCTCCCGACAATGTCGTACCCATTCCTTTCCAGAAGATCAGTGAGCCTACGATTGCCATGCAGTTCATGGTAAACGACTCTCCTCTCGCAGGTCAGGAAGGTAAATTCGTTACCAGCCGTCACATCCGTGACAGATTGTTCCGTGAATTAAATACCGATGTTTCCCTTCGTGTGGAAGAGACCGAATCCGCTGACCGTTTCAAGGTATCCGGCCGTGGCGAATTACATCTGTCCGTTCTGATTGAGAATATGCGTCGTGAAGGCTTTGAGTTCGCCGTAAGTAAAGCAGAGGTTCTGTACCATACCGATGAAAACGGTAAAAAGTTAGAGCCTATGGAATTGGCATATATCGATGTTCCCAACGAATTCTCCGGCGCTGTCATCGAGAAGCTGGGACAAAGAAAGGGGGAACTCCGCAACATGGGTTCCATCTCCGGCGGTACTTATACCCGTCTGGAGTTCTCCATTCCCGCAAGAGGCCTGATCGGTTACCGCGGTGAGTTCATGACCGATACCAAGGGTAACGGTATCCTGAATACCGTATTCGACGGCTACGGTCCTTACAAGGGAGATATCCAGTATCGTAAGATGGGTTCCCTGATTGCCTTCGAAGCCGGTGAAGCCA
>JBNMHS010000050.1:0-19911 GCA_050872885.1 Acetatifactor sp.
ATATAAGAATAAGCTGACCGTAAACAGACGCCGGCACTTAGCGGGCGTACTTTGGCCGCTTACGTGCCGCTGCGCTCTGTTTCCGAGTGGAAACGATGTCAGCGTTTCTTATATGCAGCCGGGGCTACGGATGACTAGCCAGTATGTTAGCTTAGCCAACTAACTTTCAATTTAGAAAATCACCCGTATAGTAGTTCCTTTCCCGGGTTCGCTCTCCAACTCCAGTTTTGCATTGCTCTTGGCGATAATATGCTTGACGATAGCCAGTCCCAGACCTGTGCCTCCGGTAGACTTTGATCGGCTCTTGTCCACGCGGTAGAATCGCTCGAAGATTCTCTCCTGATGTTCTTTGGAGATGCCGATTCCGGTATCTTTTACCACCAGGTTGGTATGACCTTCTCTTGCATAGGTCTCTACGTCTACGCGTCCTCCCGGATTGTTATACCGGATCGCGTTATCGCAGAGATTGTATAACAATTCCTCCATCATCTGTCTGTTGGCTGTCACATAGCATTCCGTACCGGTCAAAGCTATGGTCACATCATGCTTCTCTGCACTCATGGTCAGCATTTCCACACAATTTTTTGCCATTTCATGAAGGTTCAGAAGTTCCGTATCCGCTTCCTCTTCCGTGCCGTCCAGTTCCGACAGGCGGATAATATCATTGATCAAAGTAAGCAGCCGGTTGGCACTGTTGTGGATTCCATGGGCGAACCTTACGGTATCCTTTTCCGAAGCCATTCCTGTCTCAATGAGCTCCGCATAGCCGGAGATCGATGTCAGCGGCGTCTTCAGTTCATGAGATACATTGGCGCTGAATTCCTGCCGCATTTTTGCATTTTTCATAATATCTTCATGCTGCTTGCGGATCATGGCCATAAAGGGGGTCAGTTCCTCGTAGGTCTGCATATCTGTACAATCCCCGATATTCTGTGCCAGTTTCTCGATCGGAGCAATCAGCTTCGCGGTCAGCATTCTGGCTGCCACCATGCACAATACCAGAAGCATGATAAAGATTCCGACCATCATAGGAAGTGCCTGGCTGAAAATGCTGTAAATGCTGCGCGCATCCTTGGAAATACGTAAAATACTGCCGTCCTGCAGCCGGATTGCATAATAAAAGGTGGATTGGGATAAAGTTTCAGAATTACGTACTGCTTCGCCTTCGCCGTCTTTCATCGCTTCCTGTATCTCGGGACGGGAAGAATGGTTGCCCATGGCTACGGAATCCGCTTCATTATCATACAGCACCTGTCCTTCACTGTCGATCAGCGTCAAACGAAAATCCGCTTGCACGGGAGCACCGCTTTTTTCAATCTCTTCTACGGTTGAACAGTTGCTTAACAACAACCCGTAGCTTTTCAGATCTTCCAGCACCTGCTTGCGGAACAGATCGTAATACACTACTGTGATCAGCACCATGGTCAGGAGAATCGTCACCGTGGCAATAAGGATCATCATCTTATTAATTTTCTTTTTCATCCTAATCCTCATTTCTGCACATATCTTTTGTACATAACAAGCTTCTATGCCGTCTCTCCGTTCATAATATATCCGACATTTCTCACGGTTTTGATGAGACTGCCTTCCCCTTTCAGCTTCTGGCGCAAGGTCTTGATATGCATATCCAGCGTTCTGGATTCTCCTTCGAAGTCAATGCCCCAGACACGATCCAGGATCAGTTCTCTGGTCGTCACGATTCCTGCATTAGTCATCAGTAGCTTCAACAGTTCATACTCTTTATAAGTCAGCTCCACCGGCTCTTTGTTCACCGTCACGGCATGTTTCTCTCTGTCGAGAACAATGTTGCCCAGTCGCAGTATTTTATCCTTCTCCTGCGTCTTCTGGCTCCGGCGAAGCATTGCTTTTACTCTGGAGATCAGTTCCATAACACCAAAAGGTTTCGTCAGGTAATCATCCGCACCCATGTCCAGACCTTTTACCTTATCGATTTCTGTCGTCTTCGCTGTGACCATGATTACAGGTACCAGCACCGTATCCTGTCTGGTTCGTAATTTTTTCACAATACTCAGACCGTCTTCATCAGGCAGCATAATGTCCAACAAGATCAGATACGGTGTCGTATCATTTAATGCTTCATAAAACTCTGCGGCTGAGTCAAATCCTTTGACATCATATCCTACATTCGCCAGCGCAAATGTTTCAATTTCCTGTATATTTTTATCATCTTCCACTACGTATATTAAAGCCATTTTTAGCCTCCATTCCGCAGACGCTTTTGCATCGAAGGTAAAAACCTTCTTCCATAACTATACCTCTGCAAATCCTCATTCTGCAAGCAATTTTGCATCCTTTTCCACAAGTCTGTCCTGCTTTGTGGGCGGCAGCTGATATTTTTCACGGTATGCTCTCACCTTGCCCTGGAAATCCATGTTATCTTCCTGTCTGAGTTCATCCAGATAAGCATGGGTATCGAATTCGTCTTCATTGACCTGTACGAGACAGACAGCGATATTGGAGCAATGGTCGCTCACACGCTCAAAGTTCGTGATTACATCAGACAATATGAATCCCAGCTCAATGGTACATTTTCCTTTGCGCAGTCTCCGCACATGACGCTGCTTTACATCCAGGCTCAGTCCGTCAATGACTTCTTCCAACGGCTCCACCTGTCTTGCCAGATTCAGGTCACCGTTTATAAAACTATTCATCGTGATATCCAGAATATCATGTACCGCACGTTCAAATACTTTCAGTTCATCCTGTGCTTTCTCCGAAAAGTCCAGCTTCTTGTCATGCATTTCCTGCGCAGCTTCTTTTACATTGCGGGCATGATCGGAGATTCGCTCAAAATCACCAATACAATGCAAAATCGTATTTAACGTCTCGCTGTCTTTATTAGAAAGCTGTTTGGAACTTAATTTTACCAGATAAGTTCCCAGTTCATCCTCGAACCGGTCCACATCTGTTTCCATCTGTGCTACCTGCGAAGCTTTAGCCTCATCGAAATTCTGCAAAAGTTCCATTGCCAGATCCATGGCTGCACGGGATTTATCCGCCATGACCGCAGCCACCTGTCTGCTCTGCTCTACCGCATAAGCAGGCTTCTCCAGGAAACGCGCATCCAGTAAGCTCAAGGTCTTATCAGTATCGGACATTTCCTTCACATCTTCATGTGTAGGCAAGGTCAGGCAAGCCAGCTTCACCAGTCCGTTGGAGAAAGGAAGCAGTACCAGGGTTGCCGCAACGTTGAAGCAGCTGTGAACCACTGCAATGCCGAACGGTGTTGCCACCTCATTCAGGAAAGCAAACGGATGAATCGCATTCACAGTATAAAACACACCCAGGAATAAAATCGTTCCGATAATATTAAAATATAAATGGATCAGCGCCGCACGTTTTGCATTGCGGGAAGCACCGATTCCGGACAGCATGGCGGTAACACAAGTACCGATGTTCTGACCCATGATAATCGGAACTGCCGCGCCGAAGCTTACCACACCGGTCGTACACAGTGCCTGCAAAATACCTACAGATGCGGAAGAAGACTGAATCACCGCGGTAAGGATCAGACCTGCCAGCACACCGAAGACAGGATTCTGGAACTTGATCAGCAGATTGGTAAATTCCGGCACTTCAGCCAGGGGAGACACTGCCGCACTCATCGTATCCATACCAAACATCAGAATCGCAAATCCCACCAGAATGGTTGCTGCATTTTTCAATTTATCTCTATGGGAAAATAACAAAATACCCACACCCACAATTGCCAGAATCGGTGAAAAAGAACTGGGTTTGAGCATACGGATCCAGAAAGCATCACTCTGAATGCCGGTAAGACTTAAGATCCAGGAGGTAATCGTAGTACCGATGTTGGCTCCCATGATAATACCTACTGCCTGTTTCAGATTCATAATGCCGGAATTAACAAAACCAACCACCATAACCGTGGTTGCGGAAGAAGACTGGATCACACCGGTGACCAGTGCACCCATTAACACCGCCTTGATCGGATTGTTGGTAAGTTTTTCCAAGATTCGTTCCAAACGTCCGCCCGACGCTCTGGACAATCCATCCCCCAACAGATTCATTCCATACAAAAACAGTGCCAGTCCTCCTACCATCTTCAGTAAATCAAAAAAGCTCATACTCTGATCCTCTCATTTTACATAACAACCTTTACATTTTCAGTTTCCTTTTTCACTATATCTTGCTTATGTAAAATGCAATATCTTCGAATGTAAAATGTATGTAAAATTGCAACCATGCAGAGCAAAATACATATTGAATGCCGGTCGTCGAATGCTCGCATTCGTAAGAGCAGCAGTTCATATGTATTTTACAAATTATGTTCTGCATGGTTGCAAGTCTACTTTCGTATAAACCTTTTTTGCAAATCAGGACTTTACATAGCCTCGTGCTCCGAACGGAGCTTTCACTTTAGTACAGCCGAACTCCTTCCATATCCCCGGTGATCTGGAACATTGCCCACTGCGCAATATTCACCGCATGGTCTCCGACCTTCTCCAGATATTTGGCAACCATCAGATAATCCACCACTCTGTCGGCATCCAGATCCTGATTACGGATTGCGGTCATCATCTTGTCCTTCATCTTATTAAAGAGGTCATCCACCACATCATCATGTGCGATCACCTGCTTTGCGACATTCTCATCTCCGTCTACGAAGGCTTCCACGGAAGAATGAATCATTTCCTTTGCTTCTTCCATCATGTCAAGGAGCAGATGTTCATACTCGCCCTCGCCGTTGACATTGCCCATGCGCAGATACAGTTCCGCGATATCTCCCACATGGTCTCCGATCCGCTCGATGTCGGATACTACCTTCAGTGCTGCGGACACTGTTCTCATATCTTTTGCCACCGGCTGCTGCTTGGTAAGGAGTGTCAGACACATTGCCTCGATGCTTCGCTGCATATCCACCATCTTGTGATCCGTATCCAAAAGTGAATTCAGAATATCTTCTTTACTTTCCCGAATGCTGTACACCATACGGTCATAACTGATCTCCGCATGCTCTCCCATTTCGGTGACCTTATTTTTCAAAAGTTCCAATTCCTGTTCAAATAAAACTCTGGGTGACATATCCCGTTCCTCCTTTTATCAACCGAACCGTCCGGTAATATAATCTTCTGTCCGTTTGTCCTGAGGTCTTGCGAAGATCTCTGAGGTAGCATTTTTCTCTACCACTTCTCCTACCAGGAAAAATGCGGTATCATCCGACACACGGGCTGCCTGCTGCATATTGTGGGTTACGATGACTACGGTATATTGCTTTTTCAGCGTTTCCATCAGTTCCTCGATCTTCAGGGTAGAGATGGGATCCAGTGCGGAAGTCGGCTCATCCATCAAAAGGACTTCCGGAGATACTGCCAGGGCTCTGGCAATGCACAATCTCTGCTGCTGTCCACCGGACAGACCTAACGCAGACTTATGCAGACGATCTTTCACTTCCTCAAAGATAGCGGCACCCTGCAGGGAACGCTCCACGATCTCATCCAGTTCTTTTTTATTCTTGATGCCATGCAGTCTGGGACCGTAGGCAATATTATCATAGATAGACATCGGAAAGGGATTCGGCTGCTGGAACACCATACCTACCTTCTTACGAAGCAGAGTGGTATCCACACGCTTGTCATAAATATCCTCTCCGTCCAAAATCACTTTACCTTCGACCCTGCAGCCGTCCACCAGATCATTCATACGGTTCAGGCAGCGCAGAAAAGTGGATTTTCCGCAGCCGCTTGGGCCGATAAATGCAGTGATGGCATTTTCTCTGATTTCCATATTTACATTTTTCAGTGCATGATTCTCTCCGTAATGGAGGTTCAGATTTTCCACTGATATCTTACTGTTAGCCATATTTTTTTCCTTTCTTACTCTCGTCTCAACTTATTCGCTGCCAGTTTTGTCAGCAGATTTAAGATCAGTACGATAATGACAAGCACACATCCGATACCGAAAGCGTTATCATATTGTCCTTTCTGCATCTGCAGATACAGCTCAATGGTAAGTGTTCCGCCGGATTCCAGTGCTTTGTGGCCCAACTTCGCCAGATTGTCTCCGAATGCGCCGGTAAACTTCGGCAACTTATAGTCACTTCCTGCGGTAAACAGCAGTGCTGCGGATTCTCCGACGATACGTCCCAATGCCAGGATGATACCTGTGACAATACCGGGCATGGATGACGGCAACAGGATGGTCCGGATCATATGCCATTTTGTAGATCCCATTCCCAATGCACCGGTACGATAGCTTTCCGGCACCGTCCTTAAGGCTTCCTGCGTATTTCTCGTGATTAACGGCAATACCATCAGTGTCAGGGTAAAAGATCCTGTCAACAGGGAATAACCAAACCCTAAAGTCTCTCCGAAAAAGATCATACCGAACAGACCAAAGATAATGGAAGGGATACCGGATAGCGTCTCTGTGGTAAACTCGATCAGAGATACCAGTTTTCCGGGCTTTGCATATTCATTCAGATAAATGGCACTTCCAACGCCGATCGGAGTTGCGATCAGCAGTGTGATCACAATGATATATAAGGTATTTAACAGGTTGCCGGCGATACCGGTGGTCTGTTTTCTGGCACTGGTCACTGTCGTTAAGAATGCCCAGTTCACGGTACGGATACCTTTGACAAATACATACAGAATAATTCCCAGTAAAAGTGCTACTGCCAGAGTCGCTGAGATATAGATTGCCGCTAGCTGCAGCATATCTACGGGGCGCTTTTTTTTGACATATAAAGTATCATTACTCATTCTCTTCCGCCCCCTTCTTCAGTATTTTATTCAGCACAATATTAATGATCATAATAAATACAAACAATACCAGACCGATGGTAAACAATACCTGTCTGTGCAGTCCGGACGAGTATCCCATCTCGCTGACGATTGCCGTGGTCAGGAATCTTACGGAGTTGAACGGCAGGGGCACATTCACACTGCTTCCGGATACCAGGGTAATTGCCATGGCTTCGCCGATTGCACGGCCGACACCCAGAACGATGGCCGTCACGATACCGGATTTCGCTGTCGGCAGAATGGAACGGAAAATCGTCTGCATGTGGGAAGCTCCCAGCGCCAGTGACGAAGACTTGATTCCGGCCGGAACCGCACGGATGGAAGTCTCGCTGATATTGATTACGGTAGGAAGGATCATGATTGCCAGGACGATCACGGCAGATAACAGGTTCGCACCGCCGGTGAACTGATGTGTCGTAGATCCGGCAAAAATCAGTCGTTCCAATTTATACATGAGAGGATTTAATAAGTAGATTCCCAGCAATCCGTAAATAACGGAGGGAATACCTGCCAGCAGTTCTACCGCAGGCTTTACGATGGCTGCCAGGGGCTTCGGTGCCACTTCTGCCAAAAATACCGCAGTCAGCACGCCTACCGGCACACCGATCAGGATTGCCAGCGTGGTACCCACGATAGAGGTTAAGATAACCCACAGAATACCGAACTTCGGATCTGCCGCCGTAGGCATCCATTCCGTGCCGAACAGGATCTCTCTAAGGCCTACTTTCAGAATCGCCGGGGTACCGCTGATGATCATATATAAGGTAATGGAAACTACCGCCAGTACAGCGAAGAAGGCACAAATCGTAAATACTATTTGTGCCACAGTTTCCACCACCGCTTTGTTTTTTCTGTTACCCATTACTGAAGCGTGTGTTTCACTATTCATCGCGTTCTTCCTTTTCTCAATCAGGATCTTGCTTATCAGATCTTACTTTACAGTGATCAGACCAACTTCGGAAGCGACCTGCTGTCCTTCGTCACCCAGTACATAGTCGAACCATGCCTGTACCAGATCACTCTGCTCGGAGATCTCACCCTTGGTAGCCATTACGAAAGGTCTGCTTAAGAAGTAGTTACCTGCCTTAATGTTCTCTGCGGTAGCTTCTACACCTTCCAGAGAAAGAGCCTTAACGCTGTCATCCAGCGCATCCAGGGAAGCATAT
Source organism: Acetatifactor sp. (assembly GCA_050872885.1). Lineage (GTDB taxonomy): Bacteria > Bacillota > Clostridia > Lachnospirales > Lachnospiraceae > Acetatifactor. Next base: position 7,955 of record JBNMHS010000050.1, read on the forward strand.
CCGATTGCTCCGGGAGTAGATGCTACTTTTGCGATAACCGCACCGGTGCTGTCCAGTTCGTTTGCATATTTGCAAGCGTCCTTCAGATCAACCAGCTCTTCGAAAGCGCCTCTGGTACCGGAACCTGCCTCACGGCCGATCACGATGATAGGCTCATCTGCACCGCCTACTTCTTTCCAGTTGGTAATAGTACCATTGTAAATGTTGGTCAGCTGCTCTTTGGTCAGATCCGCTACTTCGTTGGCAGGATCTACACATACAGCAATACCATCGATTGCTACTACATTCTCTACAACACCTGCTGCCTTTTCCTCATCCTTTAAGCTTCTGGAAGAGTTACCGATGTCAGCGGTTCCGTTGGTCACTGTTTCGATACCTGCGCCGGATCCTACGAACTCAGCGGTTACGGTGACATCCGGATACTGCTCCATGAATGCTTCGCTCAGTGCGTTTGCCAGTTTCTCCATGGAAGTACTTCCTACCATGGAAATGCTGCCGGACAGATCAGCGGTTGCTTCAGTGGAAGCTGCTGCGGTGCTCTCTGCTACGCTGCTCTCTGCTACAGTGCTTGCTGCAGAAGATTCTGCGGTAGCGGTTGTATCGCTGTTGCCGCAAGCAACCAGTGTTGTGATTGCCAATATTCCTGCTCCTACCAGAGCCAATAATTTACTGTGTCTTACTCTCATAATAATTCTCCTCCATGTTGTTTGTTTTCTTTCTCTCGATTACGTATTTATCCTAGCATGAAGGGAATTCACATAATATCACAGTCCGGTAATTTATTTGTAAGGTTTATGTAAAAAAGTCTCTTAGGTTTCAAATACTCTCCAGAATTCCATCAGCGATTGCCTGGGCGATTTCGTCAAACCTCGTATCGAAAATCGTATTGTCCGCATCCGTATTGATAAATCCTACCTCCACCAGCACTGCCGGCATATTCGTGCTGTTTAACACCACAAGATTCGGTCTCTCGTTCACTCCCAGATTGACAAAACCCACCTGTTCCAGTCTGGCATTGATGTTGTATGCCATTATGGCAGCTGCGCCGTAACGGTTGTAAACCAGTGTCTCCACGCCGCTGTACTGGTTCGGATAAGGGCTGGAATTGCGGTGGATCGAGACAAAATAATCTCCGCCGGCCTCGTTCCCTTCCTGCGCCTTCTGGTAAGGAGACTCGTAGACATCCGTTGTCCTGGTGTAATACACGTCCACTCCGTTTTCTTCCAATATGGCTCCTACAGCTAATGTCAGCGCCAGGACATCCTCACTTTCCGTTCTTCCGTTGTACGTGGCTCCGGGGTTGGCTCCGCCGTGGCCTGCGTCTAAAACAATCAATGGCATAAAAAAACTCCCGCATATCCTCTTGGTTCATGATATGCGGGAGTTTTGGCTTTTAGAGATATTTTATTTCCAGGAAAATTCCCCTTTGACTGCTTCTGTATATTGTTCATCTGTGATAGGCTGGTATCGCTCTCCGTCATACCAATCGGTAAACCCGTTTTCTGTCTGATAGATTTCCCCGGTCTCCGTATCCATCACTCTTTCATAGCCAAACGTTGCATCACTTTGTTTCTGCCGTATAATATCATCACTCTTGTTCCGGTTCTCCCAGGATGACATAATACTGTCGGACATCTCCGCCGCTGCCTGGCTGAGCTGTCTGGAGGTTGCCACCTGCTGATCACTCTGTCCCATGGCATAATTCACAAAGCTCTGGGAATAATCCAGCGTACTCAGACTTTTGGTCAGAATCTCCTCCCAGTTCTGGAAGGTATCTTTCCCGGCAGTCATAGCGATCACATTATAAGCCATATAATAGCCGGTCCCCATAGCGGGATTGCTGAATGGCTCCAGATCCGTGTAAAACATTCCTTCTCCCTCTGTATCGTCCTGCCGGAAATCCGCATACACCAGAGTATCTGTCTGTTCATACCCTTCCAGAGGAGTCACCTCCCGTATTCTCGGCAACCGGATGGTGCTATAGGCAGGGTGTGTTTCTATGGCATCTGCATATTCTGAAAATACATTGAAAAATCCTTCGGTCGACACATCACTCAGAATCGGATATAACCCCCATTCCTCTCCATAAGTGGAAAATAAATATTGTATGGTCTCATCCATATATAGAGGCTCCGCCTTCAGGATGAGCAATATCTGATTCACCGGGCATTCGGGATCATACACATGGATTGCATGCTGCATTCCCGCTATCGTCTGGGTACATTCCACCGTCCAGCCCTGCGGTATTTCCATGGAAAAATCCTCACATACATAAGGTTCCAGTTCCAGTCCGGAGTAAAGCGGTGTGATCGTGAAATCTTGTTCTTCCGGCACTGCATTCTCCGTGCTTTCTTCTGTTACCGGCTCCGCCGACGGTTCCGTCTGAGGAACTACTGCCTGTGCAGTGATTTCTTCCCCTTCGACAGCATTTTTCCCGCAGCCGCCGATTGTCAATGTGGCCGCCATCATTAATAGGATGAAAAACAATTTGCTCTTCATTACAATCCCTCCTCCGTCAGATAATCTTTCACAACTCTATGCAATTCCTGATATCCTTCTGTTTCGTAGCATGCGCTTCCCTTTAGCAATCTGCCTGCTTCAAAACGAACCGTCCATGTGCTTCCGTCCGCCAGTTCAAAGCAAAAACTTTCCCCTGCATCGGTGGCACGCTGATCGGTCTGCTCCCCTATGGTTATCTGCTGCAGGGCTTCCCTGCATTCCCAAATGACATCGGCATCCGTGATCTCCCATTCACTTGCAGCCTCGCCCTCCTGCAAATAGGTAAGTTTTATTGGCGTGGGCAGATATTCCGCTACTTCCGCCACAGAAAGCTCCGGTAATTGTACCCGGTCCCCCATCGTATCATCTGTCCCCTCCCCGAAAGCATTTACAGTATACCAGCAGGAAGTAGCCGTATGCCAGCTGCCATCCTCCTGTGGTACGATCTCATATAAATGGATGGTATAAGTTCCGTCTCCATTCTCCAGACATTCCGCTTCCGGCGCAAGGAATCCGCTTTCTCTTTCATAGCCTGCTCTTGCCATTGCCAGCAGTTCCCCGCTTTCCTTTGGAATTGCCTGCGTCTGCGGTTCCCTTTCCTGCACTCCCTGTCCGGGACGCAGCAGATATTCTCCTGTCTGGATATTATCCGAATCTCCTCCGGCCATCCGTTCCTCTCTCCGCTCTACCTGCAATCGCACCTGATCCGTTTCAAAGGCAAGCTTCAACATGGAAAAACTGTCTGACAGATCCTGTCCGTTTTCATCGGTGATCTGCCGGATCTCAAGTTCCCCGTCTGTATTTTCTTCTTCCGGCAAATGCAGCGTATAAATTTTCTCTTCATACTCCGGGCTTCCCGACTGAAAAAAACAGTGTAGCCGGAGTTTCTCCCCGATTTCTATATAATATTTCAGATGGCCGTCTTGTTCGCAATATCCATAGCCGTCATAGTCCTTATATTTCTCCGGAATTTCCGCTGCCGTTCCCTGTGTTTCCACAGATACCGTTTCCCATTCCGCCGGCTTTCCACAGGCACTGCATACCACACACAGCCCAATAAAAGCCAACATGCAAAAAATTTTTCTCTTCATTCCTCCCGCCTCCGTTTGCGTTTTCTTCTGCTTTTATTGTAACGGAAACTATCACAGGCAGGCTCCCATTTTCCGATCTGGCATTTTCCAAATTGGAAATTTTTAGCTTTTTGTTTTCCGACACCTTATATAATGAAAGGGAAATCATCGTCGACCCTGTCAACCGATAAAAAGAAAGGGAATTCTATGGAATACACAGAAGTGAAATGCAGAAACTGCGGTCATTCTCTGAAAGTGCCCTATGGCGCCCCCAGAATCCGCTGTGAATATTGTGATACCGAATATATCTTATCCTCCGTTCGAGAAGAAAAAACTTCCGAAATACATCGCATCGACTATGCCGGCAGAGGACCTTTATATCAGGCCTATATTCCCAATGGTTGGTCCTGCCGTGTTACCGATGACAATTCCGTTTCCACCCTGGCCGCTGTCTGCAAAGCCTTGCAGCTTCAATCCCCGGAGGGGGCCAGACTTATTTTTCTGCCGTTTGCCTATTATAAAGACTACACTCCCGGATCTTCTCTGCCCGGTATGGGGCTCCGCGACTATCAGCTGGATCCCCGTTCCCTGGTATGCTATCGCAGAATGGTTCCGCTCTCTCAATATGCGGTAGAACGTATCTCCGCCATTTGCGGAGTTCCTCAGATCCAGATGCGTCCCTGTTCCGGTGAACTTTTACAGAAAAAAGCACTTCTTTTTCAACAGGAAGCTTCTCAGAAGCTGGAAAAAAATGTTCTGACGGAGGCCGGAAAATTCCAGTTCCGCTTCCAGCAAAACAATATGGTCTATGACGGATATTTTGCCACGATCCTTGCCAAGGCCCCGAAGGAATCTTCCGGCGGTTCTCCGGATGTCATGGATCTGTTGAAAAAAGGGATGGCTTTTATGGGTGCCATGTACGGCATCGGGGGTATGGAAAGTTTTGACTGGGGCCGTTCTTTTGATCTGCTGTTGGTGTATCCCCATGTGGAAAAAGATTCTTACGAAGTGATCTTTGATAAATTTCTTGCCGAGCTGCGCTACGCTCCCCTGTATTTTGCATTGCAGGATGAAGAGCTTCGGAACACCCAGCAGATTCAGATACAGGGTGCCATGCAGCGACAGCAGAACGCCATCCGTTCTTCACAGCAGATATCCCGCACACTGTCGGAAACCTCTGATATTGTCAATCAGGGGATCCATGACCACAGTCGGCAGATGGACCGGATCTATGACAGGTCCTCGGATGGTATCCGCGGTGTAAATACGTATACAGATTCCACCGGAAGAGGTTATGAGGCAGATGTAGGCTATGAGCACATCTACCGCCATAACGGCACCTTCGTTGGAAGCAAAGACGGAAGTCTGCAATTGGGACCCGAATGGGAAGAACTGGAGCGTCATTAGTCCTCCACCACCGGCGGTACAAACTGTTCTATAGCCTCCCTTAAACGGGAGTGATAGATCACGAAATGGATCGCCGGGGCTTTTCCCTTGGACACCATGGCCCATTTTCCTTCATGGATCTGTATCTGCAGATTCCGGAATGTCTGAGCCTTCGTCTCTTTCAAAATATAATTTTCGTGCGCCTGTTCATACATTCTCATCTGCTCCAGATGTTCCTGATATTCCTCCCATGTATAAGAAATATCCGTCTCGCAAAACATTCCGCTCAAGGAAAGATTTACCGGGTATTGTGCAAATTCTTCCTGTTCCGGCAACGTTATCTCATCTGTTATACGATTTCTCTGTAAAATATGCTCATTAAGCTGCCGCAGGGTATCCGCATAATTCAGAATTTTTTTCACCTGCTCCCCCGACACTTTCCGCCGTAGCAAAAATGCTTCCAGCCACTCTCTGTCCAGAATCCATATGGGCGGTGCCGATAAAATATTTCTTCTCTCACCGGCAGTTTCTGCATCGGATCGTAGGAATACCTCGAATACTCCTGCATTTTCCTCCCGGTAAATCTCCATCAGTGGGCTTGCGCAATTCAAAAGTTCCCCGGCACGCTTCCGGTAATATGCCACTTCATCCTTAGAGCGGGCCAGATAGTATTTTCCTTCACTGTGATACCCCCTGATAGCCTCTCCGGTCAAAGCCACAGACCCGGATACTTTCAGAAAATGCAGAAACACCTGATCCTGTCCCGCTTTCAGATAATACGGTGAGATCTGTCCCGTCATATACATAGGGATCCAGCTTTCCAGTCCCAACATCATTTCCTCAAAAGATCGATCCAGATTATGGATCTGATGCAGATGCAGTCCTTTTTTCAGCATCATTGCCATACCAAACATCCATTTTTTCGGAAATTCCGAATCGTTTGCCATCTCTTCCATCGGCATGTCACTGTACATGATCACTGGATCCATGGATTTACTTAACACCGTATCCTTCAGAAAATCCAGTTCCGCCTCCATCATATTTTTCAACCCGGTATAGGATTTCGACGTAGACAACCGGAAAGGAATAGCGGGCGGAACCTTCCATTCGTCAAAATGAATGGCTTTGATATACTCATTCAGATCAAACTGATCCAACTGCTCCAGGAAATGGGTTACTCCGCTTTCCTTTTCCCTGCACGGCTCCAGAAGCCATCTTTTGATTCGATCTGCAGAGTGTTCTTGTTCCACGAATTCGCAGGCATCACATTGCAGGATTCGGGCCAGTTTCTCGCGTTCTGCTGCTTCTGTATAGTTTTCCGCTACATATTTTGCCACAGCCTCCGCAAATTTTTCCGGCTCCGCCGGCTGGCGGGAACCGTTCCGAAAGCGAAAAACCGTAGAACTGTCATAATTGATCTGCTGGCACAGCCTTGCCATGTTCATATTCAGCGCGGTTGCCAATAAATTAAAATTCGTCCGCAGCTGCTCTTTATCTACGGCAGTCATATCCAGACAACGTAAAAAACTCTCTCTGACTTTCTCTTCGGTAAGTGTTTCTATCCCACGCTGTCCGGCTATTCTGCCGATTGCCTCACATATGCTGTTAAAAGCCTCGGTGCCCGCGTCCGGTATCCGGCTGCCGGAGCGATACCTGCTGAGTGTGGCAGCCGACACTCCGGAGACTTCTCCCAATTCTTTTGCGGTGCAGTCCAGTTCCTCCAGGTATTCATTCAGCTGCTCATGAAATCTCTTATTGTCCATGCTGTTTTCCCCTTTCGCACAACAATTTTCTAATAGAATTATACAGGAAAACAGAGGATTCCCACAAGCCTGTTATTGATACAATGCTTCCACAATTTCCTGCGGAATCACAAATTCCGGTGCCCCCATATAGCCGGGAGCCACTTCGTATTCATCAAAGGCAATGACCAGTTCGCCATTTTCATTAAAATAAAAGTTCGTCTGCTCCGTAATACTCTGGAAATTGAATTCCGGCATGTCTTCATCATCCAGGAAATAGATCACACCTTCATCCGCTGCCATCTGCTGCCGCATCTGGGACATGATGTTCTCGCTGATCACGGAAATGTAATCGCTGTCCTTTGCAAACAGATCCGCCAGTGTCACTACCTCTCCTGTGACTTTGTCAAGGGTATAGAACTTGTTGTGTTCATAACCGCTGGCCTCTATCTCCAGGGCACTCAATTTTACCGTATAGTACTGTGCATTATCCGTGACAACTTCCTGTGTCACATACAAGCCATGATGTCCTTCCTCCGACAACGTATCCTCGAACTGTTTTATCAGTTCATTTACGGTTGCCTCCATGTCCTGATTGACTGCCTGCATTCCGCTTTGTTTTGCGGTTGTCTCATCTGCCATAGCGGATTGTACTTCCACTGCGGCTTCTTCCATTTCTCCACCGGACGCTGCCTCGGAAGCTGTATCCGGTGCTGCCGCTCCCACCATACCATCTTCATCACTACTGTATGCGCTGATACCTGATGTCTCCGCATCTTCGATTCTCGCCAGATCCACCGCCGCACTACTGTTTTGACTGCTATAGCTGTACTGCCGCACCGTCACCAGCCTGAAAAATTCTCCCAATAACGGGATGTCTTCCATTGCGTGCGCGATCTGCATATTAGTATTGGGAAGTGCCACCATGACAACGACCGCCGCTGCCACAGCCGCCCATGTCGTACTCCTTCTGGCACGTGCCGCTCTCTTTTTCTCCATCCGGGCTCTGTCGATGCCTTCCTTAAGCCGCTGTCTTCCTGCCTCAGGAATTACCATATTTTCATACTCCTCTTTTAATTGTTCCAATTGTTCCTGTTCTGTCATATCTATTCTCCATCGGATCAGTTCTTTGGGTCTTATTATTTTCTGTTATCTACGCCTATTGTCTTATATCACCCGGTGCTTCCCTCGAGGTTCAGCCGCAGCTTTTTCATCACGCGGTATAGTCTGCTCTTTACAGTACTGAGATTCTCATCCAGGATTTTCGCGATCTCATCAAGCTGTCTGTCCTCGAAAAAGCGTAAGATCACAATCGCCCGGTCTTTCGGTTCCAGTTGCTCTATGGCCCGCCGCAGGTCTATATTTTCGTAAGTGTCCTCACTGGATACCTGCACTTCTTCTACATCCGCATTCTCCTTGCGGCTTCTGAGCAGGCTGCAGGCCTCATTGACTACGATCCTGTATACCCAGGTCTCCACATATTCTGTCTTTTGCAGACTATCACTTTTCAAAATTGCCTTATATGCCGCTTCCTGCACAATGTCCAGCGCGTCCGCTTCATTATGTACATAGCTGTAGGCAAGACGATAATATTTTTCGTACCCTTCCGTCAGAGCACGTTCTACCGCCTGCTCCTTTTTTCTGTCCGACATAGATCCTTTCCTCACTTTAGGTTATTTAAACACATCTTCTATTACTTTGACGCATTATAACACAAAAAAGTTTCATGCGGATATTTTAACATCAAAAAATCCCGGGTGACCCGGGATCTTTTGAAAAGAGATGTATGAAACTATGCGTTGCATTTGTTCCTGTCGGTTTTAGGAATGTAAGCTCTTACATTCTGAACCATACTTATTTTACCATTATTTCGACTATTTGGCAAACAGATTTCTTATAGTTGCGACTTTTTCGCACTTTTAGCCAAAATCAGGCTGTCGTTTTTGTCTAATCCTCATATTTAAAGTAGTCAAAATCCGCTGCTTTGCGGCTTCCGCAGCCACCGTTGTTCGCATAGATGCCTACCAGAGTGCCTGTGTGACGCTTTGGATCGTCGGGAACGCCCTCATCGCAGAGGTAGATGCAGTTCTCCAGGACACCGATCTGCTTCCAGTTTTCTCCATCGTAACTGTAATAGAAAGTTCTGGTCAGCTTCTCTACCACCACCTTCAGGTACAGCGGTGCTTCCTTCACATTGTCTACTTCTGCCATCAGTTCTTCGCCATGATTGCGGTTGATGACCAGTTGTATCTTCCTGCCGCCTTCATAGCACAGGGAACATCTCGCATAGGTTGCGGTACTGTAGTAGCAGGTCAGTCCCGCCTGCTCGCCATCCTTATCCGGGTAGAATTCCAGCTTCGTCTCCGCCACGTAGGACAGTTCCTGCTCTCTGCGCAGCAACGTATTTTTCGCGCGGATTTCATGTAACTGCCCGTCTCTGGTCCAGATCCGGAAAAAGCCGGGGCGTTCGGTCAGTGACCAGGAACCGTTATCCGGATTGCGGACAAACTCCCATTCCAGATTCAGCTTCGTATCGTTAAAGTCATCGAACAGATTCCTCTCATAGATGCATTCCGGCAGATCCGGTGCAACCTGCGTCAGACTGGGACCTTTTCCCTCATTGACGGTAAACCAGCCGTCCTCTGTCCACTGTACGGGATCCAGGGCAGACTCTCTTCCTACCGTCGTATAGTTGCCTTCATTCGGACGGCCGCAGAGATAATAGCACCACCACTGACCGTTCTGATCCTGCACCAGTTTCCCGTGGCCGGCTCTCTGGATTGGAGCTGTGAAATCCTTCTGGCGCATCACCGGATTGTAAGGGGAGTTCTCATAAGGGCCGAAGAGCTCCTTACTTCTTCCCACATTGATTCCGTGTCCGTAGCCGGTACCGCCCTCTGCCACGATAGCATAATAATAGCCATCCTTTTTCATGATATGTGGGCCTTCCGAGCAGCGTTCTCCCGTACCTTCCCATGCGGTTTTTGCAGGACCTGCCACTGCCAGTCCGTCCGCCGTCAGAGGCACTGCCTGCGCCGCTTTGGCAATGATCATGTATCTGCTGCCGTCATCGTCTACAAACAGAGAAGGATCAATATTATCCACTTCCAGACATACCGGCTTGCTGTAAGGGCCTTCCGGCTTATCGGATACCATGACCAGCTGTCTGCGCATCACGTTATTGTCGCGCTTGCCGTCCGCATTCAGACGTAAGGTTACATAAATATAATATTTTCCGTCCACATATTCGATATCCGGTGCCCAGATACCGTGGGAATCCCTGATGTCGCTCAGATCCAGCCACTCCGGATTCGTGATGGCATGTCCAATGATATGCCAGTGCACCATATCCCTGGAATGGGAAATGGGAATCGCCGGAAAATACTGGAAACTGGAATTCACCATATAATAATCGTCGCCGACACGGATTACGGAAGGATCCGGGAAAAAACCGCGTTGCACAGGGTTGTGATAAGTTCTGGGTTCGCTCATAGGGGTCTCCTTTTTATCACTGTTATCTATTCGCATAAATGATTTCATGCGTTATCTTCCTGTTATCATGTTACCTTTTCCCGGTGCTTCTGTCGTGCCAGTTTTCTTTTTATTTTATGACAAATATTGCACTCTTTATGCTGTCGTTATTTCAGGACTGTTCCGTCTGCCAGTGTAATGGTGTAGCCGTTGTAATTGATGGTACCCTGATTGTCCAGAGAGCTGATGGTGCAGTTGCCGGTCAGTGTCCAGGTACTGCCTTTTTCTACAGTAACCACGGCATTATTATCCACAGCGGTACCGCCCTCGGCATTGTCAATGATATTGATGGTTCCGGTGAAGCTACTGCTGTTGGCCAGAGTCAGATTCAATGCGGAAATGGTATCCACCACAATGTCTCCTTCCACGGTCTGACTGTCAAAAGTTGCATCCACCTGGGCTCCGTTGGAACCGGCTGTACCCCATCCGTGGGAAGCGCTGTTGCCGACCACTCTCATCAGTACACCGTCACTGTCCTGATTAACGATCTTAACACCGGATAATGTCAGCGTACAATGGATATTGGTAACGTAGAACATGTCACCGTTTTGGGATGTCAAAGTGCCGCCTGTCATGCTGAAATTAGAGGTTCCGACTTCGGCATCTCCGGACATGGACTGGTAGATCATGACGTTATGCACGTTTTCCTCGGAACTGCTGCCCTAGGTATCACTCATGTTGCCGGTCACATCACAGTTTTCCAGTGTGATGGAGTTCTGTCCTTCGATGACCAGTGCCTCGGAATTATTGGCAGTCAGGGTGGCATTTTTCACCGTAATATCTGCGGTGGAATAAACTGCCGGGGAATTATAGCCGTTGCTCTCATAGGTTCCCTTATTGACCACTACAGTGCCGCCGCCACGATCGGAACGGATAGCTGCGGAAGAATTGCCGGAAGTCTTTACCGTCAGATTCGTTGCATTGGTGGTGCCGCCTCCGGTGGTCTGGATGCCGCCGGAATTATCTGCGGTAGTGGTGATGGTGGAATCGGAAATATTCACGACTGTACCCTCGCCATAGCTGAACACACCGTTGCCGTTCTGGGCGGAGGATGTCACGGTATCACCGGTAATGGTAACGTTGGCACCGTTCGTTGCCAAAAGTGCTGCATTCATTCCGTAAAAATCGCCGTCCTCGGTATTGGAAGTGGCACCGGATGTCTTATCCACGATGATATTTGTTAAAGTCACCTCTGCACCGTCCACGCGAAGGGCATTCTCATCATCCCCGGTGGAAGTGTAGGTCTCTGCGGTGTAGGTGCCGTCCGTGTCAATGGTGTTGGCTGCGGTTCCCTGAGTTACTTCCCCGGATCCTCCGAAGCCTCCGGGCGCGCCATTACCGCCGGGGCCTCCCTGTCCGCCTTGTCCTCCCTCAGGGGGCTGGCCCATCTCACCGCCGGGAGCACCGGGGCCGCCCTGTCCGTCCTGAGGAGGCTGCCCGTCGGGCTTGTCGGTGTTGTTCATATCCCCTGCCTCCGAGGTAATTTCTGTGGTCTCCGACGTAGTATCGGTGTTCGCTCCGCAGGCACTGACTGCCAGTGCCGTAATCATAAGTAAGCTCATAACTGTTGTTTTTTTCATAAGAATTGCTCCTCGTATTATATAGTAGTAGTTTTTAGAGACCCTCTCCAAGGTCTTTATAACCATTAAAGTCATAGTCCATTCTTTACCTCTTCTGTAGGTTCGACTATGATATATAAGATGCTGTGGATTGGTTAATTTCTCCTACC
>JBNMHS010000051.1:0-19291 GCA_050872885.1 Acetatifactor sp.
TGGTAGAAGTGATCTCGGACTTGGCGCCGGGATTACGTCCTACTGCTGCAGCGGCATGTCCTGCTGCGATACCCTGTCCTACACCGGGTCCGATACCGGCGATAACTGCCAGACCCGCACCGATTGCAGAGCGACCTAAGATAAAGTTTTCATTGAAGTCCATATTGATTCCTCCTATATTTTATTCTTTTGATAGAGTGTCTTATTGTGGTAGCTCTACGCGTCTCCTCTGGCGTTGGCGATATAAGTCATCGTCAGCATACAGAATACATACGTCTGGATCGCTCCGGAGAACAGATCGAAGTAGACGTGCAGTGCTGCGGGCCATGCGGTTGCGATTACACCTAACAGTCCGTAGATCAGTGCCATCATAACGGTACCGGAAAGGACGTTGGCGAACAGACGCAACGACAGTGAAATCGGTACTGCGATCTCACTGATCAGGTTGATCGGCAGCCAGATCGGCAGCCAGGGCGGCAGCGGAGAACACATATCCACCCAGATATCCTTCGGCTTCTGATATTTGAACTGATTATAATGAATCAGAATAAATGTCAGAACACCTAACGGCAATGTCACACCGTAGTCTGCGGTAGGGGGACGCAGTCCCAGCAGACCGGAAATATTACTTACCAGAATGAAAATAAAGATCGTACCGATATAGTTATAAAACTTCGGTGCAGCCTTTCCCATCGGCATATCCACCATGCCGTCGAGCTTTTCTACGATCAGTTCCACCACATTCTGAAAACCTTCCGGCACTTCTCTGGCCTTGGCCATACAGCGATTGGCGGCAATGGCAAAACCAATGATAAGCAGCATGATGATCAGCAGACACACGTGTGTGGTCGTTATCCATACCTCATGACCGAAAAAGGAATACTTAAACACGCCATGTATCATAAAATCGATATTATCGGCTCCGGATAACAGAATTCCATGCTCCATTGTTTCACCTCCTTATTCTTTTATTCTTTTGCTTCACTTCCGGCATTTTCCTCTGTACGCATCTCACCCACAGTTTCCGGCATTTCACCGTTTTCTGCGGCTTCTTCTGTCAGCGCATGCGGTTCTGGATCCGTCTCGTGAAACATTTTGTTACATAATTTATGGGTAATCGGCTGTAGAAACGCCGTTACTTTCAGGCTGATAATATAGCTAAAGAAAAATACCAACGAATTCATGACCTCTGTGATCATGATCACCGCCAGGAAAAAGATCACCATGACGTAGCGTAAAACATACGCACGGAATATCATCTTGCTTGCCGTCTTCTCCGGCTGATCCAGTGCTCTGTCAAGGGATCTGTATATATGAAGTGTGGCTGCCAGTGCCAGCAGGATGCCGAACCACAGGCTTTTGGCATACATGATTTCATCCGCTGCCACAATACTGACAACCAATGCACCTATGATCTGTGCCAGGATTCCCAAAAACAGAATCCCTATCACCATCTCCAGTACTGTTCTATTTATCTTTTTTAATGTGTTTATCATCGCTGTCTTCATAAATCGTTCTGGCCATACGGTATACATTCTGCCCTCCGGCCACTGCTCCCATACAGAAAAGCAGGATCATCCAGAAGTTTGTTCCAAAATGATCATCCAGCCAGATACCCGCTGCAGACATCAGGCAGATCGGCACCAGCATGTTAAGACCGAATTGCATGATCAGTGTAACTGCACGAAACACCTGTCTGTCGTAGGGTTTCTTTTTCCTTGACACGATATCCTCCCGTGTTGATTTCTGCTCTCAGCTTTTATTTTTGTGCATTTTTGAAAATATTGTTCCCATCACAGGGCAAACCTATAGTTATTATAACGAAATCTAAACACTCTGTCCAGTAAAATCACCCTGTCAAAATGGTAAAAAATCTATAAAATCCTGTCAAAAAAGGATTGACTCGGAAAGTACCCCGGAGTACTATTTGAGTAACTATTTTGCAGGAAGAAGGATACCCTCATGGAAACTACGGATATAAACAGACAGTTGCGGATCCGTACCGCTGCTGTGGAGGATGCCGCAAAGCTGGCAGCCATTTATGCCCCTTATGTGGAACAAACTTCCATTACCTTTGAATATATTGTTCCTTCCGTGGAAGAGTTCGCGGAGCGGATCCGCCGCACCCTTACACGATACCCGTATCTGGTAGCGGAACAGGACGGTGAACCCGTAGGTTACGCCTATGCTTCCGCCTTCAAAGGACGTGCTGCCTATGACTGGTCCGTGGAGACTTCCATCTATGTCTGCCGGGATCTGCGGAGTAACGGTGTCGGCAGTCTCTTATACCGGAAATTGGAAGAATACCTGACCGCACAACATGTCTGCAATGTCTGTGCCTGCATTACTTACCCGAATCCGCCAAGTATTTCCTTCCATGAGAAACACGGTTATCAGACCGTAGCTCATTTTCATGCTTCCGGTTATAAGCAGGAAAAATGGCACGACATGATCTGGATGGAGAAGACTTTGTGTCCTCACACGCTTCCTCCAAAGCCTTTTATCCCGTTTTCCGAACTCTGACAGATACCGGACATACAAAGGAGAAACTCTATGAACAATGAACTGCAGATCTACCGGAAACGTCTGATTCCCGAAGAATGTATCCTGTTAAAAGACGACATCATCGTGGAACAGACAGAAGATTATATTTTGACAAAGTGGAAAACACTGAATCCCAAGACAACTTTTTCCCATGGCTGTTCCTGCTATTATCTCAAAGAAGGCTTCAAGATCAGCAAGTTCTACCGCCATGACGGTTCTCTTCTGTACTGGTACTGTGATATTGTGGAATACACAGCTCATCCGGAGAGCAATTCCCTGATCGTCACAGATCTGCTGGCCGACATTATCCTGTATCCCGACGGCCGGATGCATGTCGTGGATCTGGACGAACTGGCCGAAGCGTTAGAAAAGGGTCTGATCACCCAGGCGCAGATGAGTGCATGTCTGCGTCAGCTGAACAACCTGATCACCATCATTTACCGTGATAAATTCGACCGTTTACAGAGTCCTTTAGAAAAGAGCGGACTGTAAAAGAGAGCAGAAACACATGATATGCCGTACGTCCGGCACCCCGTGTTTCTGCTCTCTTTTTATTTTCTGTTATTCTGCGCAGCAAAGCAGATTACCCATGCAATGCCCAAGAACCGTCAACAATGTAACATCTTCGTCCGACCACTTCCTGTTCCGGTTGAACACCTCGTAATTTACCATTACATATGGTATTCCTTCCTTGCGGGACAGGCACTGAAGTGCCGCACCGATCTCCTGTTTCTGTGTCACAGCATAAGCCGAAGGATTCTGGGAGCGCAGCTTCACCATATTGGATTCCACAAAAATATCGTCCTCTCCAAACAGAGCCAGATACTTTTTGTCCTCGAATCCCGGTCTTCCGTCCGGCGCTTCTGCCATATAATTGCCGTTTCTGCAGACAAGCTTCTCTCCTCTCTCTGAGAAGATCGTAATTCCGTCCAGATCAAACAGGCTGCGGATCTGCTGTAATTTTTCGGGGTTATTCACCACCGACTGTACTCCATAGATGCATATTCCCGTGATCATCTCCGTAACGACTTCCCGCTTTTTCTCCTTGGATACCGCATAGGCCATTGCCATATTCTGCATATCATCGGACTCCAGCTTGCCGTGCAGTCTCTCTTCATAGATAATATGGCGGTTCTTGCCTTTTTCCTTGGCAAGATAGAGCGCCTTATCCGCCTTCCGCATCAGTTCCTCATATTCGGCTCCGTCCACCGGATATTCCGATACACCGATGGAAGCCGTCACGCAGGTCTTTGGATCAAATCCAAGTGCCAGTTGTTTTGCAATGGTTTTGAGTAATGTCTTCAGCTGTTCTCTGGTCTCAACCTTTTCCAACAGCATCACATATTCGTCACCGCCGAATCTTCCGATCACGCCGCGCTGTCCCACCAATTCCTGCAAAGCCTCCGCCACACCTCGGATCACCTGATCTCCGAAAATATGGCCAAATGTATCGTTAATGTGTTTGAAATCGTCAATATCAATGATCACCATCCATCTGGTGGTCTGATCCTTACGGTTCAACTGCTCAATGGTATATTCTGTCCATGCCCGTTTATTCAACAGGCCGGTTCCCGCATCTCTGGCCGCCGGGGTCAGGTAATAAGCTTCCTTCTCGCGGTTCCGGTCCGGTGATATGATACCTGCCACCATATCCCGGTTCTTCGGGATTCTGGCACCTTTTACCTTCCATATCTCCCTGTCTTCCTGCCCGCGGATGAATTCCATTTCGAAAAAGTCTTCTCCATTACGCAGATGTGCGCAGAACGTGCGAAGCTGATCCTCCAGTCTGGCAATGTCGCTGCCGTCATGAGCCTGTTCCACATTCCCGATCAAAATATTCAGAGAACCCTCAAACCGGTTCATGGCACGCTCATTAACATATTTGTAGACTGTAATACTGTCCCTGTCGATGAGATATTCAAAAAAGTATACATCTTCCAGCGTCATGAAATGACGATATTTCAGAATACTCTGCTCCAGGCGTAAATTTCTTCCCTCCAGATCATGTATATCCGAGATTGTGATCTGATACAGCGGAATGCCTTTTTCCGTCTGTTCACTCTGTTCCAGACGCAGATAAACATTCCGTGTACTGTCCTTCAGATTGCTGAGTACCGTGAACAATTCCAGCGGACGGAACGGATCCGCCTCCACTGCTTCCCTCAACAGTTCACCGTCTTCGGGCAAAACCAATTCGCTCACCGGACGGAAAGAATTCTCCCCAACGAATTCATAGTAAAATTCCGATGCCTTGGCTACCACCAGATCCTGCCTTACGAAGACCTTCCAGTCCATGATTCTATTCGCATAACCCTTCTGTTCTACGCTGTTAATTCTCATAGATTTTCGCTTTCGTTTAGTAAAATACGTGTCCGCCGATATTGATACCGGTCAATCCTTCCACCGGAGTACGGAAATATACGCAGTTGCCTACGTTGGTCACTCCGGACATTGCTTCATCTGCTGCCTGATAGCAGCGGCTGGTGGCTTTGTTGGCCGCCAGCGCCAGTTCCAGTCGTCCACTGGCTACCGGTGAAAATTGTTTATTCTGATAGATCACTCCTACCACCGTGTTCGGATAAACCGAACTTCTGACACGGTTGATGACCACGCTGGCTACCGCCAGCTGTCCGTCATAAGATTCCCCGCCTGCTTCACAATAGATCAGATTAGCCAACAGATAGCGGTCTCCTTCTTCAAAAGAAATATCCGAAATATCTCTCCAGGTTGCATTCGCCGCCTTCTGGGACATGGCGATCTCTTCCGCCAGCTTTTTCCGTAAGGTTTCCAGATTGTCCTCTTTTTTCCGGATCTCCTCTTCATATGCCAGCGCTCTCTGTTCCGCTTCCGAAATATCTCCGGCATATTTTGCGATACTGTTGGACGTCTGACTGATCAGACCGGATACCTTACTCTTCTCGGCTTCCGCTGCCACTTTCAGCTGATCCAGCTCTGCTTTCTCTGTCTGGAGTCTTGCCTCCTCCTCTTCGATCAGCTTGCGGTTCTCCTCGAATTCCTTCAATTTCTTCTGGTCATAAGCGGCGATCCGTTCGAAAAAGTCAGCGGCATTCAGCAATTTATCAAAACTCTGCGCACTCAGAAGTGCATTGATATAGCTGGTCTCATTCCGTTCGTACATATCCCTGACCCGGATCACCATGCACTCGTACTGCCATTCCTCTGTAGCTTTTGCCTCTTCCAGACTGGCCTGTGTGTCTGCGATCTCCTGTTCTTTCTCCGTGATCTGTCGTTCCAGATCCGCCAGGTTATCGCTGACCTCCGTCAGCTGACCGTTCAGATTATTCAGTTGTCCCTTGAGGGAATTCTGTTCTCCCTTCAGGTTCTCCAGATTGTCATTTTCCTGATTCAGCTGGTTTTGCAGGTTATTTTTCTCCTGCTGTTCCTGCTGGATCTGCTGCCAGGTGCTGCTGGTAGCTTCCACTTTGACGTCTTCCGGAGAAATGGCTCCTGCAAGGATCACTGCTGCAAGCAACACAGCTGTCTTCTGTAGGCGCTTCAACCGTTTTACTCCTTTTATCTGTTGCTCAGACCTCGATGTGTATCATTCGTCCTGTCTTCGAATACTGCACATACTCCACTCCGGCCGCATCAAACATACGCTTGGCTGCCCGGTTGGACGGGGTTCCTTTATACTTATCGCTGTCATATACCACTGTGCGGATCCCGGCCTGTATGATAGCTTTTGCGCATTCATTGCAGGGAGACAGGGAGACATACAGCTTCGTCCCCTCCAGAGAACCGCCGCGATAATTCAAAATAGCATTCAGTTCACTATGTGTCACAAAGGGATACTTCGTCAGATTCTTATCCTCCGGGTTTTCCCTCTCCCATGGAAATTCATCATCGGAACATCCCTTGGGGAACCCATTATATCCCATGGACAGGATCTTATTGTCCGGGCTGACAATGCAGGCTCCCACCTGGGTATTCGGATCCTTGGACCGCATTCCCGACAGGTGGGCTACCCCCATAAAATATTCATCCCAGCTGATATAGTCACTGCGTTTGGCACTCATGGGTGTCTCCTTTATTTGGTTCCGAAGATACGGTCTCCTGCATCTCCCAGTCCGGGAACAATATATCCGTGATCGTTCAGTTTCTGATCCAGTGCTCCGATATAGATATCCACATCCGGATGTGCTTCCTGCATTGCCTTTACACCTTCGGGTGCGGCAATGATGCACAGCAGACGGATGCTCTTGCAGCCCTTGTCTTTCAACAGCTGGATTGCTGCGATCGAAGAACCGCCGGTAGCCAGCATGGGATCTACCACGAATACTTCACGCTCTGCGCAGTCTGCGGGCAGCTTGCAGTAATATTCTACAGGTTTTAAAGTCTCGGGATCACGGTACAGACCGATATGTCCTACTTTTGCTGCAGGGATCAGGGATAACATACCGTCTACCATGCCCAGGCCCGCACGCAGGATGGGTACCAGTGCCAGTTTCTTGCCCTTTAACTGCTTTACGGTAGTCTTGCAGATAGGGGTCTCGATCTCTACTTCTTCCAGAGCCAGATCCTTGGTAGCTTCATAGCCGATCAGCATTGCGATCTCACTGATATTCTGTCTGAAATCCTTGGTACCGGTCTCCTTTCTGCGGATGATTCCGATTTTCTGCTCGATTAAGGGATGATCCATAACTACTACTTTTGACATACTATTGTCCTCCTGTATTTTGGTATTGTTATAATGGTATTTCGTTATTATTCGTGTCTGTCGGCCGCCTTAGATCTCTTCGATCAGGCTGATTCTGCGGCTGTGTCTCTCTTCTCCGGAAAAAGGCGTGTTCAGGAAGGTCTCCACGATCTCCAGTGCCAGGTTCTCTCCTACAATGCCTGCTCCCATTGCCAGCATGTTGGCATCGTTGTGCAGTCTGGTCATCTTCGCTGACAGCGGATCGGAGCAGAGTGCGCAGCGGATACCGGCTACTTTGTTGGCTGAAATGCTGATACCGATACCGGTGGTGCAGATCACGATGCCCTTCTCGCAGGTACCGTCTGACACTGCTTTTGCTGCTGCATGTCCGAACACCGGATAATCACAGCTTGCTTTGCTGTCACATCCGAAATCCCGGTAAGGGATGTTTTTCTCCTCTAAGTATTTTTTTACTCTTTCCTTCAGATCATATCCGCCATGATCACTTGCGATTGCTATCATTTTCATTCTCCTCGTATCATATTTTCTGTTTACAGCTTTACTACTTTATGGCCTGCCGCTTTCAGCAGCCGGTTCATAATGGCCTGTCCGAATCCCTCCGTGGAAAAGCCCTCGGAGTAGATCTTCGTCACACCCTCGTCATCAAATTCCCGCAGGATCGTGTACAGGTGTCTGGCAATGCTGTCTTCATCCTTACGGCTGCCAACGCTTTTTACCACATCCGCCGTATACCCGGACAGCATTTCTTCCGTACCGATGATGCCGGTCTTTTCTCCTGCCGCATGATCTGCGGCTGCTTCCCTGTTAATATACTCTCTTACCTGTTCCGGAGCTCCCTCCACAATGGTAAGTTCACCCTTGGGTGCATAATGCCGGTATTTCATTCCGGGAGCCTTGGGTGCCTGTCCGCTGTCCGCCCGGAGGATCGTGGTATCCGTATCCACCGTTCCCAGTACTGCGCTCAGTTTCTCCTGTGTGATATATCCCGGACGAAGGATCTGCGGCGGTGTCACCGTCAGATCAATGATAGTGGATTCCAGTCCGATTCCCACTTCTCCGCCGTCAATGATCGCATCGATCCGTCCCATCATATCTTCCACGACATATTTTGCCACCGTAGGGCTTGGCTTGCCGGAAGTGTTAGCGCTGGGAGCCGCAATGTATCCGCCGCTGTACTCGATCAGTTTCTGTGCTGCCGGATGCGAAGGCATACGGATCGCCACAGTATCGAGTCCGCCTGTCGTCTCATAAGGCACTTCATCGGACTTCTGCAGAATCATGGTAAGCGGTCCCGGCCAAAAGGCTTCTGCTATTTTACGGGCTTCCTCAGGAACTTCCCTTGTAATCTTATAAATATCTTCAAACCGGAAAATATGAACGATCAGAGGATTATCTGACGGTCTGCCCTTTGCCGCATATATTTTCTGGGAGGATGCCGGATTCAGGGCATCTCCGCCGAGCCCATATACCGTTTCGGTAGGGAATGCCACCAATCCTCCCTTTTTCAGGATCTCCCCGGCAACGCGGAGTTTTGCGTCATCTTCCTCGCTGACCGGCCCTTCTCCCGGATGAATTTTTATGATCTCAGTATCCATATCATCACCTTCTGTTATACAAATGCATTTGGAAATAGTATAGCATATCCCATGTCAAATGGAAAGCTTATTCCTCCTGTCTGCGAATGGAATAAACCGTCCATCCGATCAGCAGCGGTGCTGCCGCCACCGTGGGAAGTTCATAGCGGATCGCATTCGCCATAGGAGATGCCAGGCATACCAGTACATTCATAAAACTGGGAACCAGTAAAATAAGTGCACTATACTTTCTCTTTTTTAATAAGAAGAAAGCCGCTGCCAGCAAGATCCAGGTATACATGCCCGGTGTACACAAATACTTCACTAACGGAAGGCGCATACTCAGGAACCAGATCTGCAAAAGGAATTCCGAGGTCTGCATAGGAAACACATGGTGAATTCCCAGTTCCTGCGCATATTCCGGATATTCCAGCTGGATCCATGCCTCAATATTCGGCTCCACCGGTGCCAGATATCCGTACCCTTTGTTAACAAATGCTGCCACATAACATCCCGGATGTTTGAAGAACATCTGCACCCATATCTTCATATATTCAGACAAATCGCCACCGCGATACAATATTTTGATCGGATCTGAAATATTAGGCTTATAATTTTTCATCTTATCAAAATTCAGGGCATCATCGATCACCTTTCTCTCGTATTCCGTTACTTCTTCTTCGTATTCGCAGACATATCTGGCCGTCTGTTGAAACGGAACACTCAGTGCTTCCGATGCCGCCGGTCTGCCCGCCTGCAATAATCCTGCGTAGACCAGCTCCGTAACACCTTCATAGACCAGCACAGTTGCCAGCAATACCATCACTACCCTGATGCGGTCCTGCTTTTTTAAATACACTGCCAGCAGTATCAATGCCGGAACAATGGCATAGATTCCATTGTTTCTGAGCAATGCTGATAAAGTACTGAAGACAGCCAGCAATATTGCATCTTTCCCTGCGCATCTCTGCTTTCTGAGGGTCTCCATCAGGTAAATCGCCTGTAGTACCGTTGCCTCCGCATACAGCAGATCTTTTTCAAACCATTGGGCATAAGTCCCCCAGAACGGGCTGCATGCGAAAAACAGAATTCCTGCCATGCACCATTTCCGTGATATTCCCATCTCCTGCAATTTCTTCATGCTCAGTGAAAAAGCAAAAGCCCCTACCAGAGTCTGAAGCAGATAATATAGGAAGAAACCGAAGTTTGCATCTGCGATAGCCCGTCCTGTCACAAAACAAATTCCGAGAATCGCCGAGGAAATGGGCGGATGTGCGGCTCCCCAGTTCTGTTCCCCCAGAAATTGTTTCAATTGAACAAGACCGTCTCCGCTTGTCGTACCGGGATAGTTCAACAGGATCCATACAAGCCAGCTGCAGAAAATGATCAGGAATCCGACAAGCTGCAAATGTTTTCCGTCCTGTTCATCCGCCGGCTGTGTCTGCTCCAGCCACCGGCAGCCCAGCCGCAGCACCAGATACAGCAAAATGGTAAATCCAATGATACAAAAAGAAGAAAGCAGTATCTGGAAGGAATTCCCCCACAGAAAAACAGCGGAATTAAATTTTTTAAAGCTGATACACGCAACAAGAACGAAAGATAAAACAGCGGAAAAGATCAGTGTTGCAATATCTGTTTTGGTATCCGATCTGCGGACTGCGCGAAGCATAACTATTACCGCGGCAAACACCAGCAGATCCACGTAATCCAAAATATGAAAGGCTCCGTACAATTTATTCAGTCCGTTGACAATGGCAGAATCATCATATCCCCCAACATATACTTCAAATGTGCATTGCAGCGTAAATGTCACAATGGCAGCCAGCAGACAATTTTGTATTTTCTCATATCGACGCATTTTTTCACCTGTATTTTCTTTTATTGTATACTGATATACAGAGAATATTTTATCATAATAATACCGTGTATACAACCTCTGTCTGATTCGTATTATTTTCCCGTTTTTCCGTTTTCACGGCTGTATATGTACTGCGCAATGCCCTTGTAAATCGACCATGCCACCCTGTCCTGATAGGAATCCCGACACAATTTTTCCGCTTCTTCCGAATTTGACAGGAATCCGCATTCAACGATGACAATGGTTCCCTTTGTTTTTTTCAGAAGATAATAGCTGTCGTTCGGTTTGATCTGCCTGTGATTTTCACTATCCAGCCCTTTTCTCAGCTGCTCCTGGATCAGCTGTGCCAGCCTTTCTCCCTCATTGCTTCCATTGTAATAAAAAACCTGTGCTCCGTGTACATATTCTTCCGGATAGCTGTTCTGATGGATACTCACCGTCAGCAGCGGATCCGTCTCCTCTATTTTTTCAATTCTCCGCTTCATGTCCTGTACTTTTTTATTGGATGCCGTTTCATCATACAGGCCTTCTCCGGTCTCCCTCGTCAGCACGACTCTGATGCCGTCTGCCTCCAGATATTTCTTAAGTTTTTCAACAATACATAGATTTACATCTTTTTCCAGGGCGCCGTTGATACCGATCTTGCCGGGATCATCCCCGCCATGTCCGGCATCTATGACCACACACCGGTCTCCTGCGCTACAGCCCCCGGTATTCTGCAGAGCATTTACGGCATTTACTGTTTTTACATATTTAGCTGTCTCTCTCCCGACAATTGCCATGGAAACCAGAAGGAGACAAACCATAGTCGCCCGCAATATTTTCTGTTCCATTCCCTGTTCTCCGCTGCCTCATTTATTCTATATGATTTTATATGCATTTTCTTCTGGAAATATCTGAAAAAAATTAAGAAATCCTTTCGTTTTAGGCTCTTGCATGGTATCAAGGATTCAGCGTATAATAAATATATGAAATCAGATAAAAAAGCTCTTTCCATCATTTTGTTTGTTCTGGCTGGAATCTGTGTTCTGGCAGCGGTGATTCTATCTATAAAAGGCCGCCTGGAGGACCGGCACATGGAGGAGACTGTGGATGCAGTGCGTCCGACGGTTTTGACAGATGCCGCTGCCGAAACTTCTTCTGTAGAATCTTCTGCAGCAAAGGAAACTGTCGCTTCGGAACCCGGTACCGGACCCACCATAAGTGAGACTCTTTCTTCCGGTGAATCAGGATCCATTGACCGTATTGCCAATCCTTATGCCGACAGTTTTCTTGCCAACAAGGACATGGCTGCCTGGCTCCGGATTCCGGGGACCAATATTGACTATCCTGTCATGTGGACTCCTGAAGATGAGACCTATTATCTCTATCGTGCTTTTGACGGCAGTGAGAATAAAAACGGCTGTCTGCTATTGGACGCTGACAGTTGTCTGGCTCCTTTGACTACCAACCTCATTATTCACGGACACAATATGAAATCCGGTGCCATGTTCGGTAACCTGACAGATTACGAGGATCAGGCTTTCTACGAAAAACATAAAAATATCATCCTGTACACCGAAGAGTGTCAGCGCAATTATAAAGTGATCGCTGTCTTCCGCTCCCAGGTATACAGGAAAACCGATGAGGTATTTAAGTTCTACAAATTTTTCCAGGCCGACACTCTGGAAGAATTTGATGACTTTTATAACAATATTAAACAATTATCCCAGTACGACACCGGTGTTACCGCAGAGTTTGGAGATCATTTTCTTACGTTATCCACTTGTGTATACCATGTAGAGCAGGGACGGTTTGTCGTGGTCGCAAAGGAAGTGGAGCCCGGTGATTTTTATCTTCCCGTACAGGAATAATTCACAGACTATCAGGAGGTTGCCTATGAAGAGACTCAAAAAGTTCGTCGCACTGCTCACGGTCGCTACTGTATGCTTCACTGTTCCCGGTCTGGGAAAGCTTACGGTAAAAGCTGCAGAACCTGTCACCTACGTTGTCAGTTATTCCTCTGAAAAAGGAGATTGGATGTACAAGCAAGCATCCAGCTGGTCCGATGAAGCATCGGAGCGGGAGCTGTACTATCTGCAGCAGAGCATTAAAGATGGGGATTATGTTGTCGTTGATAACAATAACGGCTCCGGCAATTCAAAGCCTCTGAAATTATCTGTCCGGTTAGGCAATCTGACCGTGAGATCCTCCGCAGGAGAAACAGCTGTAGTTTATGCAAACGGTTATGACAATGTCTTTGTCCTGGTAAACACCACTGCAGCAATTAACGGTGATGTTTCTCACGCTTATGTGTACAGTAATGCCAGAGCCAACTTCAACAATAATGTAGATACTCTGGAAATGCTCGGTACCGAAGATGAATCCGGGAACAATCTTCACGCTTATATCGGATGTCTGGGTACTGTAAATCATCTCATTGCAAAAGATAACCGTGATCAGCTCACATACTATGAAGCTTACAATTTCGCACAAGGGAAGCTGACCGTTGAAGACGGCTCTCTGAAAACAGCCGAGCAGTACTACAGCAAGACCGCAACGGCTTCTGCTGCGACTCCTGCCCCTGTTGCCGAACAGCCTGTTCAGACAACTGCTCCCGCACAGCCTGCTCAGAACACCGCTTCCTCTTCTGCATATGATGATGTTCCCAAGACCGGGGAAACTTTCAGGGCAGTCTGGTTCCTGGGTGCAGCTGCGGTATGCCTGATTGGCGGATATGCTGTTCGTAGAAAATATGTTCAGTAAATTGAGTGCATGGCTCGTAACGTAGGGCTGCCGTAAACCGGACGAACTCCCGGAGCAATAGAAATGACTGTCGAATGTGTCCGTTGGACGCACGGTATAAAAATAGAACGGAACAACCTCTTGTGTGAGCAAGCTCCCACCGGGGTATTCCGTTCTATTTTTGCATGACTCATAACTTTCAATTTACTGCAGGTATGCATTAATGAGTTCCCATGCTGCCTGGGTTCCGTATCCCAGTCTCCACACAGCCACACCACCAATATTTTTCGTAGTCATCATGTTCAGTTTTACGGCTATGGATTCTGCATCTTCCAGCCAGATCTGATATGTAGCATTACCGGATGTCCATTCTGCATAGTTCTGGCAGGTCTCTTCGTCCCATTCCGCCGTCACCCCTGCTCTGCTCATGAAATCCGCTTCGTTATTCATGGTAATGTACTCATCCGTTACTTCTGTTCCCTCTGTTCTCCACAAAATTGTATAGAACGGAAGTGCGTTGACCACTTTGGCGGCCGGAACTTCCTGTAATGTTCTGTCCAGGCCTCCGGATACGTAACTGATGCTGGCCACACTTCCGGGATCTTTACTTCCGTGCCAGTGTTCATCATATCCCATAATGATCACGTAATCCGCCACTTCCCCCTGAATGTCCAGACGGTAGTAGTCGTTAAAGTTAAAGGGTACATAATTATCTACGGACAATACCAGTCCTTTATTGCGGCACTGGATCGAAAGTTCTCTTAAAAATTCCACATAGTGAGGTCCACAATCGCTGCTCAGCTGCTCGAAATCCACATTGATTCCATCCAGCCCCAGGCTCACCGCCGTATCTGTCACATTTTGTACCAGGCTTTGTCTGCTGGTCGTAGACGAAAGCATATTTAATGTGCTGATGGCAGTTCCTGTTTCATTGGCATAATTAAAATTGTCCAACACTCCCCATACCTGCAGTCCCATCTTATGTGCCGTCACAACATAATCTGTCGTTGCGAAGCTCCGGAATGCACCGTTTTCATCTGTCAGGCTGAACCATGTAGGTGCGATAACATTCATACCCTTCGTTCCGGATGCCATTGAATATAAGGTATCGTTACCTCCCACTCCGCCGATGGAATGCCAGCCAAGGCAGATCTTGCTTTCACTTGTAAGAGAGGTATATTCCGGCTCCCGATAATCTGTTACCGGTGTTTCCTGCTCTTCCGTAAGCTCACCCAGCCGCTTGTTTTCCACATAACCGATCACGGAATCTGCGGTCTTTACTTTGCTCCATGTCTCCATCTGTTCCAGGATCTCAAGCGTATCACCCTTCGCAGCCTGTGTGAGGATCGGGCTCTTCACGCCTCCCTTGAGACGTACAGCCGTATCTTTTTTCAGCTGAGCTACCTGTCTGGTGCCCCATTCCGTATAGACCTGTACATGTCTGTCAAAACATTCATAAGAATAATTTGTAAACAGCTTTACATATTCGGCCGCCACATATACGGTATCTCCTTCCGCAAAACAGGTTACATAGCCGGTATCCTCTGTACCTTCGGCCGTAGTATAGGACGTCTCGCCGAAAACGGTCCTGATCACCTCTGTGGGAGTCGCATACAGCAGCAGATTTTCTGTCATATCCGCATAAAATACTTCATTCATATATTTATGAACAGTTGCCAGATCAAAATAGCAGGTACCATCTTTTATAAGAGCCTGCTCTTCTACCATTTCATCCTGCAGGATAATGGCACTTTTATCATTTTCCGACACCTGATAAAATTCATTCCAGTCTGCCTCTTCCTTGCTATAGGAATATTTGTCCAACAGCATCTTGCCCAGTGTGCAACCGCCGATAATGAGGATCAGCAGAATTGCCACGATCACCGGTAATACTTTTTTCTTCATATGTGCTCCCATCCGCAGGCGCCCGCCCGCATGCTTCTTGCCATTTCTTCCTTCCGGTCTCTCCGGAAGGAACAGACTTATTCTATCACATTTTCTACCCATAATACAAGGAACAATACAAGTCAGGCTTCACACTGCAGGACACAGCCAGAGAGGCAATCCCGTTTTGTATTCCTGCAGTGCTCCCTTTTCATTTTCAGGCAGGTGCGGGCTGACACCCATTATTGCGGATCCACTTTATCCAGTCGGATCTGACTGATTTCGCCCTGCTCTCCCAATATATAGTCTGCCATATATGGGCTTTCTTCTCTGACGGCATATTCTGCCGCCTTTGACGGTGAGACCTTTTCCCCGTCAACATACAGCTCCGCCCCTTTCTTTTGCAGTCTCCGAAAGTAGTTTTCCACATTTTTTCTGAAAATCTCTTCTTTCTTACGGGGCTTTGCACCTTTCTTTTTTTCCACCGGCACCTCCTGTCTGCAGCATTCTCGGACCAAAAGTATTCGTGACACACTCTAAATAAACGCCGCTTCCCGGATATAGGTACGTTTCATGTATAAATGCCTCTGACAGTGCTCGTAAAAATAAAAATTAAAAGTTGGAATTATGATTGTGAAAATATCTGTTGAAATATTATGACCGGACACGTATATGCCTGTAAGACATCTCCATACTATATTTTACAGATTGCCGTAACGTAAACACCCAAATACACCAATAGCTGTCTGCATAATAAATATAAAAATGGGATGAAATGGAACGAATCGTTCCCTGGTAAATCAACAAGAAAATATGAGAACTGTCAGCCTCCTCTCTGCACCAGAGTATCAGAGGCATCTATAGGTCGGATTATACACTGTGCTCTCTTATTTGGCAAGATGTTTTATTAAATTTTTTTAAACTGTGAATAGCTTCTATTGACTAAAATATCGGGAAAGTATAAGCTATATAGCATACCAATGCGAAGGCAGAAAGGAAGTGTTGTCGCATGAAAATAGAAAAAGTAAATGAAAATCAGATTCGCTGCACGCTGACCCGTGAGGATCTTGCAAGCCGCGAATTAAAAATAAGTGAACTTGCCTACGGCACGGAAAAAGCAAAATCTCTCTTCCGTGACATGATGCAGCAGGCCAACTTCGAATTCGGATTCGAGGCAGAAGATATCCCTCTGATGATCGAGGCCATTCCTCTGAATCCGGATTGTATTGTACTGATCATTACCAAAGTGGAAGATCCCGAAGAACTTGATACCCGTTTTTCCCGTTTTGCTCCCTCGGTCACCGAAGATATGGATGACGAAGACGGGCCCGGTTCTGCGGATGAAGTCCTTGATCTGTTCCGCCGTATTCAGGACGAAGAAAACGCAAAGGATGCGCCTTCCGCTCCTGCCCCCGAAGAGACCGATACTGTCCGCTCCCGCCTGTTCTGTATGGATTCTCTGAATCAGGTCATAAATGCGGCTGCTGTAATAGGTGATCATTACTGCGGTCTCAGCACTTTATATCACGAAGAAGGGGCCAGCGGGTATTATCTTGTCCTTACTCAGGGAACTGAAAGCCGTGATGTTTTCGATCGTGTCTGCAATATAATTTCAGAATACGGTGTTCCCAGACGTTCTACCGCCGCCAGCCGGACTTTTCTGGATGAACATTGTTCTACTCTGATCGCAGATCATGCTCTGCAAAGTCTTGCAAATGTATAAATATTAAAAAAATAAGAGAGCTCCCTTCATTATCCGGGGCTCTCTTATTTTATAAAGTAATGTTACGGAAAATCCGCTTACATTTCCTCGATCACTTTCATAAGCTCATCTACATCAATACCATGTACCATAGCTGCCTCTTCCAGGGTCTCTCCCTGTGAAGCAGGGCATCCCAGGCAATGCATTCCTGCATCGAGGAGTACGGGAGCTACTTCAGGATTGGCACGTAAGATCTCACCAATGGTCATGTCTTTTGTTACTCCGGTCATATCGGTCTCCTTTCTGCCGTATAAGGCTTTTTTAGTATAATACTTTCCCCGGAATAAGGCAAGATTATTCTTGTATATCAGCAGTAAACCGCTTTTATGAATAAGGTGCTTTGCTGCTGATGTACAAAACTCTGTACATTCCTTAAAAAGGTTGACACTTACCCTTATCAAGTAGTACACTTTTAACGTAAAGAAACAGCTTGGGATACCGTAAAAACGGTACTCTCAGTTGATAATATTAATTGTTTTTACCAGAAGGAGGTAAATTTTCATGGCAGAAGCATGGAGAGGCTTTAAAAAAGATGGCCATTGGGATGTAGACGTCAATGTACGTAACTTCATCCAGACCAACTACACTCCGTATGATGGAGATGAGAGCTTCCTGGAAGGACCTACCGAAGCAACTGATAAGCTTTGGGGCAGACTTCAGGAGTTACAGAAAGAAGAGCGTGAGCATGACGGCGTTCTGGAATGTGAGACCGAGGTTGTATCCGGACTGACCGCTTATGGTCCTGGCTATATCGATGAGTCTATGAAGGATCTGGAGCAGATCGTTGGTCTGCAGACAGACAAGCCCTTAAAGAGAGCATTCATGCCTTATGGTGGTATCAAGATGGCTCAGCAGGCTGCAAGCACCTACGGCTATGAAGTAAATCCCAAGTATGACCAGATCTTCAATGAGTATCACAAGACCCACAACCAGGCAGTATTTGATGCTTATACCGATGAGATGAAGGTTGCCCGTCATACTCATATCGTTACAGGTCTTCCCGATACTTACGGTCGTGGACGTATCGTAGGCGACTACAGAAGAGTTGCTCTGTACGGTATCGATTTCCTGATCGCTCAGAAGCAGAAGGATAAGAAGAACTGTGGCAACGGCGTTATGGATGAGGAGACCATCCGTCTGAGAGAAGAGATCGCTGATCAGATCAAGGCTCTGCAGGGAATGAAGGAAATGGCTAAGATCTATGGCTACGATATTTCCGCTCCCGCTACCAACGCTAAGGAAGCTATCCAGTGGTTATACTTCGGTTACCTGGCAGCTATCAAGACCCAGAACGGTGCAGCTATGTCCGTTGGACGTATCTCCACTTTCCTGGATATCTATATTGAGAGAGACTTAAAGGAAGGCACCCTGACCGAGAAAGAAGCTCAGGAGCTGATCGACCATCTGACCATGAAGTTCCGTATGGTTAAGTTCGCTCGTATTCCTTCTTACAACCAGCTGTTCTCCGGTGACCCTGTATGGGCTACTCTGGAAGTTGGTGGTATCGGAATGGACGGCCGTCATATGGTTACCAAGAACGACTTCCGTTTCCTGCATACTCTGGAGAACATGGGACCCAGCCCCGAGCCGAACCTGACTGTTCTGTACTCCAGCGCTCTGCCTGCTAACTTCAAGAAGTACGCTGCTAAGATTTCCGTAACCACATCTTCCATCCAGTATGAGAACGATGACGTTATGAAGCCTATCTGGGGCGATGACTACAGCATCTGCTGCTGCGTATCCGCTACTCAGACCGGTAAGGAGATCCAGTTCTTCGGTGCTCGTGCTAACCTGGCTAAGTGCTTACTGTACGCTATCAACGGTGGTAAGGATGAGAAGCATCTGGACAAGAACGGCAAACATATGCAGTGCGGTCCTGAAATCGCTCCTATTACTTCCGAGTACCTTGACTTCGACGAAGTTATGCATAAATATGACATCATGCTTGACTGGTGTGCATCTCTGTATGTTAACATCCTGAACCTGATCCACTACATGCATGATAAGTACTACTACGAAGCAGCTGAGATGGCTCTGATCGATACCGATGTAAGAAGAACCTTCGCAACCGGTATTGCAGGTCTGTCCCACGTAGCTGACTCCCTGTCCGCTATTAAGTATGCTAAGGTTAAAGTTATCCGTGATGAACAGGGTTGCGCTATCGACTTCAAGACCGAAGGCGACTTCCCTAAATACGGTAACGATGATCCCAGAGCTGATGAATTCGCTGTATGGCTTCTGAAGACCTTCATGGAGAAGATCAAGAA
>JBNMHS010000052.1:0-18913 GCA_050872885.1 Acetatifactor sp.
ATGTACGGCAGTGACTATTACTTGGAAGTTTTAGAACCACAGAACTCCCGGGACGGACAGAAGGGCTCTCTTTCAGTTGTTTGTCGGAGAGTGTTGATATTTTCTTGTAAAGTGTAGAAAGACAGGGGGAAAGCGGACACGATGTCCGCGTCAGCCGATTCGCGCCATGGACGGCGCGTGTAGGCGCCCCCGTCCGGCTTAGAACCTCTAAATCACTTTTCTTAGAAAATTCACACTCGTAGATTTTACAACTGAAAGAGAGCCCTTCTGTTCGTTCCGGGAGTTCGTCCGGTTAGTTAACTAACTTTCAAGTTACTTCATTTTCCGATTCAACGCCTCATGCATTATCACCATAAGTACTAAAAAGACCAGCAAATATACCGGCAGCAACGCAACGCTGATATGGCTTGCAATGAGTCCGAATACCGGCGGCATCAGGCAGGTGCCTACATAGGCGCTTGCCATCTGGATTCCGATGATTGCCTGTGATTTATCTGCACCGAAATGTGCCGGTGTGGAGTGGATCACGCAGGGATAGATGGGTGCACAGCCAAGTCCGATCACGATCAGGCCAATCAAAGCACAGGCATTTCCGAACGGTAACAGCATCAGCAAAATACCGATTCCCACGATTCCCTGCCCTAACCGGATCATCTGGGTATCATTGAACTTCATGGTCACAAATCCGCTTAACGCACGTCCTACCGTAATCCCGATAAAGAACATACTGGCAAAAGTTGCGGCTGTCTCTGCCGGAATTCCTTTGTAAAGTGTCAGATAGCTGCTGGCCCACAGGCTGGTCGTCTGCTCCACCGCACAATAGCAGAAAAAGCAAAGCAGGATTTCTTTCACGCCTCGTATCCGCACTACTTCCCGAAGGGATAATGCTTTTGCGGCAACTTCTTCTCCGTCCTGTTCCACCGTCTCGGAACGGCCTTTCCACAGTGGAAGGCTGAAAATCAAAATCACCGTCAGAACCACCTGTAATCCCGAGATCACGCGATATCCCAGATTCCAGGTTCCGCCGTCGGTCAGCACCAGTCCCATGATATAAGGACCTGCAGTCGCTCCTACACCCCACATACAGTGCAGCCAGCTCATATGTCTGCTCTCATAATGCAGTGCCACATAATTATTCAGGGAAGCATCCACACTGCCCGCTCCCAGTCCGTAAGGAATCGCCCACAGGCACAGCATCCAGAATTGTGAACTGACGGAAAAGCCAAATAATGCCGCTGCCGTCATTGCCACACTGATGGCTGTCACTTTTCCGGTGCCAAGCCATCTGGTCAGGCGATCACTCTGGAGACTGGATACAATCGTACCGGCTGCTATGATCATAGACAGGATACCGGCATAAGATACCGGAACCTGCAATCCCGGATACATCGACGGCCATGCTGCACCCAGAATGGAGTCCGGCAAGCCCAGACTGATAAATGATAAATATATGATAACTAACAAAATCTGAAACATATTACAAAATCCTCTTCATATCCTACGTCATTTTACACTTAAACAGCAAAATTAAACTCAATTTACTTTCCAATATCCTTTTCTCGAAGAACCTATTCTTTCTGCAAATTGGGCAACCGTATAATCCGGATGTATTCTCAAATAATTCAGTAAATCATTCACCTCATCGTTCACCTTATTGTTCACCCAATCATTCACCTCATCATTCACCTTTGAATAAGGTTTAATTTCGCTTTCTATGGCAGCATCCTTTTTCCGATACCTATCCAGGGATGTCCTACTGTCTCTGCTCTTATTCATTCAAGGCATTCAACTGATCCACCAGTTTCTGTACATCTGCCATGCTGACGCCGCCTCCGAAGCTGATCGGCCCGCGTAACGGCATATACATCAGCATTGCCGCATTCATCTCATCGCTGATGGCCTCTTTGGCTGCTTCTCCGCCTTCGGTTCCGGCATCCTCCTGTCCGAACATTCCTTTCTGCAGAACGCTCTGTACCAGTTTCCATGCTTCGGGATATTTCATAACATCTCCCATAGTGGTATCTGTCGTGTATACAAAAGGAATCTTCACAGTGGATTCCACAGTCACAGTATCACTGAGGACAATATCTCTGGAAGAACGGCCAATGAGAATATCAAATTCCCCACTCTCCACCTGCCAGTCATGGAGCTGTACATCGTAGTAGGCAAAAGCTCTCTTTTCCAAGGTAAAGGTCACCGTCTTCGTCTCTCCGGGAGCCAGTTCCACCTTGGCAAAATCCCGCAGTTCCTTTACCGGACGGATCACAGTGCTTTCACGATCCCCCACATAGAGCTGCACGACTTCCTTGCCCTCCATTTTTCCGGTATTCGTCACATCCACCGATACTGTCAGTGTTTCGGTATCTTTCATCTGTTTCTTATCCAGGCGCAGATTGTCGTAGGCAAAAGTCGTATACGATAATCCATAACCGAACGGGAACAGGACATCCATTTTCTTCTTGTCATAATATCGGTAACCTACGAAAATACCCTCTCTGTATTCCACGCGGTCTCCTTCTCCGAAGCCGAACAGATAAGAAGGCGTGTCCTCCAGTCGCTTCGGGAATGTCTCCGGCAGCTTTGCACTGGGGTTCACCTTACCGAAGAGGATATCATACTCGGCACCGCCCACTGCCTGTCCGCCCAGATAAGCTTCCAGGATACCCTTCACCTTATCTGCCCAGGGCATTTCCACCGGTGCGCCATTGTGCAGTACCACAATGGTATTCGGCTGTACGGCTGCTACTTTTGCAATCAATTCGTTCTGGCAGTCCGGCATCCGCATATGTTTACGGTCAAATCCTTCCGATTCAAACGCGTCCGGCAATCCTGCAAAAATCACAGCTGCTTTTGCGCATTTTGCTGTCTCGACAGCTTCTGCCATGAGTGCCTCGTCCACTTTATCTTCCTTATCCTCAAACCCCTGCGCATACAAAATATGCTGATTGCCTGCCGCTTCTGCCGCATCCAGGGCTCCTGTGATCTTATGACTGTTAATATGGGAGCTTCCACCGCCCTGATATCTGGGCTTCTTCGCATATTTTCCGATAAAAGCGATTGTCTCACCTTCTGACAGCGGCAATACATTTTCATTCTTTAACAGCACTATGGTCTCTTCCGCTACTTTTTTCGCCATCTCATGATCTTGGTCCTGATCCCATGCTGCCTGTTTATCCCTGTTTTCTGTATAACGATATACAATATTCAGGATGCGTTCTACCGCGGTATCCAGAACAGATTCTTCCAAAGTTCCGTTATTTACTGCCTCTACGATCAGATTGTCATTCACGCCTTCCGATCCCGGCATCTCCAGATCCAGTCCTGCTTTCAGGTCAGCCACACGGTCATTGACCGCACCCCAGTCACTCATGACATAACCGTCGAATCCCCATTGATTCCGTAATGTTTCCGTCAAATATTTATGCTGCTCCGCAGCATAGGTACCGTTGATCTTGTTATAGGAGCACATCACTGTCCAGGGTTTTGCCTTCTTCACAGCGCCTTCAAAAGCTGCCAGATAAATCTCATGCAAAGTTCTCTCATCGATCTGCTCATCCACAGACATTCTGCGTGTCTCCTGATTGTTGGCCAGAAAATGTTTGATACTGGTTCCTACATTTTTACTCTGCACACCGCGGATCAGTGCTCCCGAGATTTCCGAAGCCACAACCGGATCCTCGGAATAATATTCAAAATTTCGTCCGCACAGAGGAGAACGTTTGATATTCACCGCAGGCCCCAGGATGACACTGACGTCCTCCGCCTGACATTCATTACCAATCGTCTCTCCCATCCGGTATAACAGGTCTCTGTTAAAAGAAGCTGCGGTTCCGCAGCCTGCAGGAAAACATACTGCTTTAATACTTTCATTTACGCCGAGATGGTCTGCTTTATCGTTCTGTTTGCGCAGACCGTGAGGGCCGTCGGATACCATGCCGGCAGGAATCCCTAACCGTTCACAGCTTTTGGTATGCCAGAAATCCGCCCCGGAACAAAGAGACGCTTTTTCTTCCAGAGTCATCTGTGCTATCAAGTTTCTGATATTTTCCTTTGTCATGTAATGATAACCTCCTGATCAATGTACTCTATATACTTCGCATATTACTTTTCTGATTATCAGTCTATCAACTTTACGTGAAAATTCCTATGTCCGATTATGACTTCTTTTTAGGTCAATATTGACTTTTTGTGTCAGACAGGGCTATGATGAAAACAAGATGAATAGTTACAACTTAAGAAAGGATCCCTCATGCCGCAATTTTCCCACGAAGAAGTCTCTTTTGAAAGCGGGATCAACGTCCGCTTCACGATTTATGACAGTAATAACGACTACATCCCCGAGCACTGGCATCGCAGTCTGGAAGTCGTCTACCTCTACGAAGGTTCCATGGAATTCACGGAAGAACAAAAACTTCTGCTCTTGAAAGCCGGGGACTTTCATATTGTCAATTCCGCTTTAGTTCACGCCACACGTACCACAGAACCTACCAGGGTACTGCTTCTGCAGATTCCCTATGCTTTTCTCACCGAAGCCATCCCGGAATATGAGAGCATCCGGTTTCTGTTCTCTCACAGGAACCTCTCTGTCGATGCACAGATTCGGAAGATTCTGACTTCTATGGGCACTCTCTATACAGAAAAACCGCAAAGCTATACTCTGCGGTTTTCCGGACTGCTTTATGAATTTTTATATCTTCTTATGACAAATTATAAGGTTACCGTCGACAATACTTTAAGGATTCAGAGTCAGAAAAATCTGCATCGCCTCGAACCGGTGATTCAATATATCCAGTCTCATTATACCGAAGCGATTTCGTTAGAAGACGCCGCCTCCCTGGCACACCTGAACCCGGAATATTTCTGCCGGTTTTTCCGGCGCAATATGGGTACCACTCTCACTTCCTATATCAACAGTGTACGTCTCATGCATGTCTGTAAGGACTTAAAAGATACGGATCTGACAATCGGGGAGATTCTGGAACGTCACGGTGTCACGAATTATAAAAAATTTCTGCTCTCCTTCAAACAAGTATACGGCTGTGCACCGAGGGATTTCCGGAAACAGTAAGTTTTCTGATACTCATGTGGCAGCATACCATATTGTTTACGGAAAAGTGTGGAAAATGCCTTGCTGTTGGGAAATCCGTGATTCAGTGCGATTTCTCCTATCGTAAGTTCACTCTCCTGCAGATCCTTCACTGCATGTTCAAACCGGATCATCCTGAGGTAATCCTTGTAATTGATCCGGGCATATTGGCGAAACATGCGGGACAGGTAGGTCGGTGAATATCCAAACCTTGATGCCAGTATTTCCAGGGAAATATCCTCCGCATAATGTTCTCTGAGATAACCGGTGATCCCGTCCAGCCGCTTCATGCGCTGATCTTCTCCGTACAGCTTCTGTCCTTCCTCCCTGACCAGGTAATCCGTCCTCAGGAAATATTGCAGCCGGTAAAATTCACTTTGCAACAAAAATTCATACCCGGTTTTTCTGTCACAGGACAACTGATACATTTCCGTTATGAGTCCGAAAATCTCTGTATCTTTCTGTCTGTTTTCATGCGAAAAACGAATCGGCTGATTTTCCGCATCGTCCCATTCCCGGGAATTCAGCGAAAACTGTAAAACAACGGTTTCGTTTGGTGTCAGTGCATGTACGGAATGTATTTCATTGCTGTTTACGATGACAAATTTTCCCGCCTCAAGCGTACATTTTCTGCCACTGAGAAAAAAATCCAGTTTTCCGCTCTTTACGGCAAAGATTTCAATGCAGAAATGTCTGTGAACTTCACGGATATAATTTCCGGCTCCTCCCTCGAACCGGAACAGCCTGAAAGGAAGTCCTCTGTCCGGAATCATCATTTCCTGCTGACATCGTTCTTCATCATCTAACATCTTCATATGCATCCACTCCACAACTCTGCCCGGGCAGCTTAGCACTTTGTATCCGCCCGCATTAATATTCCACAGAAATCTCTTCCCCTGTTTTAGTAACTTTCAGGCAGGTCACCTGTTGTCCGGTCAGCTTAGCACTTCTTTCGTCCGGTTGCTGACCGCCGATGGAGATCACATATTCTCCGGGTCTTACCTTACATTCTCCCTCTTCGGTAATGTAAGCAAAGTCTCTGGCCGTCAACGTAATTGCCACTTCTCTTTTTTCTCCTGCTGTCAGAGGCACACAGGAGATTCCCTTTAACTGGAATCCCGGTTCAAATTCCTGTGCATCCAGTCTCTTGACATATACCTGCACTGTTTCCCATACAGGGTATGCGCTCTCATTAGAAACGGTTGCAGATACCGTCACTTCCTGTCCGACATCCGTCACCTCAGCCGAGACTTTTTCCTCATCATAGACTACCTTGCCATAATGCAGACCATATCCGAAAGGATATAAAACATTTTTGTTTTCATAGCGGTAGGTTCTGTGTGCCATACTGTAATCTGTAAATTCCGGAAGATTTTCTGTCCCCTGATAAAAAGTCACAGGTAACTTACCGGAAGGTGAAAATTCACCAAACAGTAACTGTGCAATGCTCTTTCCGCCTCTGGCTCCCGGATACCAACAGTCCACGATTGCTTTTACATTTTCCTGCTGTTCGGCCCAGGAAAGGTCGATTGCACTTCCTGCCAGCAGAAGAACAATGACAGGCTTGCCCACTGCGGTGATTGTTTCCAATAATTCTTCCTGCAATCCGGGCAGTCCCAGTCCCAATTTGTCACCGCTGGCATAGGCATTGCCTGCGTCGCCTTCTTCCCCTTCAATCGATGCATCCAGTCCGAGACAAAGTACCACCACGTCCGCCTGTTCCGCTGTAGCTATCGCCTCCTGGATTCTGTCATTACGTTCTCCTAAGGCTTCCACCTTATCTTTATACAATCCGCATCCCTGTGCATAATATACTTTTACATCCTCACCTGCATACTGTTGAATTCCCTCCAGTGGTGTGATGTACTGAGATGATGTTCCTTCATAATTTCCAACCAGTGCCGCTCTGGAATTGGCATTCGGACCGATTACGGCAATCGAATGCAGCTTTTCTTTTTGTAAGGGCAGGAAATCTTCGGCGTTCTTAAGAAGTACCAGACTTCTTCTGGATACATCCATTGACACCGCAATATGTTCCGGGCATTCCACCTTGTCAAAAGGAATGTCATCATACGGAGAGGGATACTCTTCCAGCATTCCAAGCCGGATTCTGACATCCAGCAGACGTTCCACTGCCTCCGTAATTGCCTCTTCCGTGACCAGTCCCATCTCATATGCTTTCGGCAAATGCAGGAACGCATTTCCGCAGTTCAGATCGCAGCCATTGTTCACTGCCATTGCAGCGGATTCCGCAGCGATCCCGGTTACATGGTGATGCAGATGAAAATCATTGATGGCCCAGCAATCTGATACCACGTGCCCTTCAAATCCAAATTCATCCCGCAGAATATCTTTCAATAATGTCTTACTTCCGCAGGCCGGTTCTCCGTTGACACGGTTGTAAGCTCCCATCACTGCTTCCACGCCGGCATCTTTTACGCATCGTTTGAAAGCATACAGATAAGTATCATACAGATCGTGTTTGGAAACTTCTGCATTAAACTCATGCCGAAGTGCTTCCGGGCCACTGTGTACCGCATAATGCTTGGCACAGGCCGCCGCTTTCAGATGCTCCTTGTCCGGTCCCTGTAATCCCTTAATATATGCACAGCCGAGTTTACCTGTTAAATAAGGGTCCTCACCGTAAGTCTCATGTCCTCTTCCCCATCTGGGATCTCTGAAAATATTGACATTGGGCGCCCAGTAGGTCAGACCTTTATAGATTCCGCGGTCACCGCGTTTTGAAAACTGATTAAATTTGGCTCTTCCTTCCGTGGAAACCACGTCTCCGGCTTTTTCCAGAAGCTTTTCATCAAAAGTCGCTGCCATGGCAATCGCCTGTGGAAACATGGTTGCGACCCCGGTTCGTGCCACTCCGTGCAGTGCTTCATTCCACCAGTTGTAGGCCGGGATCCCCAATCTGTCGATTGCGGGAGATTCATACAGCATCTGGCTCATTTTCTCTTCCAGTGTCATCTGCTCTGTCAGTTTTTTTGCGTATTCTCTTGTTTTTGCACTCATAGCAAACCTCTCTTTACCTCTGTTATGATTTTATGATTTCATAATACTCCCGGCTGCTGTCTAAATCTACCGGATTTTTGCCTCATACGTTTCTATTCCACGTAAAATTTATCCCTTTTATTTCCGATAGATTCTGTAATTTCCCGAGAGTGCCAGCATGGCAAACAGATACAGGAAATTGTCATAATAGCGCCGCTCTCCCATGCGAAGCGGCGTGTTCCAGAATCTCTCCACACATTCCTTCACATAAGGTCCGTCCGCTGCCAGAGAGCTTTGCGCATTCACTGCAATGATTGCAACCGGATGCAGGGCTTTTTCCGCCAACCTGGTTCCATCGATCAAAAACACACCGTCCCAGTGTCCTTTTTGTTCTTCACAATAAAACCGCTGCAGCCTGTCGGTAATCTCCACCTGCCGGGGATCCGCATCAAACCACAGATGATCCATGGCAATATTGGCAATTGTCCGGTAAGCATCGCTGTAATACCAGTCATGCCTGCCGAAAATCTCCTGATGTCCCGTATGCGGCGTTCCGTCATAATCCGCATATTCCGCGGAGAGTCCCGTCTCCGGATGGCATGCCTGATGCAGATACTTTCTGCTGGCCTCTGCCGCCTGCTTCCAGAACTCTCTGTCACAGGGATCTGCCATTTCCGCAAACAACTCATAAAAATGCGGCAAATGATAAGACGGATCCGAGAAATCCACATTGGTGATGAATTTGATCAGATGATTTGCCGGCTCCCACATGGGCTCTCCGGGATGCCCCGGTTCTCCCTTATGTACGCATTCCCGAAGGATTGCCCTTGCCTCTTTGCCATAGGCAAAAATGCCCTCCCCGTCCCCCCAACGGGCTGAGGCAAAAAATAATGCCATGGCAAAATATTCTTCTCCGTCCGGTGCCGGTCCCTCTGCATTATGCGTTCCGTCTGTTTTACAGGACCATGCAAAATAATTACGGCAAGGGCCATCCGGAATGTACATAAAGTTCCGTACCCATTTCCACAGCCGGTCAAACTCTTTCTTTTTATCCAGCTGTACACAGACCATCATTCCGTAGGACATTCCTTCCGTGCGGACATCATGATTCCCGGTGTCCTCCAGATATGCCATATCTTCCCCAACCTCATGATAAAACCGTTCCTCTTCG
Organism: Acetatifactor sp.; assembly: GCA_050872885.1. Lineage (GTDB taxonomy): Bacteria > Bacillota > Clostridia > Lachnospirales > Lachnospiraceae > Acetatifactor. Next base: position 9,258 of record JBNMHS010000052.1, read on the forward strand.
TTTCCGTAAAATATGGTTGCAAAGGTCTGTTCCACTCTGTTTTGGATCTCAATTTCCCCATATCCACACTCTTTAAATACATTCCGGTAGTTTCCTGTCTGATACGCTCCTGCCATTTCTCTTCTCTCCCCCAAAATTTCACTCATTCCATTCTGCTTTTGCAACGCGTCAAACCGACTTCAGGCATAACACAATCTCTCTGCGCTGCCGTTCTGCTTCTTATTCTTTCACACCGCCGAGTGTAAGTCCGGCCACGAAATACTTCTGTAAGAAAGGATAAATACAGATAATAGGCAGCATGGTAATAATTGTGGCTGCCGCACGCACGGAAGTCGGTGTTACCGTTCCTGCCGCATTTTTCATTGCTTCTGCTGAGGTTCCCTGATTGGTTACAGAAGACAATAATTTCATCAATTCATACTGTAACGTTGTCAGATCACTGCTCATACGATTGTACAGCATGGCGTCGAACCAGGAGTTCCATTGTCCCACTGCCACGAACAGTGCCACCGTAGCATATACCGGCTTGCACAGCGGAGAATAGATTTTCAGGAAAATGGTACTGTATCCGGCGCCGTCCAGCTGTGCGGACTCTTCCAGGCTGTCAGGAATACCGTTCATGTAAGTACGGATGACCAGCATATTGAAGGCACTGACCATTCCGGGGATCACGTATACCCAGAAGCTGTTGGTAAGCCCCAATCCCTTATACAACAGAAAGGTAGGGATCAGTCCGCCGTTTACATACATCGTCACGACCCAGAACAGAGAGACTTCTCTCTGGAACAGGAATCTCTTACGGCTGACAATGAATGCAAGAATGGCATTCGCCGCCAGTGACAACAGTGTACCGATCAGGGTTCGTGCCACCGTAATATAAGCACCGGTGATCAGGTTGTCTTTATGTAGAACCGTCGTATAGTTTTTCCAGGTAAATTTTCTCGGCCACAGATAAATTCCACCCCGTAAGGCATCCGTACCGTCATTCAACGAAATGGCCAGGGTGTTTAACACCGGATAAAGTGTCACTATCACAAACAAAATCATGATGATTGCGTTTACGATCGGAAATATTTCGAATTTCTTGGATTTGATCTTATATTGTGTATCTACTATCATTACATTACCATCTCTTTCCGCTAGAATAGCTGTTCTTCTCCGTTATGTTTTGCGATCTGGTTCGCCAGTACGATCAAAATGATACTTACCAGACTCTTGAAGATACCGGCGGCGGTACCGATTGCATAGTCTCCCTGGCTGATACCCCATTTCAATACATAAATATCAATCGTCTGGGAGAACTTCTGTACCAGTCCGTTTCCTAACAGATACTGAATTTCAAATCCTGCGTTTAATACATTGCCGACATTCATCAACAGCAAAATAACGATGGTCGGCTTGATCCCCGGAAGGGTAACATATTTGATCTTGTTCCATCTTCCCGCACCGTCTATGGCTGCTGCCTCATACAGCGAAGGGTCAATGGAAGTAATGGCCGCCAGATAAATAATGGCATTCCAGCCCGTCTCTTTCCAGACATTGGCAAATGCTACGATCGGCCAGAAATACCCCGGATGGGCGAAGAAATTGATCGGCTGACTGAGCACATGCAGATTCATCAGCACTTCGTTCACAATACCGGTACCGGACAACATATCATGTAAAATACCGGTTACAATGATCCAGGACAGGAAATGCGGCAGATAAGAGATCGTCTGTACTGTCTTCTTCCCACCCTTGCTCTTGATCTCATTCAATAAAATAGCAAATACGATTGCTGTCACAAAGGTCGCCACCAGATTGATCACACCCATGGCCAGCGTGTTACGGATAACGCGGAGGAATGTCACATCCGAGAATAGCATCTGAAACTTCTGCAGTCCTACAAATTTAGAATGTAAGATTCCCAGCTGGGGCTTATAATTCTGAAATGCCATAGCCCATCCCACAAGCGGCAGATAATAAAAGATCACGCCATAGATCATCATCACTCCCGCCCAGAATAACAGCACTTTTTGTCTTTTGATCTCTTTCCAGGTGATCGGTGTTCTGGTTTGTTTTACTTTTGGTTTCGATTTTGTTCTCGTTAACGACATAGCTTCGCTCCTTAGCAAAAACGGGCAGATGAAATTTTACTCGCATCTGCCCATTTTCAAATTTCATTTATAGTTTTTATTTAAACTTTGCTGCCAGCTCCATTCTGCTGTCCAGTTCTGTCTGTAATTCGCTGATAAAGTCTTCCGGCTTGCATGCATTGTATGCATCCATATAGGCTGCCCATGCGCTGTCGAAATCTGCTGCCATAACTACCTGCGGCAGCTGCTCGTGCTTTACTTCACCGATCTTGGTCCATGCCATTCCGCCGGGGGTACTGGTATTGAAGTTGTTGGAGAAGGACCACATAGGATACCATTCACCGGGTGCCTCATTGGTTCCGAGCATCTCTACATAGGTCTCTGCGCCGTATGCCTGGAATGCTTCCTTGACATCATCATTTAATCCGTCGAAGAATTCTTTTGCCTGTCCGTCGGGTTTATTGGCATTGATGCCGTCATCACTGGTTCCGTTATACTGAGGGAAATAGGAATAAGAGCACATATGAGAAGCCTTATACTCAGTATCGGAAGCCTGCGTTCTCTGCTCCGCTGTTCTGTAGAACTCACCGTTCTCATCTACTTCATAGTCAACACCTTCCACGCCCCAGAAACGAAGATTGTGAATATCCTGATCCAGCAGATCATTGATCAGCTTCAGTGCGCCGGGAACGTCCTTACAGCTTACGGTGATTGCCAGTCCGCTGCCGGAGTTGAATGCGCCGCCGGCATTGTGCCACTGGTTCTTTACACTCTCATCAATGGTAATGGGCAGAGGAATATAATCACATCCCTGTGCATCCAGTCCTGCCTGTTTGATGGCATCTCCTGCGGTGTAAGCGAAATCCCACCACTGATCGATCATGCCGAGCACACGTCCGGTGGAAAGTTTGGAAATGTACTCATCATAGGACTGTGTAAAGGATTCGGGATCTACGATACCCTTCTGGTATTCTTCATTTAATTTTCTGAAGTATTTCACTGCAGTATCGGAAGTATTGTAATCCAATACTGTCAGGGTCTCAGGGTCTACCATACAGCTTCCGTCATTGGGATAGCCGTCCAGGAACTGCGGTGCATTCTCCAGACAGAAGTATCTCCAGTCATCACAGAGAATGGTATAAGGAATGTTGGTGGTTCCGTCTTCCATGGTAGGATTTGCTGCGTTGTAGCTCTCGATCAGGTCAAAGTACTGATCCATGGTTCTTACTTCCGGATAGCCGGCCCATTTCAGAACTCTCGCCTGGATCCAGAATGCCTCATCGTTATGTGCACATACCTTCTCTTCATTCTTAATGCAGCTGAACTGAGGAATCCAGTAAATATGGCCGTCATCCTGACGAAGCTTTTCCCACTCCAGATCTGTAAACAGGTTCTTGATGTTGGGATAGTCATCCAGATAATCATCCAGTGCTACCAAAGCTCCTGCTTCATACAACTGTGTGGTTCCGGTCTGACCTTCAATGAAGTCAGGATACTCGCCGCCGGCGATCATGGTGCCGACTGCTTCATCTGCGGTCTGTCCGGTCAGCCAGGTCTCTTTTACCTTGGCTCCGACTTTTTCCGCGATCAACTGCTGTACTTCATTATCATCATTGATCTCAGATCCCGCTACCCCAAAGAAAGCTGTGAACTCTTTGATGCCGGCTTCGTCTGCGGTGCTCTCGCTTCCTGCGCTCGTCGTACCGCCTCCGGATGTCTGGTTGCCGTCACTGCCACATCCGGTGAACAGTGCCGCTGTCATTACTGACACGAGTAACATGCTTACAAGTCTTTTTTTGTTCATGTTGTAACTACCTCCCTTTTGATAAGTCTATTTTACCGTTTTGGGAGAGACAAACAATCAGACTAACTATAGTAAAAAACAGGGTAAACTATAGGTGTCTATAATTTACCCTGTTTTTATTACATTTTAATCCTCATTTCTGCGCATAACGAGTTTGTGTCAAGTACACGCAGACACTAATCTCCCTGCTGCATCTTCTTGCGGAATCTCGCCGGGGTACAGCCTTTTACCTGGATAAAACGGTTCGTAAAATAATCCAGATCATGATATCCCACATCCTCTGCGATCTGTACGATCTTTTTGTCCGTACGAAGCAGTGCATCCGCCGCCTGCTCCATCCGGTAATTGTTCAGATAGTCCTTAAAGGATTGTCCGTATTTTTTCCGAAACAGCTGTCCCAGGTAGGCACTGTTGACATAATATTTCTCGCTTAAACTCCGCAGAGTGATATTGGAAGCATAATTCTCCCGGATCTCCTTTTCCACCATTCCCAGTACCCCTCTGGATACGTTTTTTCGAAGCTGGGAAAGGTAATCCGCATACTCACAGGCAAATCTGGTCAGATGCGCCCTGCTTCCGCGTTTCACGCCTGCCTCGAAGCTGCTCTCACTGATTACCCGAAGTATTTCTTCCTGATTCACATCATCATCCTGTTCACACGCCAGATGAATCAGCTGGAACAGCAGATAATTGATGTTTAATGTCATGGCTTCGCCGCAGATTCCGCGCTTGCTCATCTCTTCGTAGAAAAATCCCACCGCTTCCCGGATCTCCATGGGGTCATTGCGCTCTATGGCTTTCAACAGCCTGTCCAGACTTTCCTTGCACAGGATCAGTCCTTCCGGAGAGACCTGTACCTCTTCCTCATAGTAGTAAATACTCTTTTTGGCACGGAATCCTTGAAAAGACCGGAGCATACAGGTATTGCCGTAAGACTTTGCAATATTGGCGATATCCGTCACCCGTTTTCCGACCAGCATGACCACACTTTTTTGTAAATTCGATGTGAGATATTCCAACAAACAATTCAGATATTTTTTCTCATCCATGTCAGCCTGTTCAAAAACATAATCAAACAAAATCAGCCCGATATCATAGATTTTCTCATTTACCGACACGTCAAAGATACACAGATCCGCATCTTCTTTCAGATACTCCCTGCAATGTTCATACAGTTGTCTCTGGAAACTGCGCATTTCCCGGTCTGTCGCTCCTTCCTCATCAAAGGAATCCTCCATTCGGATCTCCACGTATCTTACGCCGGTTTGGCAACGCATATGTTCCCGCACATATTTTACGTTCAGATCATCGTATTTCCCCTGAATCAGCGCGATCAGATGTCTTGCCAGATATGCCTGCTCCAGTTTCCGGTTTTTCTCATGATCTGCTTTTTCCTTGCTGCGCATTACCAGTACTTTGTTCAATACTTTCAAAAGGATCTCACTGTCCACCGGTTTCAACAGATAATCTGTACAGTCATTCTGCATCGCCTGTCTGGCAAAACTAAATTCCGCATAACCGCTCAAGATTACAAAGTAAGCATCCGATATTTCCTCCTTACGGATCCGTTCCAACAGCTCAAGCCCTGTCATCTGCGGCATCTTAATATCTGCAATGATCAGATCCACCTTTTCCCGTTCCAGAAAAGACAAAGCTTCCAGTCCGTTAGATGCCGTACCTGCGATCTGAAATCCTTCCCGTTCCCAGTCCACCAAAAGCTTCAATCCCTGTAAAATAAACGGTTCATCATCCACCAATAATACTTTCAACATCTGTCCTGCCCTCCTACACCTGATTCCTGGAACTGTTTTTATTCCGTGGAATTGTTTTATTCCATGGGATCTCTATCGTAACAGAAGTTCCCAGTCCTTCTTCTCCCTCTACGCAGAATCTTACCTGATCGTCCGTCACCATTTTCAGTCTCACACAGGCGTTAATGATTCCCACTCTTCCGCCGCCTTTCAGCATCTCTATGCTGGCATTCTGCATATTGTTCTGCAATTCCGAAAGCTTCTCTTCCGGCATACCGCTTCCGGTGTCTTCGATCTCTATATTCAGGACCTCTCCCGTTCTGCCGATGCGGACGAAGATCCATCCCGGCGCGGATTTACTCTCAATTCCATGCACACAGGCATTTTCCACAAAAGTAACGATCGTAAGTTTCGGTATCTTGAAAGCTTCACATTCCTCATCTACTTCGATATCATAATTCAACCGTTCTCCGAACCGGTACTTCTGAAGGGCCAGATACGCTTTTACGAACTCGATCTCCTGACGGATACTTACGGAATCATTGCCCCATTCCACATACTGGCGCTGCATCACCGCTAGCTTTGCCACCATATCCGCCGTTTCATTTTCTTTTTTCAGAATACTGTGCATCCGGATACTTTCCAGCACATTAAACAGAAAATGGGGATTGATCTGGCTGTGCAAAGCCAGAAGCTCAGCGTTTTTCCTGCCTACCAGCATCTCCTGTTCCTTGATCTTATTCTTGTACACCGTCTGGATCAATTCATTGGTGCGTTCCACCATACGGTTATAATTGCGGATCATGCTGCCGATCTCATCCCTGCCCCCTTCCATATCCAGAGGCACCAGATGATCGCTGTCCACAGATTTGAAGACCTGACTCAGCTCTGTGATCCGTTTGGTAAAAGAACGGTTAAATATCTGCATAAACCAGAACGGGAACAGCACATTTACCGCAAGCAGCAGTAAAATCATCGGTGATTCGTTACGAATACTGGTCAGGACACTGTCCGGTGCACGCTTCACATATATGGTAAGCTCCGTACCATACAAGCTTAAAGGATGTACATAGGCTTTCTTTTCCGTTCCGTCCAATGTCTGGAAATCACTGCCGTAACTGCCATAGCTGCCATTGGAGAGAAGGATCCGGTTCCCGTCACAGATCAGTACTTCATTGTCATAATTCATGTTTTTGAGGGTACGGACGATACTGCTGTAATCAAACTCGATCTTCAGATATTTTTCCGTATCCGCATCATAGAAATCCAGTCTCTGCAAATAAATGATGCGGCGCTCCCTGGTGATTCTGGAGCTGCTGTCATCATAGACAAAAAATACCCCCTTGCTCTTCTTCTGTTCATTCAGCAGGCGATAGCTCTCCGTTTCACGGATCTTGTCTATCGTGTTGACTCTGCCGCCGTTTACAACGGTATCGTTATCCGTATACAGGGTGAAGATCATCCCATTCATTCCCAAAGCATTTTCCAACAGGGTTCGGTTCATGAAATCCTGATACGCCGCCACGTATTCTGCGGAATTTTTGTATTTTTGGGATAAAAAAGTATCAAAATCGCGGTTGGTATAAATACTGTTGGCGATCTCACCGGCATTCCCGATCATGTTGCCCAGACTGTATTCCACAGCACTCGCGATGTTTGCCATCTCGTGCTCTTTCCGCTCCCTGTCGAACTTCGTAACGGTGATACCTACCACACTGTCCGTAATGATCAGGGGAATCAGTACACAGACGACATAAAATATATAGAACTTTTTCTTGATGGTAAAATTATCCATCCACCGGTCCAGCTTATACAGAAGCTTCCCCATGTGTCCCTCTCCTCCAATGTAAGCAAAGAGCAGACAAATCCCCTGCCTGCTCTTTCCCATAATGCATCTTTGCCACTCTCATTTTAATTATAAATTATCCGTACTCTGTGCGCAATGCGTTTTTCTACCGTATTTTATACCGCATTTTGTACAAGCCATGCAAAATCCGCATAATTATTGCTTTCTATTCCATTGCCGGAAGCATACATTCCTATGGTGCAGCCTACGAATCCGCCTGCTTCCTCGGTCGTATACGGCAGCAGGCTGATCTGCTCCGCGGCAAGGATTCTCTTTTCACAGGAAGTGATCCAGATATTTGCCTTCTGCCTGTCACACTGTAATCGGATACGGAAAAATTTTTCACCGTCTGCCACCGGCTTTTTGGCAAGAATCTTTTCTTCTCCGTGAATGCAGGAGGTCACCACAAAACAGTTCTGTGCATCTGTTTTCCGAATCTCCATGCGCAGATGATTTTCATGGTTCTGATACAATACCATACCGGCTGTCTCACTTTCCTGCTTCGGGGTAAATTCAAACCCGGTCTCCGCGTAAAAGCTGTAACTCTTCTGGCGGATTCCGAAGTAGGCACAATGATTACGGTCTGCGATTTTCTCTTTCACGGTATATAATCTGAGTTTTCCCGGTCTGTGTGTCAGAGAATAGGTTGTTTCCTTCCGTTGCTCTATACATACCAGACGCTTATCCAGAGTCTGATCAAAAAACTGCAGGTAATCCGAAGTGCCGACCTCTTCCGGGAACCGGTACTCCGGCAGCGGAATCTCCAACGTATCTTCCAGGTGTCCGAGCCCTTCCGCGATCACAGGCCAGCCATCCTCCCATGTCACTTTTGCGAGGAACGTCTCTCTGCCCATGCTGCTGTGACCGGCGCAGGGTCTGGACGCCAGCATCACCACATACCAGTTTCCATGCCCATCATCCACCAGATCTCCGTGTCCGGCATATCTCACCGGGTAATTTTTTCCAAGATTTCTATGGGTAAAAATGGGATTCCTGGGGCAGCCTTCAAACCATCGGAACAACTCCTTACTTCTCGCTACGCTGATACTGTGTTCCGGTCCGGTTCCCCCTTCCGCATGCATCAGATAATAATAACCGTCGATCTTATAGAGATGCGGTCCTTCCGGCCAGACGACATCCTTTACCGCACCCTTCCAGATTGCCATGCTCTCTCCCACAAGCTTCATCGACTGAAGATCCAGTTCCTGCACCCAGATCTCCCAGTCACCGTTGTAGCGGACACCTTCCGGGTTCGGTCTGGTTCCGCAATAGTAACATTTTCCGTCATCATCGAAAAACAGGCTAGGATCGATCCCCGGTGCCGCATCCCCGAGATAATACGGATCCGACCAGGGTCCCGCCGGATCTGTGGCAGTCACGATAAAATTACCACCGTGACTTACATTGGTAGTGATCATATAAAACAGACCGTCATGATAACGGATCGTCGGCGCATAGATGCCTTCCGAGATCTCGCTTCCTTCTACCGGAAGCTGCTTAGGGTTTTCCAGGATATTTCCAATCTGCTCCCAATGCGCCAGATCTCTGCTGTGGAATACCGGTACCCCCGGCCCATACACGAAGCTGGAATTGACGATATAATAATTCTCCCCTACCCTGCAGATAGAAGGATCGGGATAAAATCCGGGTAAAATAGGGTTCCTTGCTGTAACCATTCTGTTATCCTCACTTATCTTTACTTGATGCAAACGCCAAAGCCTAAAATCGTAAACTGCTTTTTTCTGTCCTCTTCTGCCATGGAAATTGTGATTTTATGTTGTCTGCTTTCTTTTTCCGAGAGCAGCAATACCGTATTGCAATGCAGCCAGTTATTGATATGGGGATCCGCTGTCAGACAGTAGTTTCCGTCCACAGTGACTTCTGCCCTCCCCACATTTGTTTCCCCTGAGTCTTTAAACACGAGAAACAGTGCCTTGCAGGTGATCTCCATCTCAAAGGCATCCTCCGGCCCGTCTTCCTTATGCATCCAGTTATAGGGAAATTCCGGTGTCTGCACAAGCTGATCGTCCATTTCCACGCATTGCAGTTCCCTGTCTGTGGTGTAAAACCCACCCGGCCGGATCTTCGCCCCCACATACCGGCTCTCTTTATCCAGTAAAAATACCTTTTCAAAGTCCGCACCGATCACAGGACTTTCGGACAGGCACTGTTGTAATACC
>JBNMHS010000053.1:0-18622 GCA_050872885.1 Acetatifactor sp.
TAAAAAGGGCTCCGAAAGTATCATACTTTCGGAGCCTTGATTTACTTATTATGACTATACAATACCCTGAGCGGTCATAGCATCTGCAACCTTCAGGAAGCCTGCGATGTTAGCGCCGGCTACGTAGTTGCCTTCCATGCCGTACTTCTTGGCTGCATCATCCAGGTTATGGAAGATATTAACCATGATGGTCTTCAGCTTAGCATCTACTTCTTCGAAGGTCCAGGACAATCTCTCGCTGTTCTGGCTCATCTCCAGTGCGGAGGTAGCTACACCACCTGCGTTGGAAGCTTTGCCGGGGCAGAACAGAACGCCGTTCTTCTGGAAGTACTCGGTAGCTTCCATGGTGGTAGGCATGTTAGCGCCCTCTGCTACAGCGAATACGCCGTTAGCAACCAGCTGCTTAGCATCCTCCAGATCCAGTTCGTTCTGGGTTGCACAAGGAAGAGCGATATCACACTTGATGGTCCATACGCCATGCTCACCGTTCTTCTTCTCATGATACTGTGCACCGGGTCTTGCAGCAGCATACTCAGTCAGTCTTGCACGCTTCACTTCCTTCACTTCCTGCAGAAGTGCTACGTCGATTCCTTCGGGATCATAGATCCAGCCGGTGGAATCGGAACAGGTTACAACCTTGGCACCTAGCTGCTCAGCCTTCTGGATAGCGTAGATTGCCACGTTACCGGCACCGGATACAGCAACAGTCTTGCCTGCGATATCCTTGCCGTTGCACTTTAACATTTCCTCGGTCAGATACAGCAGACCGTAACCGGTTGCTTCGGTTCTTGCCAGGGATCCGCCGTAGCTTAAGCCCTTACCGGTCAGAACGCCTTCATACAGGCCGGTCAGTCTCTTGTACTGTCCGTACATATAACCGATCTCTCTTGCGCCGGTACCGATATCACCTGCGGGAACATCGGTGTCAGCTCCGATATATTTATAAAGCTCTGTGATGAAGCTCTGGCAGAAAGCCATGATCTCTCTGTCGGACTTACCCTTGGGATCGAAATCGGAACCACCCTTACCGCCGCCGATGGGAAGGCCGGTCAGAGAGTTCTTGAAGATCTGCTCGAAACCAAGGAACTTGATGATACCTAAGTTTACAGAAGGATGTAAACGTAAGCCTCCCTTGTAAGGTCCGATTGCGGAATTGAACTGTACACGGAAGCCGTTATTTACCTGCACCTGACCCTTGTCATCCACCCAGGGTACACGGAACAGGATCTGTCTCTCGGGAGTAACCAGTCTCTCAAGAAGAGCGTCCTTACGATATTTCTCCTCGTTTGCTTCAATCACTACACGAAGAGATTCCAGAACCTCTTTTACTGCCTGATGGAACTCGGGCTGTGCAGGGTTCTTGGCTACTACCATATCAAATACTTCATCAACATATGACATTTGAATGTCCTCCTTCAATTGGTATTCAGATTCATGACAAGCTGCTTGCCATATGCTTTATTATAAAACTACTTTTTTAATTGTACAATAAACTTTATCCCACTAAATCATAAAAGTTTTTGCCGTTTTTCTGTATAATTTGCACAATAAATTATACAAGTATACAATTTGTGCGTTATAATGTACGTTCAAATTGCCGAAATCAATTTTACAAATATTCCTTTAAGGTTTTGATATTTGCATTTTCCATTTCTATCAATTCTTTTGCCAGATTGCAGCAGCGTGTCCCTGCCATTTCGCCATTATGCGCCAATACCTTCTCCATCTCCAGGATCCCGTTATTGCTTCCCTTAATGATCATTTCCGCAATATGACCGGTACTGGTATTAAACAGTGTATTATAGCCGATCCCGATCCGCAGCATGGCATTCTCCATTGCATTTTCACGGTAAGTCTGTGCCCTGCCTTCCACCAGTGTCTGTACTGCCCTGTCATGGAGTCTGGAATAATGCAGTTCCTGCTGTGCCACTTCTGTTGCCAGTCTGTCGTCGTAGATTTTGTCTGTGACGGCATCCAGTGCTTTCATTGCCATTTCCGTGTTGCGCTGAATCTCACGATAGATATTGATCTCCTGCTTTTTTAGATTTTGTTTTTTAGATGTATATGTCTCCATAGAAAAAGCTCCTTACCTTTTTTGGTAAGAAGCTTTCCCAGAAATGTTATATTTTATTCGTGCAATACGAATTGTTCCGCAGCTTCGCTGCTCTCACAATTCTATTGCACGTACTCACTCTTAACATATCCGATCTGACCGTTGTACTTGATCTTGCTCCAGTCGCCTTCGGTACCTACCAGTTCTGCGGAATCGCCACCGGAGAGAACTCCCAGTCTGTCAGCAGTCTCACTGGCCGATGCACGTACGTTGATGTTGGTCGTTGCGGTAACAGTTCCTATGGTCTCGGCACCTGCCGCATTCTCTGCCAGCTGCAGGAACTCAGTCTTGATATAGCCTTCCTTGCCTTCATAATCGACCTTGGTCCATCCGTTGGGGCGCTGTTCGAGAACCTGAAGCTTTGTTCCACCGGATACCTTGCCAAGCTTATCTGCCTGTTCGCTGTCGGAGCTTCGCACATTCACAGTGGTCGTAGTAGTCACATACTGCGGTCCCTGCTCTTCTGCGGGCTGTTCACCACCCTCGTTCTGGGTATCCTGACCATCGGTGGTTCCCTCTTCCGTTGCTGCTGCGGCATCCTGGGAATCTCCCGCCACCTGATTTGCAAGCTTTTCGCCTACCGCAACGCTCACCTGGGAATCCAGTTCGCTGATATATTGCAGTACTTCCGGATGGTCTACCATAAGCTCATTATATTCTACAGTGATCTTGTTATTAAATTCCACAACATCATCCTGTGTGCTTACCTTTTTGATATAATCATTTACTTCTTCACTGTTCTCGCCACGTTTGATATATAGTTCACCCTGATCATTGGTGCAGATGTACAGTGCCTGATATCCGGGAACCTCTTCCTCGTGACCCACAAAAGCGATCTTGTAATAGACATACGCAATGACCGATCCTTCTTCCGGTCCTGTTTTGGTATAGATCTCCAGTGTAGGATAATAATCAATATACTGTGACAGTTCCAGATAACGGTACATATCCTTATCCGAGATCTCATCACATACCGAACGAAGTGTGTCCTCATCTCCGGTAGCCATTGCATTATAATAAGTAGCCACAAGGGAATAGATTGCTCCCTCTTCATTTGCCACCAGCGGAACTTCTTCTGTCGCCGCCTCCGTAATAGCTTCTCCCGAGACAGTCTCGATCTCTGACAGCTGCTGTTCTTCTCTGTTTTTATTTCCCATGCTGAGGCTTACGGATACCGTGACAGCTACAGCTACCACAACTGCCACAGGCAATATTACTTTACTGTGTTTTATTATATAATTACCAACAGAATGTATTTTTTCCTTCCACATACAGATATTGTGTCCTTTCCAAATCCGAAAAATCTCTTTAATCGCAAAAAGCCGCAAGCGGCTTCTCTCATCTCTCTCCCTATAATCAAGGTGATGTAAATGCATCCGACAGGAATCGAACCTGCATTAAAGGCGTCGGAGGCCTCCGTTCTATCCATTAGACTACGGATGCAAATATTACAAATTTGTTACATCACCTCGACTATAATATCATAAAATACTACATATGTCCAGTTTAAATTGTTGGAATAGTTTAGTTTTTTACAACATCCTTATCTCTTTATCCTTTCTGCTGAAGAAATACAGATGATCCGACAAGACTTCTTCCGGTGAAATTTCCGTGCTGTTTACCTCGGCGATCATTGCCTGCAGTTCCTCCCCGCTGCGTTCCTGCTCTTTCGGCAATGCCAGCATTTCATGTACGGAACTGGGGATCAGGTAAATATCTCCCTCCATCTGTTCCGCTACCCGTTCCAATACTTCCGGATACAAAATGCTGCAGGCACCATAGGTTTTACGGGAATTTGTCAGGATCTTCATGGACACCTTCTGCCGGAATTCCTGTCGCATTTCCTCGGAAAGCTCCTGTAAAAGGTCTTCCAGCGCATTTTCCATCGGTATTATCTCGCCGGGAAAAAGTCTCGGAGTATTCTTCATCGCGCACTCCATCAGATTCTGCTCCGACACTTTCCAGATGTCCAGATGTGACCGGTAAACAGGTATCATCCCATGCTCCACTCCGGCACCGTCAAACGCGTAATAAAAACAGATTGCCAGATCCAGAAAGGGAATATACGGAACCTGCTCCAAAAGCTCTCTGTTCCTTTCACGATTCACCAGCCGGAAGCATATTCTTTCTTTTACTTTGTCAAAATCTCTGAAAAAAGAAACATCGATTTTTCTGCCGGCACCATCTTCCCGATAGATACTGACGATCTTCCTGACAATATCCGCAAAGGTCACTCCGCCTTCATACGCTTCCCGGAAAGAATTCAGATAGATCGTAGGCATCACATTTTCTTCCTGCTTCCGGATCATCAGTCCCTGTAAGACCACTCCGTTATTTTTGCGCACTTCTCTCAATTCTACGACATATTCCTGTCCCAACACTTCTTTGACTGCTTTCTGTACTTTTACTTCAAATGTAGAAATCTCCATATCTTATACCTCCATGCCTCTCCGATGCGGACTCCCCGGTCCGCGTTATCCCATGTGGTATCAATGAATGCAGCAAAAAAGGCAACAAGCCTCCTTTTACAAGGATAACTTATTGCCTTACAGGTTCTTTATCGGATATTGCCCAGAACTTTCCCTGACCGCAGCAGATTATGCACGGGACAGATATTCACCGGTTCTGGTATCGATCTTGATCTTATCTCCCTGGTTAACGAACAGAGGTACTGCTACGGTAGCACCGGTCTCAACGGTAGCGGGCTTGCTGGCACCGGTAGCGGTATCACCCTTGAATCCGGGCTCAGTCTCAGTGATCTCCAGTTCTACGAACAGAGGAGGCTCAACAGAGAATACGCTGCCATTGTGAGAGCAGATCTTGCACATCTCGTTCTCTTTAACGAACTTCAGTGCATCGCCTACAGTCTCAGAATTCAGTGCAACCTGATCGTAAGTCTCGGTATCCATGAAGTAGTACAGATCACCATCTTCATACAGATACTGCATATCCTTTCTATCAATACGCGCCTGAGGGCACTTCTCGGTAGGACGGAAAGTCTTCTCGACTACGCCGCCGCTTTTGATATTCTTCAGCTTGGTTCTGACGAAAGCTGCGCCCTTTCCCGGCTTAACATGCTGGAATTCGATAATCTGGTAAACATTGTTATCATACTCAATGGTAATACCATTTCTGAAATCACCTGCAGAAATCATAATGTATTCCTCCTAAATATTTTCACGTCATAATTCTTTAACATTTTAATATAAAAACATGCACATTTCAACTACTTTTGAAAAAAAATTTCAATTTTCTCGGAAGCTACTGCACATTCTCCCGCAGGAAGTCAATCGCCTGCAGATATCCGTCCAGTCCCTGACCGTAGATCTGCCTGCTGCATACCGGTGCAGTCACGGAGATCTTACGGAACTCTTCTCTGCTCGTAATATCGGAAATGTGTACTTCTACTTTCGGAATATCCACACTTGCCAGGGCATCCCTGATTGCATAGCTGTAATGGGTATATGCACCCGGATTTATCACGATACCGTCTGTTCCGTCAAAATAAGCCTCCTGAATCCTGTCAATGATAGCGCCTTCATGATTGCTCTGGAATGTCAGGATCTCTTCCCCGGTCTCTTTTGCCTTTTTATCTATCAGATCCAACAGATACTGATAGTCCTGTGTTCCGTAGATCTTTTTCTCACGAATTCCCAGAAAATTCAGATTGGGTCCGTTGATCACCAAAATCTTCATCTTTTTCCTCTCCTTTTTCTTCTGTTCCGTTTTCTGTTTCCGCAGCTGCAGCTGTAATTCTTCCGCCAGTTCATCCGAATGGCGGTTATCCACATCCAGTATGATATCCGCACATTCCGTGTAAATGGCATCTCTGACCGCCAGCAGTTCTCTTATTTTGCCCAGAGGATCGTCACACTGCAGCAGGGGTCTCGTGGTATCATTTTTCAGCCGCTCATAGACCACCTCCGGCGACACTCTCAGATATACTACCGTTCCGCATTTATGCAGGAGAGGACGGTTGACCGGATTTACCGGAGTCCCTCCGCCCACCGACAGGATCCTCTCATATTTCTGTTCCCCGCACTTTTTCAGCATCTCTGTTTCCAGTTCCCGGAAATATGCCTCGCCGTCATCCACAAAAATCTGCGTGATGCTCCTGCCCTCCTGTCTCTCGATCAGTTTGTCCGTATCCTCCACCGGCATCCGGAACAAATAGGATAACTTGAGTCCCAGAGTCGTCTTTCCTGACCCCATAAAACCGATCAGGACAATATTTTTCCGCTTGTGCTTCATATTATTTCCCGTCCTCTGTCTGTTTCGCTTTCTGCATACGTTCATATACCTTATCCGCCAGCCATGTTTCCACCTTACAGTCTGTCCACAATTCAAAGGCGATGATCCCCTGATAAAGAAGCATTTTCGCACCATTATAGGCTTTTCCGCCCTGTTTCTCCACCAGTTCCATGAACCGCGTCCGGGGTGGATTGAAGATCAGGTCGTATCCTGTATGGATTCTTTTGTAAAAATCCGGATCCTCTATGACTGCCGCATCACAGTGCGGATACATTCCGACACTTGTCGCCTGGATCGCCAGATATTTTTTCCCTTCCGGGAGCGTATCATACGCATCTATGGCCAGCGCTTTGGCAAATCTTCTTCCTGCCAGGCGGTTGACTTCCTCTGCCACTTCCTGTGCCTTTTGCACTGTACGGTTAAGAATAATGGCATTCTTTGCTCCTTTATCCAAAAGCAGCATGGCAACAGCTCTTGCCACGCCTCCCGCTCCCAGGATCAGTACCTTTTGTCCCTTTACCTTTACACCATCCTCGCACATGGCACGGTACAGTCCCGGCATATCGGTATTATATCCCTTATAGCCCTTTTGGGTCCGTACCAGCGTATTGACTGCTCCGATATTGGCCGCCAGCGGATCGATCTCATCCAAAAAAGGGATCACTTCGCTCTTATAAGGGACCGTAACGTTCATTCCCAGCAGATTCAGCGCAAACGCTCCCCTGATTGCATCCTCCAGTCTTCCCGTCTCTACATGAAACGGAACATATGCCAGATTTTTCTCCAAAGCCATGGAAAGTGTATTGTGGATCACCGGAGACAGGGTATGTTCCACAGGATTTCCGATCAGTCCGCAGGTTCTGGTATATCCATTGATATCATTCAGCATTTTTTCTTCCTTTCCGGCGACATTGTCTGTGGTAAAAAAACAAAACAATTTTCTCCAGGTATCTTTTGAGTACGATCTGAATCTCTTCTTTGGGATGGATCGGCTTCGTCAGATAGGTCACGATCCCGCACTTTTTGGCGCCCCACACATCCGTAAACAGCTGATCTCCCACAAAAAGCGTGGTATCCTTTGTCGTATGCATCTGTTCCATGGCCTTCAGGTAGCCTTTCTGTCCCGGCTTTCCCGCCTTATAGATATAAAAAGCTCCCACATCATCCGCGAAACTTTTCACACGGGGTTCCTTGTTGTTCGATAAAAGCAGTGTCTGAAAGCCCAGCTCTTTTAATTTTGCAAAAAAAGCTATTGCCCGGGGCGTTGCAGGTGCCCCGTGAGGAACCAGTGTATTGTCGATATCGAAAATGATTCCCCGATAGCCCTTTTCATATAACGCTTTGTAATCTATACCATAGGCGGAATCCGCCTCATGATCCGGATAAAACTGTTGTAACATCTGTTTCACCTTTCTGGTTTTATGAAATAATCGGTATGCTCCTCGATGGAGAATGCCGCAAAGTACGCTTCTTCCATCGGGATCCATTTCTCCCTGAAATCCTGCAGGCGCTCTTTTCCGTTTCTTAATAAGATCCGCTCTTCCTGCAGCCTGCGGTCTATATCCATAAAAACTTTCCGGTCCATGTAATCACCCAAAACCGGATGGCAGCTGTAAGCACCTTCCACGATCACTATACCCTTGTTTTTCACAGGGATCAGACTCCCAAGTTCCATCCGGGAGCAGTCAAACCGCTGATAAGAGAAAGGAACCCGTTCTTTTAATCCGGGTAATACTTCCGCAAGGAACCGTTCATAATGGACATTGCCGCCCGGTTCTTCTCTCCGCTCCACGGTCCGCAGTTCTATAGGAAGGAAAAAGTCATCCATATGTATCACATCACCGTCCAGCCGCTCTGCCAGCCATGCCGCCAGTGTCGTCTTCCCTGCCGCGCATCTTCCGTCAATGGCTATGATCCGTACTTCTCCGGAAAGTATCTGCAGTTCTGCGAGCAGTTCTTCCCGATCCGTCTCCTTGCTATGAATACATCTTTGCGATTTCATCCGCCGCCTCCGCAATGTATTCTCCCAGCCGTTTTCCTCCTGTACCTACAATAGTGGCATGGCACTTGCTCATAGGGATCAGGATCACTTTTGCATCATTGGAGGTCACCGCCTCTGCCATCGCCGGTGTGATCTCTCCCAGCATGGCATTTGCCATCACGATGCCGACAGGTCCCACGATCACATCCACCCGTCTGCTGTTATATATAACGGCATTTTCTCCGGTCGCACCGTTCGTCACACCGCTCTTCATCATATTGGCCGTGGCCGTGGCATTCGTTCCCACCGCAAGCAGTTCCGCCTCGGGAAACCGTTCTTTCATTGCCTCCAGCAGGCTTTTTCCTACGCCTCCGCCCTGGCCGTCCATTACCATGATCCGCATAAAAATACTCCTGTAAAAATTAATACATAGCTTTTTTATCATAGCATGGCAAATGCTATTTTGCAATTTATCTTGACAAAAAATTGTCCGCCATTTATTATAAATAATACTTCACGAAGGAGCTTAACGCCAGAAGGCAGATCACCCCAGAAGGGGTCTGTGCCGTACTGGCGTTTTTTTGTTACTATTTATTCTCAGGAGGTCTTATCTCAAATGAAAAAATTATCTGTTTTAAACAAGAGTATCATCACTGCCCTGTGTGTTGCCTTATGTGTGGTACTGCCTATGGCGCTGCATGCCATTCCCGGCGGCGGAGTCCTGTTCTCTCCCATGCATCTGCCGGTGCTTCTGTGCGGTATGATCTGCGGTGCCCCCTTCGGTCTGGTCTGCGGACTGCTCGGACCTTTTGTGTCCAGTCTGCTCACCGGTATGCCTGCTTTCGGATATATGCCTGTCATGATGATAGAGCTGGGGCTCTACGGTCTGATCAGCGGTCTGGTCATGAGATTTTTACGCAGCGGCAGGCTGGTCATTGATCTGTATGCATCTCTGGTCATTGCCATGCTGGGAGGTCGTGTGATCACCGGCATCTTACGCGCACTGATCTTCGCAGGCGGTACTTACAGCTGGTCTGCATGGGCTACCGGATATTTCGTATCCTGTTTCCCCGGTATTGTGATCCAGCTGATCCTGCTCCCTGCAATCTATGTGGCACTGGAGCGTGCACGTCTGCTGCCGGTGCGTTATCCTGCGAAGACTGCCACTGTAGAAAGTGAAAACGTCTGACGTCACAATTCGAAATCAACACCGGTGCGCTAATCAGACTTATAACAACATAAAAAAACGGCTCCTCTGTCTTACGACAGGAGAGCCATTTTTTGTCTGTAGATTCGTATGAAATAAAGTATCTCCGCCACTGCGGTGATCGACCATGAAAAGACATACAGCAGATACAGAGACGGTATCGTATGAAAATAAGCGAATACGGTATACACCCAGATCACCCGGAACACACAGGATCCCATGATAACGATGAACATCGGTGCAATGCTCTTGCCCATGGCTCTGGCCGCCGCGATCGTACAATCCATAAATGCCGATACGCAATAAGAAAATCCCATGATCGTCAAACGGTACATGCCGGCATCCATGACTGCCGCATCTCTTGTAAACAGGGATAAAAACGGTCTGCCGAAAAATACCAGCGATAATCCCAGAATCAGTCCGATCCCGAAGGAATATGCCAGACTGATCAGATAACTGTTGCGCACTCTTTTCTTTTTCCCGGCTCCGTAATTCTGTCCCATGAAGCTGCCGCAGGCAGTATAGAAAGCTGCCATAACATCATACACCATGGCATCCGCATTCGTTGCTGCGGAATTCCCCGCTACCATGGTTGCATCGAAAGAATTCACTCCCATCTGCACAAAGCTGTTGGCAAACTGGAAGATCACATTCTGTAATCCGGAAGGCATTCCTAATTTCAGAATGTCCTTGGTAAGCTCCGGATTCAGTTTCAACCGGCTGATATGCAGGGCATAGATCTCCTTGCTCCGAAGCAGCGCCTGCAGGATCAGAATCGCCGACACATACTGGGATATAATGCTGGCCAGCGCCACTCCCGCCACATCCATTCTGCACACAATAACAAAGAACAGATTCAGAACAATATTCAGCACTCCGGAAAATCCCAGATAGTACAATGGCTTTTTCGTATTTCCCACCGCGCTGTACACTGCGTTGCCAAAGTTATAAATTGCCAGTGCCGGCATTCCCAGATAATAAATCCTCAGATATAATACCGCCTTGTCCAGAAGTTCTTCCTTCGTCTTCAACGCTGTCAGCATCCACTCAGACAGCCCTACTCCCAGTACCAGCAGCAGGACACCCATGATCAGGCTGACCAGTGCTGCGGAATGGATCGTCTTAGACAGGCTTTCCTTATCCTTTGCTCCATAATATAATGCCGTCAGAACATTAATGCCTCCCGACAGGCCGATCAGGAATCCGGTATACATTGTGACCAATGTTGCCGTCGATCCCACCGCTCCCAGTGACAGAGAGCCGGCGAACTGCCCGATCACCGCTATGTCCGCCATATTAAAAAGTACCTGCAACAAATTAGACAGCATTAACGGTACACTGAAGATCAGTATTTTTCTCCCCAGGGATCCTTCCGTCAGATCCTGCATATTTTGTTTCATTTCTTATCCTCTTCCTACTGTTTATTTCCCGATTTTAATTCCGCCGTGTTCCATTCCGGCTTTACTTTCCCTTTTTATCAGCGATCAGCGGTTTGATTGCGGAATAGATTTCGCTGGTACGCTTACTGTCCTTGAACTCCTTGTTCAGGGCATTGTTGATCCCCTGTTTTGTTTTATACTGGCGGATGAATTTCACCACCTGCGGAACGATCGTCCGGTCAGACAGTACCTTCTCCACAGCCAGCGTCAGCTCATCCGGTTGCTCCGCCGTTTTGTCTGTAGCTTTGTCTGCAGCTTTTTTCTGCGTAGTCTTCCGGGTATTGCCGCCTTTTTTCTTTGTCTGCTTTTTCGCAGGTTCTTCCGCTTTTTCGAAAATCTCTTCCGTTGTTACGATATCCTCAGGGGACTCCGGCCCGGTTTCTGTCATCTTCTGCAGCATCTCTTCCGGTTTAGGATCTTCCTGCAGGCTCTCAGGCAGGATCTGTTCTTCCGTCTCCGGCTCCGCTTCCTCCGTCTGCTCCTCAAGAATATCCACCGTCAGCGAATTCTCTTCCTCTGTCCGGTTCTTTCCCCACAACAGATTACGGGCGATCCGTACCGGCACTCCCTGTGCCTTCCAATATACCATCAGACTGGTAAAGCCGTTGTCCTTGGTCACAATAAAGTAATTCGGATGGATGTCTTCTTTCTGCTGCTCACAGATCAGATACCCCAGATACGTTGCCAGTTGGAAATCCAGTGCGTTCTTGGTTCCCACCGCCACCTTATGATAAATGATGTGCGCCTTTGTCTCGTTCAGTTTCCGGTGCAGGTCAAAGGTCATACTGTCGGCATTGTCACTGTAAAAAATGCAGACCGTATCTTCCTCCGTCAGCAGTTCCACACCCTCCATGCCGCGACTTTTTACATTTTCAAAATCAATCAGATAATAGCTCATTTTCCTTCTCCCCGTCTGTTTCTGTTTCCTTCACTTCTGCGGCAGCCGGCTGTTCCGCAGCTTCCATTTTCTTAGCCGGAAGCTTTTCGCTTATCTTTTCTTTCCAGTCAGAGATGATCTCATCCTTACGTTTCTTCCGTTCTCTTCGTTTTGCAGCCCGCTCCTGTCTTGCTTCTTCCTTTAGATCCAGTTTTTCCTGTTTTCTGATCTGTTTTGCCAGTGCTTTTTCTTCCAGCTGCACTTCCTTGGCGGCAGCTTTCTCGATATCACGGATATATCGGTCTGCCTTTTTATGATTCTTCCGGTCGAGTCTGTACGGATCATACAAGAAGTATGATACCGCACCCAGTATCAGAAGTATCACTCCGGCGATCGTCAATACCGGTACAATACGTGTATACTCCGTAAATCCCAGTTCAAAACAGACAAATACCACCAGCATGATCGGGAACAATAGCAGATACAATATCCTTGTCACCACATCCAGCAGGGCATGCTGTTTCTTTCCGTTCGTCAGAAGTGTTCCCTCTATGGCAGTATAAAATGCCATAAACACACATAATTCCGAACCGAATCCATGAAGGAATCCGCAAATGGCGGTCAGCACCAGAGACAGGAAAAACATACCGAACGCTGTTCCCTGATACCATGCATTACGATACTCCGTCATGCCCTGCAATTTGTCTTCGCTGATACCGTGCATCCGGTATACATCGTTGCGGATCAGGCGTTCAAACTCTTCGTTATACTTCTGTTCTTCTCTGGTATTCCGCAGGTGGTCTTCCACCGCCTTGCTCATCTGCTCAATATATTCCTGTTCCTTGCGGATCCGCTTGGCCCGCAGCTGTTCCAGTTCATTCCGGCGTCTGACTTCCTCTTCCAGTTTCTGTACTTTGCCGATCCGGGGATTCTTCACCTTGATCTCCGGAACATCCGGATTCTTTACACTTTCGTTATTTTCCTGACTGTCCATTGATTATGCCACCTTTGTATTTATCGTTGTCCCGTGGACACCGCTTGCCATTTCCCCGTCTGTCAGCTGCGAAGAAAACATTGCCGCCATTACAGGTAAGGTCACCATGATCGGGAACAGATAACGTACCTGCACTACCGGTCCCAACAACATCGTTCCGAAATAAAGAAACGGCAGCAGACTCATCTGAAAACACTGTATCCGCTTCTTATACAGACAAAATACCATCAGCAGGAAAAGCCCCCAGCTGTAAAAAGATCCATGGAAAATGACAGAGATCACCGGCCAGTCATTAAAACAGTTGCCGCTTACGATTTCTTCCAGTACTTTCTCAAACGCAGGGAATTTTGATTCGTGCTCTATGCTG
The DNA here is from genome assembly GCA_050872885.1 of Acetatifactor sp. Classification (GTDB taxonomy): domain Bacteria; phylum Bacillota; class Clostridia; order Lachnospirales; family Lachnospiraceae; genus Acetatifactor. Next base: position 13,230 of record JBNMHS010000053.1, read on the forward strand.
CCGTACCCTTCGATCTCTGAAGAAGTATAGGTAAAAAGGACACCATAGCGTTCCTCTGTGCCATATCCCAGGTTCTCCGCCCAGGAATAATCATCCCAGAACCAATACCCTCTGGTCAGTTCCAGGAAGGCATCAAGGAACTCATTCGGATAACGTTTTGCCACCCGCAGCCAGTCGGTCAGCAGTTGTTTCTGATCGTCTGTATAAGGCGCAACATTTACGGTACTTTTTATGGCATCTGCCAACGGTGCGTAATAACTCCCCCACCGTTCTCTGTCCACATATTTCTCTAACAGTGCCGCCAGTTCCGGATCCTGTTTCTCCAGCTCTTCTCCGTGATAATAAGCCACTCTGGCAAACTGCTGGATAGGAACACTGTATGCTTCTATCTTGGGTGCACCCAATTGTGTACCTATCGCTGTGTGAATTACATTTCTGGCCGCTATCTCTCCCACTACCAGACATATTCCAAGGATCAGTATCCCCAGTTTTTCCTTTTTCGGTCTCAGGATCAGCAAAAGCGCCATAAATACCGCCACCGCATATACTGCATTATTGCGGAACTGCATCATGAGACAGCCCTCTGACACCAGAAGAATGTTCATGATTATTTTCTTCTTCCCACTGCTGAAATAATTTCTCTCCAACAGCAGTAAAAAGAAAAGTGTAAACAAAACAGTAAACAGTGTATCCTTGGTCGTACATACTACCAAAACAGTATTATATGGGAAAATCGCAAAAAACAGCGTGGTTAACACCACCAGCCATTTTTTAGCGCTCATACGCCAGATCATCGCAACGGCATAGCCCATTACCAGTGCATACAGAAGCATCTGGAATACCGCCATACATGCCATTCCCGTCTGATAAGACCCAAGAGCGGAGCCGATCTGCAAAAATAGCCAGATCAGCCAGGTATGTGCAATGGGCTGCAGCGGATAGAACCATACCAGTCCTTTATAAGCTTCGTTTACCTGTCTGTGAAAATCGTAAGACATAATGATGGGATAATAAGCAAGCCATACCGGGATCAGGCACAGAAAGATGCCTGCAGCTGCCACTGCAAACACGATTCCGCTCTTCCATCGTCTGCCGTTCTCCCGCACTTCTTCTGCCGGCTTCACCTTTTCTATGCCTTCAAACAATAGATTTACAAACGGAAATGCCGTCACTCCCAGACAGCAGGCGCGGATCAGTATCATTCCTTTTCCGCGGATACCGCACTCCGTCATCCCCAGGTTCTGCAGCTGGTATCCCATTACCATAGACACAGCAAACAGGAAACTGATCACCGCCGCATAGCAGATCCTGCGTTTCCTGTCACTTTTCTCCTCTATTTTCCTAAGACTTATCTCTGTCTGCTGCAGCAAAAAAAAGATACCCACTGCCAGCAGAATATTTAAAACGCTGTAATAGATCCGGCTCACCGGCTGAAGGCTGAACAGATATGCCACACCATAGACACCGCACATCGTCAAAACGGCTTTTCCGAAAGCTCCTTTATATTTCATCCAAATTTCTTTTGTAATTTTCAATCTTAGGACGCCCCCTGAAATATCGGAACCGGGCAAACGGCCCCGATCATGATATTATTGTTTTTTCGTCAATAGGCACACGGTCTCTACATTTGCGGTCCAGGGGAACTGATCCACTGCCACAGCCTTGTCCACCCGGTAACCGTTTTCTAAAAATACTTCGAGATCTCTCACCAGGCTGGTAGGTTTGCAGGAAATGTAGACAATATGGTCTACCCCGTATGCAATGATCTTGGGCAATGCCTTGGGATGGATACCGTCTCTGGGAGGATCCAGAATGATCATATCCGGTTTTTCTTCCACGTCATCCAACACTTTCAATACATCACCGGCAATGAATTCACAGTTATCCAGTCCGTTGGCTGCGGCATTTTTCTTTGCCGCTTCCACGGCTTCCTCAACGATCTCCACACCGATGACCTTTCCGGCTGCCGGGGCCATGAGCTGTGCTATGGTACCGGTACCGCTGTAGAGATCGAATACGGTCTTGTTGCTGCCGCCAAGATCTCCCACATAATCTCTCGCCGTCTGATACAGTACTTCTGCGCTGTAGGAGTTTGTCTGGAAAAAAGAGAACGTGGAAATCTTGAACTTCAGTCCTAACAACTCTTCATAAAAATACTCCTGTCCGTACAGTAACTCCGTACGGTCACTCTGCACCACATCCGCAATGGAATCATTCGTGATATGTAGGATCCCGGCGAATTTTCCGGAAAGTTTACCATCCCGTTCAAGTGCAAGCAGCCGATCCCGGAATCCAAAGATCAGCGTATCCGTATCCTCTGCTTCCGATGCCTCTGTTCCCTGCTGCCGGGGATTCTGGGAAGTCGTTACCAGCGCCACCAGAATCTCTCCGGTACGGGAAGCCTTGCGCACCAGCAGATGACGCAAGAAGCCCTCATGGCTCATTCTGTGAAAAAAAGATGCCCCGGTCTGTGCGAAATAATCTCTCACCGACTGTAAGATCAGACGGTAATCCGCATCCACGATCTCACAATCCGTCACGGTCACAATGTCGTAAAAACTGCCTCTCTTGTGCATGCCCAGCGCCAGTGGTCCGTCCTTGTACTCGTCCCCGAAGGAAAATTCCATCTTATTACGGTATTCATATGCCTTCGGGCTGCCCTTGATCCCTTCAAATGTCCAGTCTTCCGCCTGTCTGCCGAGTACACTGTCCAACAGCCTTTTTACCTGTTCCTCTTTAACCTTCAGCTGTTCCTCATAGGGAAGTGACAGATAAGTGCATCCGCCGCACAACCCAAAAAGGGAACACGTACGGCCGGTTTCCAAAGGTGACTTTTCCGTCACCTCCAGAAGCCTTCCTTCCGCCTTCCCTTTGCGTACTTTATTCACCGAGAATTTAACCTTCTGTCCGGGCAGGCTGTTCTTGACTACGGCAGTCTCATCTCCCACACAGACGATCCCTTTGTTGGGAAAATCGACCCTTACAACAGATCCTTCGTATACCTGTCCTTTTTTCATGGATTAATTCTCTCCTTCATCCTCGAAGAAGTCGTCATCATCCTCTTCCACATCATCTGCTTCATCTTCGAAATCATCCTCGAAGTCCTCCAGATAATCCTGTGCAAAGAAGAAACGGTATACAGCGTAAGCCACTGCTGCAACAGCAGCTACGGCACCGATGATCGCCAATACCCATACCAGGATATTGCGCTCCTTCTTCTCTTCCACTTCCTTACCGAGAAGCTTATTGAGTTTCTTCAATTCGCTGACCTTCAGTTCGTTCAGCTTGTCAAGATCTACCAGATTTTCTAATTTGTTCATATCATTTACCTGCCTTTCCGACATCCGTTTTCTCTTTACGGATACAAAGCAATTATTTTCATTTCTTTATATCATACCATGTTTTCATAAAAATTACTATAGACTTCTCAGAATATCTTACACGGGTTTTAATTTTGCAAAAGATGCATACATGATCTTCTGTCCTGCTCTGTCGAATTCCACAGTTACTTTATAATCTCTGGGTTCACGCACAATATTAAGTACGGTGCCTTCTCCGTATTTCATGTGGCGTACTCTGTCCCCTGTGCTATACTCCAGTGCATCCGGTGCCTTGAACTCCGTTCCCTTCTGCAATCCCGCCAGCTGGTTCAGACCGCCGATTCCTTTGGAAATATACGGTTTATCCGCTTTTGCCGTAACCCGCGGTTTCAGTGTTGCCTTGGGCCTTGGATCAAATCCGGTATTACCGAAACCGCCGAATCCGCTGTTTGCCCCCGAACCTGATCCGGGAGAAGCGATCGCCTCCAGCCCCATTGCCCTAAGTGCCGCTTCATTTGCCCTTCTTGTCTGAAAATCTTCCAGATCGTCATCACGGTATCTTCTGCTCTGGGGTGGTGTATTATCCATCAGTTCCTTCGGAATTTCTCTCACAAAACGGCTCACCGGATTGTACTGTGTCTCTCCGCGAAGCATTCTGCTGCGTGCACAGGTCAGTGTCAGGTCTTCCCTGGCTCTGGTGATTCCCACATAAGCCAGCCTTCTCTCTTCCTCGATCTCCATGGGATCATCGGAAGCGATGGTCATAAAGCTCGGAAACAGACCATCCTCCATGCCTGCCAGATAGACTACCGGGAACTCCAGACCTTTCGCGCTGTGCAGCGTCATCAAAAGTACTCTGTTGTCGCCGTCTTCCACATTGTCAATATCGGCCACCAGCATGATCTCTTCCAGGAACTCCGACAGGTTCGGCTCATCATGGGTTTCTTCGTAAGCTGCCGCCTTAGTAATCAATTCGTCTACGTTTCCGAGACGGTCTTCGGCGGATTCCTCATCCTGATCCTTCAGATACTCCGCATATTCGATATTCTCCAGAAGTGCCTTGATCAGATCCGGCAGTGTATAGGAAGACAGTCCGCTTCGTAACACCCGGATCAGATTGACGAATCCCTTGATCTTTGCTTCCGCTCTTCCCAGCCCTTTGATCTGGTCCGCTTCACACAGGGCATCAAACAGCGTGATGTCCTTCATCTGTGCGTAGTCCGCCACTTTTTCCAGGGAAGCGTTGCCGATGCTGCGCTTCGGTACATTAATGATTCTGCGCAGTGCCACCTCATCCCTGCCGTTATCGATGGTCTTCAGATAAGCCAGAATATCACGGATCTCCTGTCTGGCGTAGAAGTTCACACCACCTACCACATGATAGGGAATCCCTTCCACCACCATACGTTCTTCCAGCAGGCGGGACTGGGCATTGGTACGATACAATACGGCACAATCCGCATAAGCCAGACCGTTCTTTTTCACCTTGTCCCCGATATCATCGGCAATGTATTCCGCCTCTTCATAAGCATTATCAAATTGTCTGAAATGAATTCTGCTGCCGGCACCTTTTTCGGTCCACAGTGCCTTTTCCTTACGTCCCCTGTTATTCCGGATCACCGCATTGGCCGCATCCAGAATATTCTGCGTGGAACGGTAGTTCTGTTCCAGTTTGATCACCTTGGCATCCGGATATATTTTTTCATAATCCAGAATATTGCGGATATTTGCTCCACGGAATTTATAAATAGACTGGTCATCATCACCCACCACACATAAATTGCGATATCCGTCCGCCAGCAGGCGGATCAGCTCAAACTGCGCAGTATTCGTATCCTGGTACTCATCCACCATGATATATCTGAAACGTTCCTGATAGTTATGGAGCACTTCCGGACAGTTTTTAAAAAGTTCTACCGTTTTGACAATGATATCATCGAAATCCAGCGCATTGCTCTTTTTCAGTGTCTCCTGATATTCCCTGTAGACTCTGGCTGTCACGGACTTACGGTAGTCCCCGGCGGATTTCACTTCGAATTCACGCACATCCACCAGTTCGTCCTTTGCCGATGA
>JBNMHS010000054.1:0-18387 GCA_050872885.1 Acetatifactor sp.
ACTTTTTTCTGATTCGTTCCTGTTCTCTGCTCATTTTTCTTCCTTTGCGACAAAGTTTTTCTTTATTGTACCTTATCGCAAAGGATTTTCCCTTAAAATGAGTAAAATTTATTGCGAAATATTTTTACCTGTCAATACTGCTTATATTTGACGGTCATTTGCCAACTAATTGACAGTTTCTCTGCTGTGGACTACTATATTCTTATGATTACTTTCCCGAAAATAACCATAAAACATAAAAGGAGAACTCCCCTATGATGATACACAAAATTGATCCCCATAAATATTACCCGGAATTCCGCAATCAGGAACCGAAAGCTTCCGATTATCTATTACTGTTTGATGGTGAAAAAATATATCTGCCGGGTAAAAACACCCCAGAAACTGTCTCTCAACTGTTTCTGCCCACCTTCGAAGAAGTCCACGATCTGCTTCAGATCCGCCAGCCCATGGACCGTTTTTTCCTGGACTGCGAATATCTCTTTTCCATCGATGACAAGGCTTTCTATCGCAAGACTGCAGAAGACGCCGGTGCCTTAATGATTCCGGAAGAAAATCTCTACCCTTCCGGTGTCTTTCGCAATTTTGAGCCGGAATATCTGGCATTTGCCGGGATCACCGCTACCCAGATCAATCGTTTCCGCCTGGACCGCAGGTACTGCGGACGCTGCGGACATCCGACCGTTCCCAGTACCACGGAACGCGCCTGCATCTGTCCGGAATGCGGTCAGATCGAATATCCTAAGATTTCTCCGGCTGTCATTATTGCTATCGTGGATACCGAGAGGGACAAGATTCTGCTCACCCGTTACGCCGGCGGTTCTTACCGTCACTGGGCGCTGGTGGCAGGCTTTGTGGAAGTCGGCGAGACTTTCAAGGGTGCCGCAAGACGTGAGATCATGGAAGAAGTCGGACTAAAGGTCAGTAATCTGGTCTATTACAAATCCCAACCCTGGTCCTTCAGCGACTCCGCCATGATTGGATTTTTCGCCAAATTAGATGGGGATCCTGCCATCACTTTACAAGAATCCGAGCTTGGTGAGGCGAAATGGTTCTCCCGAGAAGAGGTACCGGATCTGCCTTCCACGATCAGTGTCGGTCAGGAGATGATTACGCTGTTTAAAAACGGTGGGGATCCGTTCTGTCAAATATAAGCCTCCGTCTCCCTGTGTATAAATTATAATTCTGATATAATGAGCCTCAAGGAAAACCAAGCAGCTACCAAGCAGACATTTGGTTTTAAGTGGGATGAAAAATATGAAAACATGGAGAACGTTGCATTTAATTATGCATGAAAAAACTGCCTCTGACTATCTCTGTCATGAGGCAGTTTTTTATTTCAACAACCGGCACTTCTTCGCTACTTTTACCAAGAGATACCCCTTCGGGAAGCTGCGAAGTTCTGTTTCCGTGATACCGCGCATGAGGATCAGCATGACGAAATAAACCACGGCAGCAATCATGATCGCCGGAATCACAGAGATCCGCATAGACTTTGTCACCATGTACAGCCCTTCATAGATTGCCCACGCAGCTGCTCCCATAAAAGCTGAGGCAAACGCCGGAATCACAAAGGTTCTGACGATCTCCTGTCTGTAACCCACTGCCTTTCGTACCGCCCATTGGTTCAACACACACATCATGCCGGAATACAGTGTATTGGCAATGGCAATGCTGTACAGATCTAAGCCGGTGAACATCAAAAGCACCACTGCTGCCACCGTCTGCACCACCAGCGAAATACCGGCGTTCACGATAGGTGTGTTCACCTTTCCCAGTCCCTGCAAAATAGAACTGTTCAGCGTAGACAGTGCATAAAAAATCACAGACAGAGACAACGTCATCAACAATGCTGCTGCCAGATTCAGTTCCTCCGCAGTCTTATTCGTAAACAGCAGACTGATCACCGGCTTCGCCAGCACGCAAAGTCCCACCGCACAGGGAATGGAGATTACCATGGTAGTCTTCACTGCCAACCCGATCTTCTCTCTGGCACCTTTCACATCCCTCGCTGCCATCAGCTGCGCCACGGAAGGAATCATTGCAGAAGCCATCGCAGAAGCAAACGCAATGGGAATATTGGACATCGTCAATGACTGACCGGAGAAAATACCGTATTTTTCATAAATAGATACCGTATCCAGTCCCTTAAGGTTCGGATACCATTTGGTGTAAATGCTGTTATTGACCGTACTGCTCAAATTATATACTGCGGTGCTTAAGATAAACGGTGTTACCACCATGGTAATGGTCTTGAAAATCTGACCATAGGAGTCCACATGCGTATGTCTGTCATGCTGTACTCTGCGCAGGATCATTTTCCGGTTCAATGCATAGATTCCAGCCATAAACAATAAAGCTACCAGCACACCGACGCCGGTTCCCAGGGCACTTCCCACAGCACCATAGGTAGCTCTCGTCACCTGTCCTGCCTGATCTTCCGGGATCTCCATCGTCCCCATGAACATATTGATCAACAGATACGCCGCACCCACGCTGACCACTGCATTGGCGATCTGCTCCAGGATCTGGGACACGGAAGTCTGCGCCATGCTCTTATGCGCCTGAAAATATCCTCGCAGTACTCCTAAAATACCATAGACAAAGATCGTCGGGGCAAAGGTCCGGAGAACCGTGACCGCTGCTCCCGATACGAACAATCCCGCTCCGAAAAACAGAAAAAGGCTGGCAATGCCGCCAACCACCAATACATAGATCATGGCTCCGTGGAACAATCTGTGTGCATTGCGGTATTCCTTCTCTCCCAGCTTCTGCGCGATTGCTTTGGAAATCGCCGATGGAATACTGTAAGAAGAGATCAGCAGGATAATCGTGTAATAGTTATAGGCCGACTGGTAATATCCCAGTCCAAGATTCCCGATAACACTTTGTAAAGGGCCCCTGTATAGGAGCCCTATAATTCTGCTGATAATCCCGGCTGCTGCCAGAATTCCCGCCTGCATGATAAAATTGTTCTTGGAACTGTTCTTATCTGCCATAGATTTCTTACCTTACTTCAGTTCTTTATCCGATCAGCCAGTCATACATCTCCTGATACTTGTTGGCTGATACTTTCCAGGAATAGTCGGTGGCCATGGCACGATCCACGATCTTATTCCACTCTCTCTTCCTGTCATAGTAAATATGCTCCGCATAGCGGATCGTATTCAGCATCTCATGTGCATTGTAATTCGTGAAGCTGAATCCTGTACCGGTGCTCTCATATTCATTATAAGGCTGTACGGTATCTTTCAGTCCGCCGGTCTCTCGCACGATGGGCACGGTGCCGTAACGCAGCGCGATCAGCTGGCTCAGTCCGCACGGCTCAAACAGTGACGGCATCAGGTACGCATCACAAGCCGCATAAATCTTATGGGACAGTGCATCCGAATAGTAAATATTGGCAGACACCTTATCTCCGTATTTCCAGTCAAAATGACGGAACATATTTTCATAACGTTCCTCACCGGTTCCCAGTACTACAAACTGAATATCATCCTGGCACAGTTCATCCATCACATAAGCGATCAGATCCAGACCCTTCTGGTCTGTCAGTCGGGATACCAGGCCGATCATCATCTTCTTGTCATCTACACGAAGTCCCAATTCTTCCTGCAGAGCACGCTTATTCTTCACCTTTTCCTTACGGAAATTCACTGCATTATAAGCTTTTACAATATTTTTATCCGTCTCCGGATTGAACTCTTCATAGTCAATGCCGTTGACAATACCACGCAGATCATGACTTCTGGCACGTAACAGTCCGTCCAGTCCCTCTCCGTAGAACGGGGTCTTGATCTCTTCGGCGTAAGTATCACTTACGGTAGTCACTGCATCCGCAAATACAATACCGCCCTTTAAGAGGTTTGCGTCCTTATAAGCCTCCAGCTTGTCAGAGGTAAAATAATACTCCGGCAGACCGGTAATGCTCTGTACCGTCTTCACATCCCATTTTCCCTGGAATTTCAGGTTATGTATCGTGATAACGGACTTGATATTACGGTAAAAATCTCCGCCGTGGAAACGTTCCTTCAGATATACCGGGATCAGGCCGGTCTGCCAGTCGTGGCAATGGATCAGATCCGGCTGGAAATTCAAAAGCGGCAAAGCCGACAGCACTGCCTTGCAGAAATAAGCGTATTTCTCGATCTCATATCTGGGATCATCCCCATAAGGTTTGAAGCCGCCGAAATAACTCTCATTGTCAATGAAATAATAATGTACTCCGCCTTCTTCCGCCTCCAGTACACCTACATACACATTCTGCCAGTTGTAATCCATGTAGAAATGTGTCACATACTTCAGTTTATCCTTCATCTCCTGCTTCATACAGGTGTACTTCGGGATAAACACTCTTACATCAAAATACTCCTTGTCAATATACTTCGGCAAAGATCCTACGACATCCGCAAGTCCTCCGGTCTTGATAAAAGGTACGCCTTCCGATGCGGCAAAAAGAATTTTTTTCATGTAAACCCTCCACATATGCTATGGCTTGTATTCAAAATATAGCTTGATTATACCATGTCTGTCTGGCATAGAAAAGAGGTCAACCACATTTTACAAATCTTTAATTTTCCAATATCCCTTTCTATCCGATCCAATCCGAACGATTTGTTCTTTTTCTTTTAATATCTTTATAATTCGTGAAATTTTTCTTGGACTAACATTCATTATATTAGCCATTTGATTTGCTGTGATAAATGCATTGGTCTTTAATATCTCCAACGCTTTCTCCTCTTCCGATTTTTCATTGCCATTTTCATCGCCATTTTCATCGCCATTGTCAGTGATGCCTTCTTCTTTTAACAATGTAAAAGGGATTTCAACCTTAATGAAATGTTCCGAAATTTGGAAAATACTTCTATCATATACCTTTAATATCCTACTCATGCCCGATCCCAATTGTTCTACAAGTCCAACATCTTTAAATACTCTCATCAATTCCCTATTTCTCGGCATACTGCTACAGCTGAAAAAATCCTCTTCACTTTGTCCGGGAATTAATCCACCATAAGATGTAAATATCATTCTGTCGCTAAAAATTTCAAAAACAGGTGGAATTTCTCTTGTGAAATCCGAATGTACTATCGTATTTATTACAGCTTCTCTCATAGGAATCGGAGCCACCAGATTTTTTTCAGTTCTCTGCGTATTCGTCACTTTTGTTCTTGTAATATTTTCAATTTTAAGTTTCTCCAATACTTGATAAGTTGCTTTTATCAAAGAGCAATATCCATACTCTTCATTTTCAACCAAATCAACTTTATCTTTACCTGCATACTTTGCAACCTTAATTGATACACCATTTTCATCAGCCAACAAATATGCTACATAATTGTATTTTCCGTCCGGAGTTAAAAGTTCCAACGAATTTGCAAATTTCTCGTTTAACTCCATTCCTCTTTCTTGATAATATATTTTTAATTGTGCAAACGTCAAATCCTGTCTTGGTGATATAATATTTCTTAATGTATTATGAATTCTTTTACTATATAAGTTGTCTATCATCGTTGTTGGCATTGGTTGTGAAGATGCTCCCATTCTCACAAAACATCCATTCGGTGACATTCCAAGTTTTTTTATATAATATGGCTTTTCAAGTCCACTTGAGATCAGTATTTTGATTACGGGTATATTTTCTATTACATCTGTTACAATATCGAACAGTCCTAAAGTAGTTGGAAGAATGTTATTCTTTATTCGATCTGCAATCTTTAATTGTGTAGAATCCATCTCTGAAACTCCTACAGGTTTTCCATCATCATCCACACCAATATATAAAGTTCCTCCTTCTTTGTTATTTAAAAATGCTACAATTTCTTTTTCTAATTTGTCATTCAGTTCTTTTTTGAATTCTGTACGGTTATTTTCCTGAATCATACTCCCTCTCTTTCAATTATTTACACAGATTTTTTATTTCTTCAATATTATCTCTCAGTCCTCGCATTTTTTTAATGATTTCAAAATTTTCTCTATTTAAGTCAAAAACATTAACAGAATTCATTGTATTTACTAAGTTTTCATCTATCTTAATCATAATATTATAAATCTCTTGTTTTAAGGAGTTTTCTTTTGCATTATTGCTTGAGCTATTTTTAGTGCTGTAAGGACTTTCTATGCTTTTGGAATACAACCCCCGCCCAACCCTTACTATATCGCTGGTCTCAACTAATTGTGATATTGCTCCTGCAATTTGATTTTTGGTTGGAGTTTTCCCACTCGTTTGAATTATAAACTGCTTAAAATCATCATTTGTATACATTCCTGGTGTTTTTACACGTTCCACAATTAAAATCTTAATTTCTGCCGTTGAAATTTTCATTTTCTTTCCCTCTCTTCATTAGTTTCAGCTGTTTCTGTTTCTTTATGTGTGTTCTGTTCTTTTTTGTTCATTATAGTACAAAAATTCTTATTTATCAACGTGTGTTCTGTCTTTTTCTATATTCATTTCATTGTATGTATTAAAATTATAAAATGAGTAATAATAAAAATAGCAACACCCACTATTTTCTGTGGTGGGTATTGCTATTTTTATATCAGGATCTATAGGATAATCGAATCCTGTCCGCAATCAGTGCTATAAATTCCGAGTTCGTGGGTTTTCCTTTTCCCGTGTCGATTGTGTAACCGAACATGGCTTCCAGCGTCTCCATGCGTCCTCTGCTCCATGCCACCTCGATGGCGTGTCGGATAGCACGCTCCACACGGCTGGGTGTGGTCTGGAAACGTTTGGCGATGGTAGGGTATAGGATTTTCGTAATGGAGCTGATCATCGTCGGATCTTCCACCGACATCATAATAGCTTCCCTTAAGTACTGATATCCTTTAATATGTGCAGGTACGCCGATCTCGTGGATCATATCCGTAACATCCTTTTCCAGGTCATGGATGACTTCCGAGCTCTGCTCCTTCTTTTCTGTCACTTTTTCTGCACTGTCTTTGGCGTTTTTCGTAGAAGGAACCGTGATCATAATTTGGAATTCCTTGTTGGCATTCATCAGATCCCCCAGAATTTTGTATACTTTTTCATTATCCTTTGTAGTTGTAATGTTCAATTTTTCCATTAAACTACCTCCATGACTACAAAACTACTTTTTTCACGTACCGTTCTATTATAAATAGATATGCACTGTGGCTTCAAGCAGAACCCGTCGCAAGATTTTTCCAAATTTCGCAGGATATTCATTTATCACTTTTTAAATGTTTTCGTAAATCACACCAACTATACGCGTATATTATTTAAAATTTGTACGTCGAAAGTTATTTCAGGAAAACTCAGGAAAAAACAAAATAAGGCGCCCGGAATGACCCGGACGCCAATAAGAGGGAAAATGTATAAGTAGAAAAACTACGAGTAAAGCAAATGAATTAATGATGCTCTGCCAGGGTGTGAAGTGCTTCTTTGATGCCTTCCTTCACTGTATCATCCTGCTCGGCATTCAGTCTGTGCAGCAGATAAGTCTTGGCATATTCGGTGCCGATGCTGCCCAGTGCCTTGGCTGCTTCGATACGGATCTTTGCATCCGGATTGTCGATCATGTGGGCAATGCTGTTGACACTGTCCTCATCCTTAATCTGGCTTAATGCATCCAAAGCAGCTACCACCACGGTATCATCTGACGAACTCAGATATTTGATGATCTTGTCGGATTTTCCTTTCTCTTTTAATTTCTGAATCTTACCCAAATCATGTTGTTCCATAATAACGCGCCTCTTTCTTTTCGGCCAGCGCGGGGGCGGTGAAAATCGTCTCCGGATCATCCACTTTGTTTCGCCTGTGGTGATTGGCTTTTCTTGATGATGTTATAATAACACCATATTTGTCAGAAAACAATTATAGCAAAATGAAGGATTTCTAAAAATTCTATAACCTCGATCCACTTGTACCGGCGAAAAAATTATTATATACTGTAATTATTCATCCCAAAAGGGAAACAGAAAGAAGGTACTCTCATGACGAAACAGGAAATCAGCGAAATCAAGAAGCTGTTCACCCCGAAAAACTGCTCCATCACAAGAATCTGCGGATGTTATGTGGATGGTGAGAAAAATAAAAAGACGGAATTAAAGCAGGCATTTTTAGCTCTGCCGGAAGAGGAAATGTTCAAATATTTCGAGATTCTGCGTAAAAGTCTGTCCGGAACAATTGGCAAAAATCTGCTGAATCTGGAATTTCCGTTAAAGAGCGAAACCGAAGGCGGTACGCAGGAATTCCTGCTGCGTCTCAGAGACAGCAGGCTGAAGGACGACGCTCTGTTGGAACAGTTCTATGACCGTATCATTGAATCTTACGAATATGTCGGTAATTACCTGATCCTGCTGATCCACGATGCATACGACGTGCCTGGTCGTACCCGTGACGGCATTGAAATGGAAGACGCTTCCGATGAAGTATATGAGTATATCCTCACCTGTATCTGCCCTGTGGATCTGTCCAAACCCGGATTAAGCTACAATACGGTGGAAAATACTTTCCAGAACCGTATCCGCGACTGGGTGGTAGGCATGCCGGATGCTGCCTTCCTGTTCCCCGCTTTCAATGACCGGAGCACAGACTTGCACAGCACCCTGTATTATTCCAAGGATGCGGAAGAATTAAAAGAAAATTTCGTAGACCTGATGCTTGGCTGCCCTCTGCCTCTGTCCGCCGGCGGCCAGAAAGAGACCTTCCAGACTCTGGTGGAAGAGACATTAGGCAATACCTGCGATATTGAGACTGTCAAAAATATTCACGAGAAAATGAATGAGATCGTGCAAGAGCATAAGGAAGATCCCGAACCTGTAGTACTGGATAAAAATGAAGTGAAGACCATTTTCGCCAGCAGCGGCGTGGCCAATGACCGCATGGAAGTCTTCGATCAGTGTTTTGACCAGACGGCCGGAGAAGATACTTCCCTCATGATGACCAATGTCTACAATCCCCGCAGCTTTGAGGTAAAGACGCCGGATGTGGTCATCAAGGTCAATCCGGAGCGCACAGATCTCGTCAATACGAAGCTGATCGACGGCAGACAGTGCCTTGTGATTGAGCTGGACGGCAATATCGAAGTCAACGGCATCGCTGTAAGGGCTGCCGGAAGCGGGGATGCTGACAGCGAAGAGGAATAACCAAAATAAAAAACCGGAAACAGCCTTACGAATGCAAGCATTCGACAGCTGTCTCCGGTTTTTATTTTGCTCTGAATAGCTACATCTTAAAATACTGCATACTTTCTGCGAGTTCGTCCGCAATCTTCTTCAACTGCTCCGCGCTGTCATAGACCTGTCCGAAGGTATCCAGTACCTCTTTGGTCTCCGCATAAGTCTGCTGTGTGCTGTCCACATTGTCGTGGGCGATTTCTGCAAGCTTCTCCACTGCTTTCATGACTTCTCCGCGGGATTTCGCCAGTCGTCCGGTGCTCTCTCTGATCTGCAGGATGCTCTGCATGGAATCTTCGATTTCCTTTAATACTTCCGATACATTGGTTCTGGTCTCCTGCATGCTTCCGCTCTGTTCGGTAATGATCTCCTGCATCCGCTGCATGATTTCCACCTCTCTGGCGGAATCTTCCATCAATGCTCTGGTCGTCTCCTCGATCTCGCGGCCGGACTGATTGGACTGCTCGGCTAACTTCTTGATCTGGTCAGCCACCACGGCAAATCCCCTTCCGCTTTCCCCGGCTCGTGCTGCCTCAATGGAAGCATTCAGACTTAACAGATTCGTCTCTTCCGCGATCGACGTAATAAACTCCATGGCTGCATTGATTTTCTGAATGGAGGCATTGGTTCTGTCGGTCTGTTCTTTGACCGCTCCGATGATCCGCTCCACTTCCTCATTGATTCCGCACAGCTGTGCCAGGGTATCCGCAGTCTTCTTACTGGATTTCTGCATGGAATCCGCGTGGGCATTCAGAGTATCCACTTCTGCGGAAGTCTCCGTGATATGCTCTCCCATGATCCGCATATTCTCGGAAGTATTCTCGGAATTTCTGGACTGCTCCGTAGAATTCTCCACGACCAGATTCACAGCATTCTGCACCTCATGCATCGTACCGTTGGTAGTATCTGCCGCTGCTCCCAGCGCCCGGGAAGCTTCCAGCAGGCTTTCTGAATTCTGCGAGATTCCTTTCAGAATACCCTTTAACGTATCCTTCAGCTTTACTGTAACACGGGACAGGTCTCCGATCTCATCTTTCCGCTTCAGCATCTTATCATCTACCCATACGGTCAGATCACCCTCCGCAACCTTACTCATGATTCCGATACTCTTCTTGATATCACGGCTGATAGAGGTAGCAAGCTTCAGCCCCACACAGATACACAGGATCATTGCCACGCAGACCGCCGCACCGATACCGAAGATCATTCCGTTTACCACGGCATCCTTCCCTTCCTTATTGGTACCGACAAATACCATACCGATGATCTCGTCATCGGATCCGTTCTGATAGACCGGCATGAAATAGCCGTAGTTCATAACTCCGTCCAGAGATACCGCGCTGCTGAAATACTCTTCGCCGTTCTGTAACACTTTCTCCACGATCCTGTCTCCCGCCGGAGAATTCAGAATACGATCTCCGTTACTGTCCACAGCGGAAGTCATGATACGACGGTCCCCGTAGAAGAAGGTCACATCCATTCCGGTGTTGTCCCTGATACGATCCACCAGGCTCTCGGAACGGGAGATATTATAGCTTCCTTTCCAGATGTCGCCATTACTGGATTCCATATAGTCTCCGGTGTTCTGGTCATACGCCGCCAGCGTTGCCGCAGCCGTTCCCTTCAGTCCTTCTTCGATTTCCTCCATCATGGAACTTCGTACCGTCGTCAGCATAAAAAAGATGGATAACAGTCCCAGCAATACTACCGGTCCGATGGTCATTGACAGAATCTTTTTTTGTATACTCATGAAAATGCCCCCTATTCTACCACAGATACGGTCTTGAAATACCAGTTGATACCTCCGGTGATCGTTGCATCATCCAGCGTCGTTCCTTCTTTGCCCACGGTCTCTCCCGTATTGGTCTCGATCACACCGTCAAATACCCCGTTTTCTCCGGATAAAATCTGCTTCTTTGCTTCCTCTACTTTCTCTTTCGTTCCTTCCGCACAGAAATCCGCCAGATCCGTGATACTTACCAGATTCTCATTCATACCTCCGTAATAATTGCTGCCATCCCAGCTGCCGTCAATGATACTCTGCACCGCTGCCGTATAATAGGCACTCCAGTTCCAGACCACGCTGCACAGGCAGGACTGCGGAGCATCCTTACTCATATCCGAATTATATCCGATACTGTATACTCCCTTTTCCTGTGCCAGTGTCTGCGGATATACGGTATCGCAATGCTGTGCGATCACATCACAGCCCATATCCAGCAGTGTCTGTGCCGCAGCTTTTTCTCCCTCGGGATCGTACCAGCTGTTTGTCACCTTTACATATACTTTGGCATCCGGATTCACGGAATAGATTCCGAGGGCAAAGGCGTCGATACCGCCTGTAACCTCGGAGTTGGACGAATCCATGGCTGCCACATAACCGATTTTATCGGAAGTCGTATTCATTCCTGCCACGATACCGCTCAGATACCTTGCCTGATAGATTCTTCCGAAATAGTTATTAAAATTTTTGCCGTTACTCAGATAACCGGTACCATGGGAAAAATACACATCCGGATATTCCTCCGCCATTTCCGCCGTAGTTTCCATATATCCCCAGCTGGTGGTGAAGATGATATTACAGCCCTCATCGATACATTCCTGAATCGCCTGTCTGGTCTCCTGCGTATCACTGTCGTTTACATTGATTTTCCTAATGATCTGGTCATCTGACAGTCCCAGATTCTGCTGCATCCCCTGAATGCCCAGATCATGCGTATAAGTATAGCCGCTTCCTTCTGCCGGATCCGACAGATGCAGTACTCCTACCTTGATCTCATCCTTTGGAATTCCCGCGGTCTGTGTTGTCACGCTGCTGCCGCTTTCCGTCTGCACCACTTGCGTGGTTCCGTTGCCGCCTCTTGCCTCATATCCGATGTTTGTGGCATAGTCGTCCACTTCCCCGGTACTACCACAGCCTGTCAGAAGTGCACACCCTAGCAGAATTGCCGCTGCCTTCCGAAAGTTTCCTGTTTTACCTCTTCCCATATACAAGTACCCCTTTCTCTTTCGTAGTCTACGTGTCTTTATTTTATCTCTTTTTGTCTGATTCCTCAGAATCGGTTTCTTCCTTTATCCCCTGCTTCCGTGGCAGGTAAAATAAATCACCTGATACTCCTTCGCAATCTCCGCAAGAAAACGCTTGGCACCTCTCGTACGGTTCTCATCCAGATTCACAAACGGATCATCCAGAATCAGAAACGGTTTCTGCTCCTCATACATTGCTTCCACCAAGGCAAGTCTCATGCAGATACCGATCAGGTCACGATTCCCCAGGCTCATATATCCGATATCTCTGGGCATATTGCCTTCGACCACCTGCAGTCTGGTATTGGCATCCATCTGATAATTTTCACATTCCGTTCCCGTGAGAATCCTGTAATATTTCCGGAAGCCTTCCATAACAGGCTCTGTGTATTTTGCAGTAAAGGAACTTTTTGCCTGTTCCAGCAGTTTCTTCGTAACCCCAAGCAATTCGTATTGCTTTACTTTTTCCTCCGTCTTCTCCTGCAAAGCTTCCAGTTCTTCCTGCATATTCTCCACATTATCCCAGGATTCCTGCAAATCGGAAAGTTGTTTCTGATAGCTGTCGATGGTCTGAAAACGATCTTCTATCTGAGTCGATAACATCTTCATCTCTTCTGTGAGATTTGCCAATGATTCCTCACCTTCCGGTGCTTTCAGTGCCAGTAATCCGGGCACATCCGCCGTTTTCTCAAAAGCTTTCAGCTCCTGCTCACTATTCCGGTATTCCTGCAGCGCATTCCGATAATCTCTTCTGTGATTCAACAATTCCGCCAGCTGCTCCTCCGGATGCTCCTCCATCAGAATCCCTATATGCATAAAAAAGTTGTGGATTCTCTGCTCCAGTTCATCATATCTGGCCTTCTGTTCCCGATAGCGTTGTTCTCTTTCTTCCTGCCTGGACTTCTGTCTTTCTGCGATCCTGCGTCGTTCCTCTTCCAGGCGCTCCAGCTCGGCTCTGATGTCTTCCATCTCACCGTTCCCGGAAATATTCTCTCCGGGAATTCCCGATGACGCAAACCATGCCGCCCCCAATGCCACGACTCCCAGTGCCAATAAAACACCTCCGGCGGTCATCTGTCTCAAGGCAAAGCTGACACCTCCTGCCAGAAGCAGTAAAATCCCCACGATACCAAATACGTTCCGGCGTTTCCTGCCTGTCTCCCGTTCACGCAGGATTCTTCGCTCTTCCTGCTGCTGTACAGTTTCCAGTGTCTTAAGTCTGGCCAGCTTTTCCCGGTATTCTACCTCTTGTTCCTCATACTGTCCTCCCCGGGACGGTTCATTGCCAAGTTGTGCGGACAATTCCATAGCTCTGCGGATACTTTCTGCCTCATTACATTGATTCAAACAGTTCCGCAGATCCTCCTCCGTGGGAATCACACCATTAAAACAACCTTTGGCTTCCTTTAAAAGCCTTTCTCTCTCTGTCATTTTAGTGCACAGATCCAGATACTTCTCTTTTTTCGCCTGCTGGTCCTTATAGATCCCCAGCTTTTTCTGCCTTTCCTGTAGTTCCGACAATTCCTCAGAAAGCTTTTCCCGTTCCTCGATTGCCGCCTTTTTCCGGGCATCTATACTTTCCATCGTGTTCTGTATCTCCTGCCCGTTACGGATCTGCGTTTTCAATTCGGTAATACGATCTTTATCCCTCCGGATCGATCCGGTCTTACGCGAGGGCGACATACTGTTTAACAGGTCGTTCAGACGCTTGGCCGCCGTCTCGAAATTATTGATATCGTCCGTGTTCTCCGCCAGATTTCCGATCTTGGCATTGATACCGTCCGTGACAAAAGTCTCGCAATCATTCTGTGAGATAAAAATCGTCCGTTCGAAAGATCCTGCGTCGATCCGGAACAGCTCTTCTCCCAGATTTTGTGTAAAATCACTGCACGGCAGATTTGTTTTCATATCCGTCAGTTGAAATTCATCTTCCGTGCTCTTACTTCCGAAGGTTCTGCGGACAGAATATTGTTTTCCTTCACTTTCGAATTGCAGTTCTCCGCCATAGACACCCTTTTGCCATGGACTGTATCTCTTTCTCTCGTTCTCCAGAGGATCTCTTTTTCCTTCATTACGGAATCCGAAAAACATGACCCGTAAGAAAGCTGCCAGTGTGCTTTTTCCCCATCCGTTTTCTTCACAGACGGTGTTGCATCCTTCCGTAAAATCGTATGTAAAGTCACTCAGTTTTCCAAAATTCTCAATGTGACACCTTATCAGTTTCATGCGCCCAGAATCTCCTCTCCGGCCAGCGCCTGCAATCCGTAATGAATCACTGCCGCCTTGTCCTCTTCGGACAGGTCCTCTCTATCCATCACCGTACGGATAAATTCTCCCTTCAGGGACATATCCCTGGCAAAAGCCGCATAATCCACCAGGTACTCCGAGCTGTCCTTGATCTTCACAAAATAAAAGAGGTTGTTACACTGATGTAACAGAAAATCAATATCCTTTTCACTTTCCACATCTATTTTCCCGACCAGTTCATACTTGATCAGACTTTTCTCCGGATAATCCTTTTTGAGAGTCTCGCTCTTCATCCGGTCAAGAATTTCCATTGTAGATTCACATCCGGAAATATCCACCGGAATGGTATAGAGATTCCGTGATGCAAACGGGATAAAAGTACTATCGATCGTACCTGCCATCTCATCAATGTCAAGCATCACAAAACCATGCTCCCCACACTCGTCAAAGCCTCTGCCCTCCAGGCATCCGGGATAACAGTAGATCCCCCTTGCATCCAGCCTCTCCTTTTTATAGCTGTGGATGTGTCCCAGTGCAAGATAATCAATTCCCTTATTTTTTAATGCAGTCAAATGAATGATCTCCGCCTTATCTTTCGCGCTGTATTCCGATTCCTGACCATGCAGGACTACAATGTTCAGTTTATCCGCATCCAGTGACAATGCATTGTAAACACTTCCGCTGTTTTCCGGTGTCAGCTCCACCCCCGTGATCGCTACTCCGGTACCGGAAGCCTTCTCCGTACCCATAAGTTCATAGCTTGTCCAGTTGTTCCCGAATAGATGAAGGTTCTCCGGAATTTCCGAAAGACCGGAAGTAAAACTTCCTTCATCATGATTCCCCTGCAGGTAATAAAAGGCTATTTCCGGGTGCCCCTGTATTAAATTTTTTACCACATTCCGGGCAGTAGCGGATACATTTTTCGTATCGAATAAATCCCCTGCGATAATGATTGCGGCCACACCTTGTTCTGCTCCGTATGCAACCATATTCTGAAAGGTAGTCAGCAATTCCGTCTTGCGTTCTCTCGCTTTTTCTTTGGTCAGATTTGCACTCATTTTGGAATCCAGATGGATATCCGCACAATGGATGATCTTCATATTGCTGCCTCCCGTATCATTTCTGTCGTATATGTTTTAAATATGCTCGTTCATGCGCGCATGATTCGCACATTTATGAAAATTACTGTGGCTTCGAATAGTTACAAAATATCTTAAAACAACGTTGCACTGATCTGTATTTACAGACACTTTTATTATATACGAATCTCTGTTCGATTACAACAAAAACGTATCGGTGGTGAGACATTTGGTCTCATTTTCCGATACGTTTTTATGAATTATCTGTTTCCGTCCAGCTTCAGCAAATCCGAAAAGCTACGCAAGGGGTACGTCACGAAGGCATAGGCTGCTGCCTCCCCCACCCCTGCGCTGTCAAAACCGCCTGCTTTCGCTGCCAAAATACCGGCTTTTGCATCTTCCACTACCAGACATTTTTCCGGAGGCAGTCCCAGATACTGTGCTGCACACAGAAACACTTCCGGATCCGGTTTTGATCTCGTAATATTGGTTCCGTCGCTGACAGCATCGAAATATCCGGCAAGTCCCAGCCTCTTTAAGATCAGTTTGGTGTTTTTACTGGAAGATCCTATGGCGAGTTTTCGTCCACGGCTTCGCAGCGTATCCATGGTCTTTCGGACTTCTTCGGACAAATCCGCCTCGCTCATATTTTGCAGCAGACCTACATATAATTGGTTCTTCTTTTCCGCAAGTGCTGCTTTTTGTACTGCGGTGAGCGGTTCGCCATGATATCTCTCCAGCAAAATCTCCAGACTGTCCATGCGGCTCACACCCCTCATGCGGTCATTGATCCGGTCATCAAAATAAATTCCGAGTTGATCCGCTATCTGTTTCCAGGCCAGGAAATGATACCGGTCCGTATGGCAAATGACACCATCCAGATCAAATATCATTCCCTGATAGTTTTTCCTACACATGCAGACTGCCTGCCGTAATCAGTTTGCCTGACTTCCTGTCAAAGAGCAGGATATCCTCTCCGCCAACTTCGAATTTCACTTCCTGTCCGATCTTGTATGCTGTATTTCCAAATACTACACCGGTCAGCAGAAAATCTCCGATACGAAGCTTGATCGTGGATTCCATTCCTGTGGGCATGGCACCGTAGATCACGCCGTCCAGTCCCGCACCATCATGCAGTTGCAAGCTTTCCGGCCGTACACCGATGACAAAATCTTCGTTGGTGATCACAGGCGCTTCCTGCAGTGCATAATCGTCCTCGTTCACCCTTGCAATATGATATTTGAAAACTTCATCCTTATTTGACTTTTCCACAGATTTCTTATCCTGTATCTGCTCTTTATGACGTGTCGCCTCATCTGCTTCCTTCTTATCACGCTCTGCAAACCATCTTTGCAGATCCAGAGGTTTCCCGGGAATAAACTGTGCTTTTCTGTCATCCAGAATAGTAACCTCAATATTGCCCTGTGCGTTCTGCTCTCCCTTCGCCTCGATAAAGTTGATAGAAGGATTTCCCACGAAATCCGCTACAAACAGGTTATTGGGTCTGCTGTAAACGGACAGTGGCGGCTCATACTGCTGTAAAACGCCGTTATTGATCAGGCAGATCTTCGTTGCCAGCGTCATGGCTTCCATCTGATCATGTGTCACATAGACAAAAGTACTTCCGGTCTCTACATGCAGACGCTGTAATTCATATCGCATTTCCAGACGAAGTTTGGCATCCAGGTTTGACAACGGTTCATCCATGAACAGCACCTGTGGTTCCGGTGCCAGCGTTCTGGCAATGGCGACTCTCTGCTGCTGTCCGCCGGACAGTTCTGCGGGATAACGGTTCATGAACATGCCAATCTTAACGATGCGGGATACTCTGCGCACTGCCAGGTCAATTTCTTCCTTTGAATATTTTCTGACCTTTGTCTGCACTTTACCGGCTTTTATGACTTCGAACTTTTCATTCAGTTCCTCGCCCTTTTCCTTATGACCTGCCAGAATGCTGTCCAGCTTGCCTGTCAGCTCCTGTTTCTTTTGTTTTGCTGCGCTTTCCGGATCTGCTGCCTCATGAATCCTGTAATTGTACAGATCCTTGGCAGTATAAACAGAAATGGTATAATTGTCGATCAGTTTCAGATAAACCATATCCAGGTCTAACTTTCCTTTTTTATCTCTGCACTCTTCGATCAGTTTTACCAGTTCTGCAGGATTTTCCAGCGCCTTGATCATACTCTTTAAAGCTCTTGCTTCCTCATCGATCACAGAAAGTTCTTCCTTGATGTTGCCCAGTCCGAAAGAAATATTCTGATATACCGTCATGTTCGGCCACAGTGCATAGTTCTGGAACAGGAATCCAACCTTTCTCTTATTGGCCGGAACATTGATTCCTGCCTCGCTGTCGAATACCACCCGGTCTCCGATCTTGATTTGTCCGCTGGTAGGGGTCTCCAGGCCGGCGATCATACGTAAGGTTGTGGTCTTACCGCATCCGGAAGGTCCCAGCAATGTGATAAAGGAATTGTCCTCCATATCCAGGCTCAGATCATCTACTGCATAAAATTTTCCCCAACGTTTTGTAACATGTGTTAATTTAATTTCAGGCATAGTTATTTACCTCCGATACCTTCGTCCAGACTGGACCCGGTCAGTTTATTTACCAATGTGTTAAAGATCAGGATCGTTACGATCAGGATCAGGTTGATGGCGCTGGAGAATGCATACAATCCCATCTCATCGAAATAATCCAGTGTTGTGGAGAGGATGAATCCCTGGGTACATAACAGTAAGAACAGGGACAGCTCTCGCAGACACGTCATGAACGGAAGCATATATCCGTTGATGATGGAAGACTTCTGGATCGGAATGATGATCCGAAGCATTCTCTTGTACCAGGGAATATCCTGGATAATTGCCGCTTCCTCAATCTCTCCCGACAGCTGCA
>JBNMHS010000055.1:0-18171 GCA_050872885.1 Acetatifactor sp.
GTACCCTCCTGGCTTAAGAATCGTTTCGTATCATTTCCGGTATACCATACTTTGGAAAAGCACTGTCCGTCTTCTGTGTATCCCACCTGCGCATAAAGCACCGGCTCGTTATTCTGTTCCAGATAGTAGTTACGCTGTCCCTCTTTCAGCTTGGGCATCATGGTCAGGAACCAGTCTTCACTGTCTATCAGGTTAACGCTTTCATCCAGATATTCCGGCAGTTCCAGATCTTGCTGCATTTCCCGCGCTCTCTCGCGGATACTGTCGGTCTCCTCTTCCAGGTTTACGCTGAGTTCCCGCAGGGCTGCAAATGCGTCTGTATCGTTATAGAGTCTGTAGTCCTGCTCCAGGATATCACGCTGTTTACGGATGTAGCCCGCTCTGTGATAGGCATCTGCCAGTGCAAGGTAATCTGCCTGTTCAAATTCGCCTTTATTGTATTTTGTCTCGAGATTCAGGATCTCCAGTTCCAGATCCGATAAGATCGGCTCTGCTTCCACCGGTGCAAGTGCAGCGTCTGCACTGCTGTCGCTGCCATCGCCGCAGGCAGTAAGGGATACTGCCATAATAGCGCTTATCGTCAGCGCCAGATACTTTGTTGCCTGTCTTTTCATCTTTTTTGTCCTATCTTTTTATTTTATGTTTTACAGTTCTCATTTTGCGTCACTGATCAGTTTGCGTAAGAATGCATCTGCCTCCGAACCTGATGCATAGGTTCCCATATTCAACACCTGTTCCGCCAGGGAGTAGATGCTCTTTGCCATGGCAGGCCCGTATATGGTGATATCCTTATTGTCTTTTGTAAGGACGATGTAGCCGCGGAAGGCATATTCGACCTTGTACTGATTCGCCGGCAGTCCCACCAATACGGAAGTATAGCGGTATCTTCCATCCACAGTCTCGTAGATGCTGTCCTGGTGCGCCCCGTTGCTGTCGGTTCCGTAGGCAAGTCCGCTGATGACTTTTTCGCCGCCTTTGATCATGGGATATGTATTCCGGTTGGCATTGTTCATGACCAGGGTTCCGTATTCTTTCAGGTAATAGCCATTGACACCGCCGGTTAACAGGGTGTTCCGCAGATCCGCACTGATACCTGTCTTAAAGCGAATGCCCGCTTTGCCGGTGATACGGATGGAAAATCCATGATAGGTCAACAGGTCCGTCAGTCCCGGCTGTTCCGTCACTGCGTAGGCGTTGCTACGGTATTCCAGTGTCCACACATACATACCGATGGGAGCTCCGTTTTCATTATAGCGGTAGACTACTGCCGCCTGCGCATTTCCGTTCGGCACGGTGACGATCCGGCGGTTGTTCCGTACCTGCGGTGTATAAGGGATGCCGTCCACGTAGATAGTAGAAGCATCATAGCCTGCCGGTACCTGCAATACCACATTGGTGGAAGAGGTCGGCATCGGGCAGGGGCTTGCCGGCATATTTTCATAGACCGGGATCTTGAAGACAAAAGTGTTCTCCAGTGCTCCCGCGCTTTCATACAGCTTTTTCATGCTCAGTGCTTCACTGGTAGGGGCTGCGATATTCTGCATATACTGGTGGGTATATACAGGGTTGCTGGCCGTAGTGGACACATTGAATTTCTGCAGATACAGTGTATCCTGTCCTTTTTTTATGTAATTTGCGGAAATGACATTGGCACCGCCCAGGATAGATGCATAGGCATTGTCCCAGCCATTGTTCCGGGCGTAGTTCAGACCATTGGTGATCACCTGCTCGTTGGTGCTGCCACTGGCTGAGATATTAAAATAGTTATAATATCCTTCATAGCCCGGATAGTTTCCGGAGATCAGCGGCGAGGTTCCCTGTCCCTGCTCCTGGTAGACTCTTGCCGCCAGGTGGAACGGGCTGACCTGCTGTTCCGCGCCGATTGCCCAGAAGATATGGGAAAATGTCATATTTGTCTTAGGCGCCGGGCTGTTGCTGTTCATAAAAGTATTCTTCAGGAAGGTCTCTACTGCTGCCTCCGTGTGGTAACTCTCGTTATATGTCAGCTGTTCAAATTGAAAAATGGCATTCTCATGTAATGAATTTCTCGGATCCATATACAATTTCAGGACATCTTCGGAAGCAAAGTACCAATTGGGGCTGTGCTGTCCTTCCTTGCAATAGTCTCCATAGCTCTTATAGACCAGACTTTTTCCGCCCTGGAGCTCATTGTTGATCACCGTCTGGAAATCCAGTCCGGTATTCTGCCGTACAAACGTCCAGTTCGGATGCTTTTGTTTCAAAGCCTCCAGCGCCGGGCGGTAGCTCTCCGGGAACTGTTCGATGTCCGCATAGACACCGGCAGCGTTTTCCTCCGCCAGCATCACGGCTTCTCCGGGATTCATGCTATACAGTTCTTCCCACTCCAGAAACCGCTCGTCGGAACATGCCAGATACTTCCGGGGGATATATCCCTCGTAGACCTTACCGCTTACCTCCGCGGACACCTTTTCCCAGACCTGATAGTCTTCATCCACTGTCACATCCAGGATCTCCACCATCTGTCCGCTGGGTACGGTGATTATTTTTGCACTGTTATCGTCCGCTTCCTCACGGATCGAAAGTTCATCGCACAGATACACCAGCGCCATGACTTCCCGCTCTTCTGCGATATCCTGCAAAGCCTGTGATGCTTCATCGATCCATGCCCGATCCTCTTCATCCAGTGCATAGCTGCGGTAGGTGTTCCCTTCATAGGTAAATATGAATGCCGCCAGGAGGATTGCTCCCAGAAATGCTATTTTTCTCTTCATGTTACTTTCCTTCATTATAATGATAAATGTGTTTAGGTTTTCCTTATTCTAAATGTTTTACTTTCTTATGCAGTACCCTGATCCCTTTAGGGGCAATGGCAAACAGAGTATGATAACACTTGTTTTTTTTGGTAAGCCAGGGATTTCTCATAGCTTTCCACCAGCCCCGGCGCAGGTTTTTCACTACTCTGCGGTAAAATTCGTTGTCTTTTGTCATCCGGGAGATGGGGATATGCAGCAGGTAGTCCAGCCGTTGAAATACGCCGAACCGGAACGCAATGTCCTCAAGCTCCGGATATTTCTGTTCCACCAGTTCCAGTACCATGTCCGCATTGTCAATGTTGTCTGCGTACACCCGTGAAAAACGGTTTTTATCGCGGGTATTGCTGTCCGGCCGGTAAAATACATGATATGCCTGTCCGGGGATACACGCAATCCCCGGAACAACATAGTCTCCGCAGTCTGTCGTTGTGTCTCCGGCATCTGTACTATCATAGGCGCCCTTATCTTCCCTTGTCAACATTCTGACCAACAGATGAAAATCTTCGTTCAGTGCGCCCTCCGGGAATTTTTCCGGCACAAACAAGTCTTTTTTCAACAGTTTCGTACAGAAAGAGCAGTCGCCTCTGTGCATCAGGAGTTCTTTTAAGAAGTCCTGTGCCGGGATCACCTGCTCTTTGTCCACAGGTTCGCAGATGTTCGGCAAAATATTGCCGTCCTTATCGATCTCGTCTCTCCCCACCTGTGCGATGGGCATTCCGGTATCCGAGGCGGCACGGTACAATCGCTCATACATGTCTGCGTCTACATAGTCATCGCTGTCCACAAATCCGACATATTCTCCCTTCGCCTGCCCAAGTCCTAAGTTTCTCGCGGAGGACGGGCCGCCGTTTTCTTTATGAAACACACGGATCCTGGCATCTGTCTCCGCCAGGCGGTCGCACAGTGCCGGTGTGTCGTCCGTGGACCCGTCGTCCACCAGCAGGATCTCCAGGTTCCGGTAGGTCTGCTGTTTCAGGCTTTCCACGCACCGGGGCAGATACGGTATGATATTGTAGACCGGCACGATCACGCTGATCAGTGGTTGTTTCATTTCGTTATTCACGCTGCTTCCTCTCGTCTTTGTTGTTTCGTAACTATTGTCTCTCCATGCATGCCCTGTACATCTTCCGTTCCGGGATCACCGGTGCCGGGGAACAGGGGCCGTCCGTCCACATCTGTGGGATCGTGGGTGCCGGTACTGTACCGGTTCTGCGGTCTGCCGCCATGTCCGATCCGGGGATAACGGTTCCGGACTCTTGCGGCAGGAAGCCCATTTCATTGCATAGTGTCACCAGCCGCTGTGCCGCCGTCCGGGCATTCCACTCCGTGGCAATGCTTCGCTGTGCCGCTTCCCCCAGTCTACGACATTTTTCCGGATCCTTAAGCAGCCCCTCCACAGTACGGAACAATTCGTCTTCCCTGCCGTCCCTGTACATCAGGCCGTTGTCTCCCTGTCTTATCAGGTAGGGTGCAGCTCCGATCATATGATCCGCCACCACCGCGCATCCGCTGTTCATGGCTTCGTTGACTACAGCGCCCCAACCTTCCTTACGGTCACTGGTGACGAGGTAGATCTGTGACTCTTCCATGGCAGCGCGTACCTCTTCCGGTCCACGGAATCCCATGAAAGTTATCTGCTCTGTCACCTGTAGTTCTTCTGCCAGCCGGTGCATCTCTTCTTCCATTGCTCCGCCGCCGATCATATTAATATGAAAAGGAATTCCTTCCAGATGTTCTTTTAAATAGGCAGCTGTCTTCACTGCCAGTTCCGGATGCTTCCAGTCGATCATGCGGGCTGCCCACAGTATGCTTCCGGGCTTCTTCCGCTCAAAGGGCTGTCCCGTTTCATAGGTTCTGGTCTCCGGGAAATAACCGAACCGCAGCATTTTGTCCGGATATGCGCGGATCAGATGATAATCACAGGGGACATAGGCTCCCGCACAGAGAAAGTACACCGGCGCCTTGCGGTACCTTGTATGATCTTTGTACTTTTGGATCAGGCCTCTGGGAGAGACCGCTTTCCACTGTCCTTCCTTATAAATACGTTCATTATAACGGAAAATCGGTTTCCCCGCCACCAGGCGCTCCCGGATATAGCTTTCATCATCACATCCGCCGAAGATCACCACATCCGCTTCCAAGATCAGATGTCTGCAGTCCTCTGCTATGCGGCACACATACGGCCGTTCCTCAACCTGCCAGCCCATCCGGATCCGTTCTTCTTCCATGGGTTGTGTCTGCAGGAACCGGAAGCTTCCGTCCAGCAATTCATACAGAGCATCACAGAAAGGAAGCTGATGATGATTAAAATAGTTTGAGACAAATACCAGCTTCATTCCGTCCTCCCTGCTATGTTTGCATATATTTCTTGCAATTTTGCAAAATTTTGCTCTTTATCATGGTTTTTTCTTGCATGTTCTCTTGCATTTTTCGAGTATTCCATCATTTTTTCCGGATTACTCCACATTTCAATAATGGATTTTGCCATGGAATTTACAATATTTTCCAATTCGCTTGCATTTTCTTGTTTTTTGTCACACGTGTTATTTATATCATTTTCTGTTTTATTGTCACTCGCTGCATTTTCACAGCTTTTTCCGTCTCGTTCCGGATTCGTTTCCGGCCGGTGTCCCATGCACCACAGTCCGTCTCTTCCGCCTTCAAACAGGCTGGGGATTCCTCCCACTTCCGTACTGATGCAGGGTACTCCCAGAAGCATGGCTTCCCCCAGAGAATTCGGTGAATTTTCCAGAGAAGAACAGCATAAGAACAGGTTACTTTTCAGGAATCTCGCTTTCATCTCTTCCGCCGTCAGTCTTCCCGTGAAATGTACCCGGTCTTCCAGATGTCCTTCCTTAAGAAGGCTTCGCAGATACTTCCCGTATGCGGATATTTTCAGTTTTTGTTTCCAAGTGCGGTATGCCGTCAGATCATTACCTGCTACATATAGCTGTACATCCGGAAAACTCTCCCTGATCCGGGGCAATGCTTTCAGGAGATAATGCAGGCCTTTCAGCGGATAATCCCCCTGGCTCACAAAAATGGAATGTGGCTCGCAGTCTTCCGGGTTCCATGCTCCTTCATAAAAGGTACCGCGCAGTGTTTCGTTCATGGTGTAATACTGTGCCTCCGGATTCCAGCCGGTGGTCACTGCCCTGTCCCATGCGGTTCTGCCGGTAATATTTCCCGCAAGGCTGACGGCTTCTTGCTCCATCTCGCCTCTGCGGGCGAATTTTTCCTGTTGGCTGCACAGGGTATCCCGTTTCACCAAATCCCGGAATGTCACCTTACGGATCTCCCGCTCCGGCATATCCGCAAAATATGCCTCTGCGCACAGTGTACAAATGCCCTGTATCCCCAGCAGGATTCTCTCTTTGTGAGGATATGCACGGCAGATTGCCAGAGTATGTGGATATTCTGTTCCGAAGCAGTGTATCACATCCGGTTCGAAATCCTCTGTGATCTTCCGGAATTCCGGCTCCAGTGCCGGCTGATACCTATCGGGATGTGTAGTGTCTTCGTGGAACGAATAACATGTGATATTTATGTTTGTTCTTTCTGTGTCTTGAAACGGCGCTATCGTTTTCGTATGAGTATCCGCAATGTTCCGCGGCACTTCCACGCAGAATTTCGGTGGCACTTCCGCACCATCCACGGGCGCAGGAAATGCTACTGCAAGTTCCATACTGCCGTCATTTTCCTCCGCCACCCGGGTCAGCAGTCCCGACAGCCAGCCTTCCTTGTTGGAAGCTTCTCTATGCAGTGCTTCGGCGATCGCCGGAAGCATGATATTGCAGACCCACAGTACTTTCATGCCGTTTCCTTTCCGTTTAGTGTTCGTAAATCAAATCGTGTTTTAATCAAAAATCCAGTTCAAATAGGGAAGCAGCCGTATCTCTACATCATACATTCCCCGCAGCAGCATGGCGAAATACGCCAGATACGCAGCAACGACTCCGACAATACACAGATTCCGAAGCCACCCCTTTTTTGCATCTTTCAGCACTCCCGGGATCAGGAATATCTGTGACTGGATCAGGTAGTATGCCACCCGGGATACTTCCGGGATGAAGGATCCGCAGGCATAGAGCACCAGTCCGGCCAGATTCAGATAGAAATAATAGTGGTTTCTCCGGTTGTCCCGGATACTGTCTTTCCAATAGATCAGGCACAGTACCAGTATGGCAAGGCACTTTGCGATATTGACATAGGACAGCTGTCCGTTGTCGAACATGGAATCCTTATAATACGGGTAAAACCGGAAAATAATACTCCGGTAGATATCCTGTCCGAAGATCAGAGACAGTACCAATGCACCGCCCAGTATATAATGCCATTTTTTCAACTGTATCCGTGATAACAGATCTACTACAATATACGCCGGGATGACCAGCAGCACGGATTTATGAATCGTGCAGCCCAGGGCTATCCAGAGAATGAATTTCCCATATTCTCCCCTCAGCACATACTTCTGCGCATACATAGCCAGCGCCAGCGCAAAATAGTAACGTACCGAGTTCATACTATTAAAGTAAAAGCCCTGTGTCAATAGCAGAAACAGGGAAAATACATACCAGTCCGCCTGATCATGCAGGGATTTCAGGAAAAAAAAGACCGTGACCAGCGAAAAGAATCCAAAGATCGGCAGATATGATCCTTCCCCGAAGATCAGATGGAAGAATTTCACCAGATACACGAAGCCTCTTTCGTAGGAGACATGTCTTCCCTGGTCGATCAGCTGGAAATTCAGCCAGTAGACCCAGTAATCTCCCCCCACGGCGATCCGGCAGGCGGAGACTCCGGCCAGGAGGCAGAAGATAGCGGATTCCGCCACCGCATTAAACGCCTGCTGCCTGTTGCGGCCATGGTATCCGGTCAGCTGTATTCGGTCGCCGTTACGTACCGTCCATCCGAACGCAACCACAATAGCCGTCAACAGGATATACACAAGTGCACTGCTCTCCATGCTTTGTCTCCTCCTTTCCGATTTCCGTTCTTTTTACATCTGCGATATCTGTCACCGACGTTTCGCCTCGCGGATGCCTTCCCGCATCCACTGTTTCGCCTGTTGCAGAGTCACATCGGTGCACAGGACCCCTTTATGGGCATACAGAAAGCGCAATGCCAGCAGCCGGGCAAGCCGCCCATACAGATAATGGTACAGCACCCCTCTGTCGTGGAAAAACTTCTCATTATAGCCCTGAAACCAGGTGGATTCCCCCGCTTCCTCTCTGCCGATGGTCACCGGAGCGGTATAGACACGGTAACCCCTGTTGATAAACTGTGTCAGAAACAGGCTGTCCTCGCCATTGCTGTATTTTGCGCCTCCGCCGAACAACAGGGAATACATAATTCCCGAACACAGTAAGCTTTCTCTGCGGACTGCAAAGCTGACCGCTCCGTAACGTCCGCAATTGTACCAGCGGACCCTCTTCCGCTCCGTAATGTGGTAGGTTCTGCGTTCTTCTTCCACCTCGATATTGAAGATGATCATATCCGCCTGCGGATTTTTCTCAAATTCTGCCAGGATAGCAGCTTCATAACCATCCGCGTATACGATATCCGCATCCGAAAAAAGGCAGATGTCACCCTCTGCCCGCATAATCGCCTCATTCCGGCTCCGTCCGATACCACGTTCCGGGAAGCTGTAGAAACGTATCCGATGCGGAAGCTGCATTTCTTCCTGTCCCAGCCTGTCGCACTGATTAATGATCACTGCGTCAGACTGCAGATTCATATGTCGCACAGTCTCCGCAAAGGAAGCATTCATTACCGATGCCAGTACTTCTACCTTCATGCCTGCTCTCCTTCTCCCTGCGTGGTATCTGTATGTCCTGTTCCGACGTGTTCTTTCCCTGCTTCGTGATCGTCTGCCGCCGGCAGGAAATAATACTGTCGGATCAGTGCCTCATCCGCATTCCACAAAAAGCTTCCGTCTATAACACAATCCTGTGTTTTCAGGTAATCCAGCACTGCTTCCAGCTGCTTTCCTGTATGCCCGCCTGCCGGTACTGCCAGCAGAACAGCATCAAAGTCACGCAATACTGCCGCACTTTCCGGACTTAGCAGAGGACTCGGCACTGCAGAATATACAGCGTGGGGTTCCACTTTTTTCAGCAGTCCGGCGATTTCACAGGGGTCTGCCCCCGGCAGGGCTCCGCATACCGCGACACGTAAATCGCCTTCTTTTCCGGATTCTCCGGCTGTTTTGTTCTCAGTAGCCTTTTCCAGGATATATTTCAGGTTCTCCGCAAAACCGACACTCTCCACTGTTCCGAGGCTCACCAGTCCGTAACGTCTCCGCAATGTAACCGGCAGCCGGATACTATCCCCCGAGATCTCCCACAGCAGGAAGATCACGACTGCAAAAAATAAAGACAGCACTGCCGAAAGTATGACAGCACGCACCGGACGGACGTCCGGCTCCACGGCTTCCGCCCGGTCTCCGGGATCCAGTACCTTGATCCGGTTAATCTCCACGATGCTGTCCGCGAATTCATTGCACATAGTATCTTCCACGGCATGTGCCAGTGCAATACTTTCCTCAGGGTCCTGTGTGGCTGCCTGCGTAACGGGAATGCTGAAATCGGAAGGCAGTGTCGCCGACAGTGCTGTGATCCACTGTTCCCGGCTCATTGTCAGCACCTCCGCCGCCTTGTCGTCTCCCCCGGCCGCGGTCTCCTGCAGATGCTTCTCCACACCGTCCAGAAACTCTCCGGTATGGATCAGGCTGTTCCAGGTAGCCTCGTTGATATAGTACGCCCCCGCCGCATTGGGGTTCTCTGCATATTCTACCTTATAAGTGGAAGAAGCCGCATACCCGGGATCGGGCTGCAGCAACACATTTTTGACATAATAACCACCGCCGAACAGCAGTGTTCCCACTGCCGTCACAGCCAGTATTTTCCATAAATTACGGCATAAACGCAAACACGTCAGCCGCAGATCAAAAGGTTCCTTCCCATAGCTTACTTCCACACGTCTACCTCCGGTTAGTCTTCCTTCTCGGCACGGCCGTCATACTCCGCCTTAAAAGCAGTTACCTGTTCGCTTTCCACGCCTTCTGTGCTGTCCGGCCAGAACAGTACCTTCAGGGTCAGAAGCATCAGTTTCAGATCCAGCCATACAGAATAGTTTTCGATATATGTTAAATCGAGCTTTAATTTGTCATACGGAGAGGTGTTATATTTGCCATACACCTGGGCAAATCCCGCCAGTCCTGCCTTCACCTTCATGCGGAACGCAAATTCCGGCATGACTTCCATGTACTGGGCAATGATCTCGGGGCGTTCCGGTCTGGGACCGATAAAGGACATATCTCCGCGGAGAATATTGATCAGCTGGGGAAGCTCGTCCAGACGGCATTTGCGGATGACTTTCCCGACGGGAGTGATCCGTTTGTCTCCCTTCTGTGCAAGTCTCGCCACACCGTCCTTTTCCGCATCGGTACGCATGCTACGGAACTTCATAATATAGAATTCCTTCTGGCCGATGGTACAGCGTACCTGCTTATACAGTACAGGGCCGCCGTCATACAGCTTGATGGCCAGCGCTGTCAGCAGCATCAGTGGAGAAGTCACTACCAGCAGGATCAGGGAACAGATCACATCGATGGATCTCTTGATAAATCTCTGCTCCATGCTGAGAGAATATTCTCTGGTCAGCAGGATCGGAGTATCAAACACATGCAGTTCTTCGGATCCCACTAAAATAACATCCGATATTTTAGGCATGACGTAAACTCTGATAGATCTCGCATAGCAGAATTTCAAAATGAAATTACGGTCTTTCTCATTAATATCCCAGATCACCACGGCTGTAATGACGCCATTCCGGTAATCGTCCAGGATCTCCCGGCAAAGCTCTGTGATCCCTTTGCGGATATTCTCGCACTTTGTGATTTTGTATTTATCCTTACGGCTTTCAAACTTATTGACAATATCCTCTATGGGTCTGTCCCCATGGATCAGCAGAAGTTCTCTGGGTGGGAACGCTGTCCGGTAGATCTTATTGGCAATATTGGCATATATGATCACCGCTATGATCTGCAACAATACCATCAGCAGGAACATCTCCGGAGGGAAAATGCTTCGCGCCATCATACACAGTTCCGCATAGATCAGCATATCCGCCATCAGGGTAGCGAACACCTGGGAGAAAATAATCTCCGTATTCTTCATATATCCCAGGCGCATGCCGCCGTAGGTAACGGAAAAGAAGATCAGGATCACGCTGTAAATGCCGTTTTCCAGCAGGAAACCACGATACCAGATCTTCTGCAGGGGATCTACCAGCTGGAACTGAAAGTGAAACTGCCACATGTAGGCAAACAGTGCAATTTCCAGGAACAGACAGATCGCCGACAGGTCTATATTGATCAGACGCTTAAAGGATTCTCTTTTCCGCAGTCTGTTTTCATAAAAATTACCGTTTGTATTCAAGACAAACTCCTCCTATACTCTGCGTTTTACTGCGCGTACCGCCCAGAAGCAGAAATGCCAGGCGCTGTTTGGCACTGACATGCCTTCCGCTTTGCGGTACAGATTCCAGATTCTGCGCAAAGCTTCCAGCTTATTTGATGACAGGGATTTCCCTGCTCTCCGATATTTTACCAAATTTTCATCTAAACCACAAGCTACAGTACCTCCCCGCAGTATTCTCCACCACAGAGCGGTATCCTCGCTTTTGATCTGCGGCATCTGCAATTGCTCTTTGGGAAGTTTTTCCATATCGAACATCACAGTACTTGTAAAGATCGTAGTATTTTTTAATGCCTCTTTATAATTGATGGAAGCCGGTACCCGTACGACTTTTCCGGTTCCTCTGCCGTTCTCGTCGGCGAATTCATACCCGGTAAATACAAAGGCTGCCTGTCTCTCCTTCAGGAAAGCAAGCTCCTTTTCCAGCTTGTCCGGCTCCCACAGATCATCCGCATCCAGGAAGGCCAGGTAACGGCCCTTTGCCTCATTCACTCCCAGATTCCGCGCCCTTGCCGCACCCAGATTCTGAGGGTGAGTCAGCAGGCGGATCCGCCTGTCCCCCGTCCGCTGTATATATTCCTCGATCACCTGCCTGCTGCGATCCGGACCGCAATCCTCCACCAGAAGCAGTTCCCATCGGTCGTAAGTCTGCGCCCGCACACAGTCCATCGTTTCTTCTATATATTGTTCCGCCCGGTATACCGGTACCACAATACTGATCAGATCCTGTTCCATTGTTTCATTCCTTATATTTATCCATTATCCTTTTATGCACGGTGTGACCGGCTGCCGCCCGTCTCCTCAGGGGCACCGCATCATAATTGTATCAGGAAATATCCGCCCAGAGGCTGCAATTCCCTGCCTGCCGTCTTCTGCAGTTCCTTCTGCGTCTCTTCCGTAAGATCCCCCGGCAATAAGATGTAGTCTGCTCCGGCTTCTTTCGCGCTGTCAAGGCATGCGCTGAAATCTATCGTTCTGCCCTTGCTGCCCGAGACGTTATCCGTCTCTGTCACCCCGTCCGTACGCAGATACTCCGTCTCCCCGGTCGTCTCCAGATTGCTCATCCACAGGTACAGATCCTCCTGCCACGCCGCATAAGTGTCAAAAGAATAGCTCCCCAGGGAAGCATCCCAGATGCTCCGGCCATATACCGGCCGGATGTATGCACTGTAGGCTCTGGCGGCCGCCATGATATCCTTAGGTGCCCACAGACCAAACTCCAACGTTTCCGTTTCAGCATAGTGATATACCGATAACAATTCCAGTGTCTCCCAGGAAGAATCTTCCTGCTGCATTTCTGCCCCCGAGACTTCCGGGATCTGCGTTGTCTGCGCTTTCGTCCATTCCGATACAGGATTCCCGCTTAAAAACAGGATCCCCGCGAGAATCAATGTGGCTATGGCATTCCGGAGGTACTTGTCCGCTTCCTTTTTTCCCCATAATCCGCACAGGAACTCTGTTGCCGCCCAGGCTATGACCGCTGTCTGCGGTACTGCCGCCCAGATCCATACATAAGAATAAAAATTCGTCTGATATTTCATAAGGATCACTGCCGTCACCGGGCAGATACAGGCAAGTGTGATCAGCGCCGCATATATGCATGCGGTCACGCGGCTTTCCTTCCCGGATTTTTTCCCTCGCAGTGCAAATCCGAGATATACGATCGCCAACAGCAGAAGTGCTGCGAATTTACCCTGTTGTGTATAAGTCGTCCAGCCGGTCATGGCGGACTGCAGAAGTGTCTTCATTCTGTGTCCCCCTCTCCCCGGCTGCGGTTCATCTTAGTTTTTTCTCTGCGCGCCGCCGACTTGTTTTCCAACAGCGACAGCAGCTTCCGGAGCACCACCCATGCCGCTGTAATCAGCAGGCACACACCTGCCCCGTACAATGTCCATACGATGCAGGCCTCTGCCAGAATACAGAGAACCGCACCGAAATATCTCTTCTCCATCAGGCAGGCGATCAGATAGGGCACAAGTACGATGGCGCGGATCGTCACGCCGCGGAATCCGCCGTAAAACACATCAAATCCGTCCACGCCGGGCATATATGCCCCTGTACTGAACAGTATTCCCACCATGAGCAAAAATGTCCTCACCTTTATAGGGTTTCCTTCAAAAACAGCGTTACCGAGCTTCCCGTATGCGAAATAACCCAGTCCCAGCGTCAGGCAGGGGATCAGACGGTATACCACATCCGTCGGCGCCATGCCGCTCCATCTGCTGATTGTTCCGTATAATGTAGGCAGGCACAATATTTTCAGCCGGAATGACATGCCGGCCGTATAAGCGGTTCCGGTGAGCGGATTCACACTGTACACCGCATTCTCCGCAAGAAAAGTATTCACGGTCTCCAGTGTCATATCGCCTTCCAGCCATGCTCGATCCCCGCTGAGGATCCGCAGCATCTGTATCAAGATCAGAAATGCAAGTACTCCCGTAAGGATCCATTGCGTTCCTGCATTCACCTCATTTTTACCGCTGCCACTCTGTGCTGCGCCGTTTACTGCCTTTGCCTTCTTTTTACGTCCGATCAGGCTCACCGGGAGCACTGCCAGTGCAAAAAGCACCGTTTCCGCCAGCAGCAGATCCGTCACACTCAAAAAAGACCACCCTAACAGGCAGCCTGCCAAATGGGCGACCTCCGTCAGCCCGATGATGATCAGGCTCCCCCCGATCAAAATATCTGATATCCGAAAAGTCATTTTGTCTCCCAATACCCACAAGCAGATCTGTCTGCTCTTTACGGGTGAGTTTATTCTACCATAATAACAGTGACTTGACAAATATAACCGCGAAAAAGAGCCGTATACCGGAACTTCCCCGTTCCGGTATACGGCTCTGTCAGTCGGCAGGGGAGAATACTACATATGTATGATTATACTCCCTACTTTAAACAATTACTGTCCATATGCTACATAGCCTTGTAATCCAGGCGGATGTTATCGGCGATGCGGGCAATATACTCGCTGTTCGTCGGCCGCGTCCTTCCGGAAGCTATGGAATATCCAAAGATTTTTTCGAATGTCTCCACATTTCCTCTCGCCCAGGACACCTCAATGGCGTTCCTGATAGCACGTTCCACCTTTTGATCCGTGGTCTTGAAATGCTTTGCGATAGTGGGATACAGCAGTTTGGTAACGCTGCTTACCACTTCCATGTCTTTTCCCGATAAAATGATTGCATCCCGTAAATAGTGATAACCTTTTAAGTGCGCCGGCACCCCTATCTCCAACATGATCCGGGTTACATATCTCTCCAGTTCAGAATCTTTTACTGCAACAATATCCAAAACAAGTCCCCCTTTTTACTTGTCGAGTATTGCTCCCCTGTAGTGACTGACAGTGAAATCATAGCATAACCGTCGATTTTTGAAAAGACATTTTACCGTTAAAATATAGTTAAGAAACTAAAAATGTTACAAATTACCCCCATTTTGTAACATTTTTTCGTACACAAAAAGCTCATAACTATGCTGTTTTTGTTAAATTTCTTCTTTTACAAGGTAAATCGGTCTGCGTTTTACCTCCATATATGCTTTTGCCAGATACTGTCCCAAAATGCCGGTGCAGAAGAACTGCACGCCGCTGGTCATCAGGATAATGCACACCAGTGAGGGCCAGCCGGACACCGGATCTCCGAAGATCAGTTTCCGTACAATGATAAACACGATCATCAAAAAGGCGATCACGCAGAACAGTACTCCCACAAAGGAAGCGATCAGCAGCGGGGCTGTGGAGAAAGCGGTGATCCCGTCCAGGGAATATACCAGAAGCTTCCAGAAGTTCCATTTCGTCTCTCCCTTGGCACGCTCCACATTCTCGTATTCCAGCCATTTTGTCTTAAATCCTACCCAGCCGAAGATCCCCTTCGTAAAACGGTTATACTCACGCATGGACAGTATAGCATCCACCATCTGTCTGGTCATCAGACGATAATCTCTGGCTCCGTCCATCATTTCTGTCTGGGAGATTCTCTTCATCAGGTGATAAAATCTTCTGGCAAAGAAGCTGCGGATCGGCGGCTCACCCTTTCGGGTCACACGGCGGGTCGCTACAGAGTCATATCCCTGCCAGATCCACTCAAACATTTCCGGCAGCAGAGAAGGCGGATCCTGCAGATCCACGTCCATCATAACCACATAATCCCCTTTGGATTTCTCCAGTCCGGCAAACATGGCTGCCTCTTTTCCGAAATTTCTGGAAAAAGAGATAATGTGCACTCTGGGATCCTGCTCGATCAGTTTCTTTACCTCTCTCACGGTACCGTCCTTGGAACCGTCATCAATATAGAGAAGCTCCAGTTCAATCTCTTTTTCCTTAAAAAAGGTATCATTTTTTGTCAGTTCCTGATAAAACAGGGCGACACTCTCTTCCTCATTATAGCAGGGCACTATTACGCTCAACAGGCTCATTTCCACGTCTCCTTAATTCCTTATTCCCTTGTACACATCCAAATCACTCTTCACAGTTTTGGTCCGAACAGCTATATTATACTATCCTTCCGTATATCATTTCAAGGTCAACGCTGTACTTTTTCCGCTTTTTGGATTATACTGATTTATATATGTCTTTCGTCAGAAATGCTGCATATAAGAAATGAGGTTATTTATGACTTTTTTTGAACAGTTTTTTAGTAATAAAATCTTCCTGACCGCTGCCTGCGGCTGGCTGGTAGCGCAGGTGCTGAAGACTATAATTCACCTGATCGTCTCTAAAAAGTTCGTTGCCGAGCGTCTGGTAGGCAGCGGCGGTATGCCCAGTTCTCATTCGGCTACCGTATGTTCCCTGGTGACTGCCGTCTGCTATCAGTATGGTGCCGGCAGCTTTGAATTCGCCATCTCTCTGATCCTTGCAATCATTGTAATGTACGATGCCATGGGAGTCCGCCGTGAGACAGGCATCCAGGCACAGGTATTGAATGAAATGCTGAAAGTATTCGAGGATATGGGACGCAGCGAGGTTTCCGCCCATGATAAGCTGAAAGAATTTGTGGGACATACTCCCCTGCAGGTTCTGATGGGTGCATTGTTAGGTATTTTATGCGGTGTGATCATCTATAGTATCGGATAACGGTTCCGATCCGCTCCGGATCATTATGTTATATTGCAACAACTATCGCAACTGTTCAGCACCCTTTCGCAAAACAGCATCTTTGATGTCTCGTTTTATCCTGAATAGTTGCCAATTATTATGAAGTGTCTGTAATCCAAAAATTACAGGTATTTGAAAGGCATGGTTATCAGAATGGGTAATTATAAATTCAGGCAGCGGTCTGTCTTCAGTGCAGTCGCGCTCTTGCTTGCCGCTGCCGTATCGCTCTCCGGATGCGGAAGCTCCGGTGATTCCAATACTATCATCAATCCGATCCTGCCGGAAGACAGTCCTTCTCCTTCCGCAGACGCAAACGGTGAAGAACTTCCGGATCCCGTAACTATCGTCGTGGAGGATGATTCCGTACCGCCGAGAGACGGCATGGTCCGCAGCCGCCTCACAAATGAATGGGTGGATGCCGATGTGGCCGCTACCCGCCCGATCGCCGTAATGATTCCCAATGAAAGTTCTGCCATTCCGCAGTACAGCCTGTCCGAAGCGTCCATTCTCTATGAGGCCAATGTAGAGAACCGTATGACACGTATGATGGCTGTATACGAGGGCTGGCAGGATATGGACAAGATCGGCAATATCCGCAGTCTCCGTGATTATTATGCATACTGGGCATTTGAATGGGATGCTTTCATTGTGCATTTCGGAGGTCCTTTTTTCATCAATGATCTGCTGTCCGAAGCCGATACCCAGGATATTGACGGTACTTCCGGTTCCGACGAAGCCGCTTTCTTCCGTACCACGGACCGCAGCATGCCCCACAACGCATACGCTTCCGGCGAAGGTCTGTTAAAGGTAATTGAGAAAAAAGGCTATTCTCTCGGATATCGCGGACTTACAGAGGAAAATCATTTCCGTTTTGCCACCAAGGCAGCGCCCAATACCTTAGACCAGTACGGTTCCAAGGCTAAAGATGCCTCTTATATTGATATGTCCGGATGTTATCCGCTGACACGGTGTTATTTTGAATTTAATGAGGAAGACGGATTATATTATCGTTCGCAGCATTTGTCGGGAAGTACAGACGGCCCGCATATCGATGCCGTGACCGGTGAGCAGCTGACTTTTAAAAATATTCTGGTGCAGAATACTTTTTATGAAGAATTGGGCGAAGGCTATCTGGCATTCCAGTGTCATGACACTACCCGGGACGGCTGGTTCTTTACGAATGGGCGTGGGATTCATGTGACCTGGGAGAAAAATACCGACTACGGCGCAACCCGGTACTACGATGACAACGGTGATGAGATCGTACTCAATACCGGCAAGACCATGATCTGCATTGTGGAAGACGGAGATTCTTTCACGTTTCATTAGATAGGGAAATATGTTGCCTGTTTTCAATTCCACTATTTAAATCGTAATCGGTCAAAATAGTGGACGATTTTGTCTTTTTTAGAATTATATTCCACCATTTTCTGCAAAAACAGTGTTTTTTCAGGAATGCTCTTATCTATTGGTGTGTTTTTCCACCATTTTGCATGTTTTTGCCAGAATTAGAAGAATTTTTGAAAGTGTGTTAACTTGAAAGTTAGTTGGCTGGCAAATCGAATTGGCTAGCCTGCCGTAGCCCCGGCTGCATATAAGAAACACTGACATCGTTTCCACTCGGAAACAGAGCGCAGCGGCACGTAAGCGGCCAAAGTACGCCCGCTAAGTGCCGGCGTCTGTTTACGGTCAGCTTATTCTTATATGCAGCCGGGGCTACTGGTTTACTGGCAAATTTGGAAACACAGAACTCCCTTCTGTCCGTCCCGGGAGTTCGTCCGGTTAGCCAATGGTTATTCACTAA
>JBNMHS010000056.1:0-16966 GCA_050872885.1 Acetatifactor sp.
AAAAATTTCATTTGTTATTTTGTTATTTTTTTGACAAAAGCATTGCAAAACAGATTCCCCTATGTTAAAATGGGAACAGTGAAATGATAAAAAAATAACAATCTAAAACATTTCAGAAAGCAAACCAAACGAAAACAAAAAAGTGGAGGACAAACAAATGGCAAAGAAAGTTGTATTAGCAGGCGCTTGCCGTACCGCAATCGGTACCATGGGCGGAACCTTAAGCACAACTCCTGCACCGGAGCTGGGCGCAATCGTAATCAAGGAGGCTCTGAAGAGAGCAGGCGTTGCTCCCGAAGCAGTTGACCAGGTATATATGGGATGTGTCATCCAGGCCGGTCAGGGACAGAACGTAGCACGTCAGGCTGCCATCAAGGCAGGACTTCCCATCGAAGTTCCCGCAGTTACCATGAACGTGGTATGCGGTTCCGGTCTGAACTGTGTAAACCAGGCTGCACAGATGATCATGGCAGGTGACGCTGACATCGTAGTAGCAGGTGGTATGGAGAACATGTCCATGGCTCCTTACGCAATTCCTCAGGGACGTTACGGATATCGTATGGGTAACGCAACCATGGTAGATACCATGATCAAAGATGCACTTTGGGATGCTTTCAATGATTATCATATGATTAAGACCGCAGACAACATCTGCGAAGAGTGGGGACTTACCCGTGAAGAACTCGATGAGTTCGCATTAAAGAGCCAGTTAAAGGCTGAAGAAGCTCAGAAGAACGGTGCTTTCAAGGCAGAGATCGTTCCCGTAGAAGTTAAGAAAAAGAAAGAGACCATCATCTTCGATACCGATGAAGGCCCCCGTCACGGATCTACCATCGAAGGTCTGGCTAAGCTTCGTGCGATCAACCCCGGCGGATTCGTTACCGCAGGTAACGCTTCCGGTATCAACGACGGTGCAGCAGCTATCGTTGTAATGAGTGAGGAGAAGGCTAAAGAGCTGGGCGTTAAGCCTATGGCTACCTTCGTAGCAGGCGCTCTGGCAGGCGTTCGTCCCGAGGTTATGGGTATCGGCCCTGTAGCTTCCACCAAGAAGGTAATGGCTAAGACCGGTATGAAGATCGAAGACTTCGATATCATCGAGGCAAACGAAGCATTCGCAGCACAGTCCGTAGCAGTAGGCAAGGAACTGGGCATTGATGTAGAGAAACAGCTGAACCCCAACGGCGGTGCAATTGCTCTGGGCCATCCCGTAGGAGCTTCCGGATGCCGTATCCTGGTAACTCTGCTGCATGAGATGCAGGCAAGAGGTGCCAAGACCGGTCTGGCTACTCTGTGCATCGGCGGTGGTATGGGCTGCTCCACCATCGTTAAGATCGAGGATTAATAAATAAATTCGCTGGGCGGTAGAGTTTCTATCGCCTTAGCGTGGTTATGAGAAATCGCTAAACTGAAATGAGGTAAAGAAATGGATTACATTTTGTATGAGCAGAACGGTAATGTGTCAACCATTACCATCAACCGTGAGAAAGCATTGAATGCACTGAATTCTCAGGTACTGGATGAGTTGAATGCAACTTTGGATGCCGTAGATCTGGCAACAGTTCGCTGCCTGATCATCACCGGCGCGGGTGCCAAGTCTTTCGTGGCAGGCGCCGATATCGGTGAAATGAGCACTCTGACCAAGGCAGAGGGCGAGGCATTCGGTAAAAAAGGAAATGATGTTTTCCGTAAGATCGAGACTTTCCCCATTCCCGTGATCGCAGCAGTCAACGGCTTCGCTCTGGGCGGCGGATGTGAGATCTCCATGAGCTGTGATATCAGACTCTGTTCCGATAATGCTGTATTCGGACAGCCTGAAGTAGGACTGGGAATCACCCCCGGCTTCGGCGGAACCCAGAGACTGGCTCGCCTGGTCGGTGCAGGCATGGCAAAGCAGATGATCTATACCGCACGTAACATCAAAGCAGCGGAAGCTTACAGAATCGGTCTGGTGAACGAAGTGTTCAGTGCGGAAACAGATGCAGACGGCAATGTAGTAAAGACTGCGCAGGAAGTACTGCTGGCAGCAGCACAGAAGATGGCAGCAACCATTGCCAAGAATGCTCCCATCGCAGTACGCAACTGCAAGAAGGCTATCAACGAAGGCCTGGATGCAGATATGGATCAGGCAGTAGTGATCGAAGAAAAACTGTTCGGTGACTGCTTCGAGACAGAAGATCAGAAGTATGGTATGGCTTTCTTCCTTGACAAGAACAAGGAGAAGGTAAAAGAGCCTTTCCAGAACAAATAATCATTACT
This sequence comes from Acetatifactor sp., assembly GCA_050872885.1. Taxonomy (GTDB): domain Bacteria; phylum Bacillota; class Clostridia; order Lachnospirales; family Lachnospiraceae; genus Acetatifactor. The sequence continues at coordinate 2,257 of JBNMHS010000056.1, forward strand.
ATATATAAAGTATAAAATCAGGAGGATTTACCATGAAAGTAGGTATTATCGGTGCAGGTACTATGGGACAGGGCATTGCAAAAGCATTTGCCCAGGTAGACGGATATGAAGTAGCTCTCTGCGACATCAAGCAGGAGTGGGCTGACGGCGGCAAGGCTAAGATCCAGAAGGGCTATGCAAGACTGGTAGAAAAAGGAAAAATGACTCAGGAAGCAGTGGATGCTATCGTAGCTAAGATCACTCCGGGTCTGAAGGAAGATCTGTGTGCTGACTGTGATCTGATCGTAGAAGCAGCTTTCGAGAACATGGAAGTAAAGAAGACCACCTTCGGTGAGCTGGACAAGATCTGCAAACCCGAGTGCGTATTCGCTTCCAATACTTCCAGCCTTTCCATCACTGAGATCGGCAACGGACTGACCCGTCCTCTGATCGGTATGCATTTCTTCAATCCCGCAGACCGTATGAAACTGGTAGAAGTGATCGCAGGTGTGAATACTCCCGCTGAGACTGTAGACACCATCAAGAAGATCGCTGAAGAGATCGGCAAGACCCCCGTACAGGTAAACGAGGCAGCAGGCTTTGTTGTTAACCGTATCCTGATCCCTATGATCAATGAAGCAGCTTTCATCAAGATGGAAGGTGTATCCGATATCGCAGGCATCGATGCTGCTATGAAGCTGGGTGCTAATCATCCCATGGGTCCCCTGGAGCTGGGAGATTTCGTAGGACTGGATATCTGCCTTGCTATCATGGATGTACTGTACAACGAGACCGGTGACAGCAAGTATCGTGCATGTCCTCTGATCCGTAAGATGGTTCGCGGCGGCAACCTTGGTGTAAAGACCGGTAAGGGCTTCTATGTATACAATGCAGACCGCACCAAGACTCCGGTAGATGCACAGTAAATTGCAAAGCAGCTATTCTGAGTTAACAGTTTGAGACAGATAGTTACAACTAAGTATAAATAATAATGGAGGATTAAACATCATGGATTTTACATTATCCAAAGAGCACGAGATGGCGAGACAGCTCTTCAAAGAGTTCGCCGAGAACGAAGTAAAACCTCTTGCACAGGAAGTTGACGAGACCGAAACTTTCCCCAGAGAGACCGTAGAGAAGATGGCTAAGTACGGCTTCATGGGAATTCCCGTTCCCAAGGAGTACGGCGGACAGGGATGTGATACCCTGACCTATGCTATGTGTGTTGAGGAACTTTCCAAAGTTTGTGCAACCACAGGCGTTATCGTATCCGCACATACCTCTCTGTGTATCGATCCTATCATGACTTTCGGTACTGAGGATCAGAAGAAAAAATATGTTCCCGATCTGGCAAGCGGCCGTAAGATCGGTGCATTCGGTCTGACCGAGCCCGGCGCAGGTACCGATGCACAGGGTCAGCAGACCAAGGCTGTACTGGATGGCGACGAGTGGGTCATCAACGGTTCCAAGTGCTTCATTACCAATGGCAAAGAGGCTGATGTATATATCGTTATCGCTGTTACCGGCGTGGTAGAGAAGAGAGGCAGAAAGATGAAGGAGATTTCTTCCTTTATCGTTGAGAAGGGCACTCCCGGATTTACCTTCGGTACCAAGGAAAAGAAGATGGGTATCAAGGGTTCTTCCACTTATGAGCTGATCTTTACCGACTGCCGTATCCCCAAGGAGAATATGCTTGGTAAGCAGGGACAGGGCTTCAAGATCGCTATGCATACCCTGGACGGCGGACGTATCGGTATCGCTTCCCAGGCTCTGGGTATCGCAGAGGGCGCTCTGGAGAGAACCGTTGCTTATACCAAGGAAAGAAAGCAGTTCGGAAAGTCCATTTCCGGATTCCAGAATACACAGTTCCAGCTGGCTGATATGGCTACTAAGGTTGAGGCTGCCAAGATGCTGGTATACAAGGCTGCACGCAAGAAGGATGAGTACAAGACCAATCCTAAGATCTCTTACTCTGTAGAAGCTGCTATGGCTAAGCTGTATGCTGCTGAGGTTGCTATGGAAGTTACTACCAAGGCTGTTCAGCTGCACGGTGGTTACGGTTACATCAGAGAGTACGAAGTTGAGCGTATGATGCGTGATGCTAAGATCACCGAGATCTACGAGGGTACTTCCGAAGTTCAGAGAATGGTTATCTCCGCAGATCTGTTGAAGTAAGCGTTGTTGAATGAATAATTAGAAAAGTAAGGAGAAAATACAATGAAGATTGTTGTTTGTATTAAGCAGGTGCCCGATACCAAGGGCGGTGTTAAATTCAATCCTGACGGAACTCTTGACAGAGGCGCAATGCTTGCTATCATGAATCCCGATGATAAGGCTGGTCTGGAAGCTGCGCTGAAGCTGAAGGATGAGTTCGGCGCAGAAGTTACCGTATTGACCATGGGTCTTCCCAAGGCTGCAGATGCTCTTCGTGAGGCTCTGGCTATGGGTGCTGACAATGCAATCCTGGTTACCGACAGAGTACTGGGTGGTGCAGATACCTGGGCTACTTCCACTACCATCGCAGGTGCACTGAGAAATATCGATTATGATCTGATCATTACCGGACGTCAGGCTATCGATGGTGATACCGCACAGGTTGGTCCTCAGATCGCTGAGCATCTCGGAATCCCCGTAATCTCCTATGCACAGGATATTAAGGTAGAGGGAGACAAGGTAATCGTTCAGAGACAGTATGATGACAGATATCATGTAGTAGAAGCTAAGATGCCTTGCCTGATCACTGCTCTTTCCGAGTTGAACAAGCCTCGTTACATGACTCCCGGCGGAATCTTCGATGCCTGCAAGGCAGAGATCACTACCTGGGGCAGAGCTGATCTGAAAGACATTGATGACAGCAACCTTGGTCTGAAGGGATCTCCTACCAAGATCGCAAAAGCATCCGATAAGGTACGTAAGGGCGCAGGCGAGAAGATCGTTCCCGATTCCCCCGAAGACGGAGCAGCTTACATTGTGGCTAAATTCAAAGAAAAGCACATCATCTAATATAGGAGGCAAACCATGGTAACCAATAATATTGAAGAATACAAGGGTGTATATGTGTTCGCCCAGCAGGTAGACAATGAGGTCAGCGGTATCGCATTGGAACTGCTCGGCAAAGGTAAAGAGCTGGCTGAGAAGCTTGCAACCGAGGTAACCGCGGTTCTGATCGGTTATAATGTAAAAGGACTGGCTGATAAGCTGGCTGAGTATGGCGCAGACAAGGTGATCCTTGTAGATGATCCTGAACTGGAGACCTACAGAACCGAGCCTTACGCACATGCGCTGGCATCTGTTATTGAGAAGTATAAGCCTGAGATCGTTCTGGTAGGCGCTACCGCAATCGGACGTGACCTCGGACCTACCGTTTCCGCAAGAGTTAAGACCGGTCTGACTGCTGACTGTACCGTACTTGAGATCGGAGATTTCCCTCTGGTAGCTATCCCCGGACAGGAGCAGAAGCACAATCAGCTGCTGATGACCCGTCCTGCATTCGGCGGTAACACCATCGCTACCATCGCATGCCCCGATAACAGACCTCAGATGGCAACCGTTCGTCCCGGCGTTATGCAGAAGATCGCTCCTATCGCAGGTGCAAAGGCTGTGATCGAAGAGTACAATCCCGGATTTACTCCGAACAACAAATATGTAACCATCAAGGAAGTAGTTAAGGCTGTATCCGATACCGTTGATATTATGGATGCAAAGATCCTGGTATCCGGCGGCCGTGGAGTCGGCAGCGCAGAGAACTTCAAGATCCTGGAGGATCTGGCAGAGGTTCTGGGCGGTACCGTATCCTGCACCCGTGCCGTAGTAGATAACGGCTGGAAGCCCAAGGATCTGCAGGTAGGACAGACCGGTAAGACCGTTCGTCCCCAAATCTACTTCGCAATCGGTATCTCCGGTGCTATCCAGCACGTAGCAGGTATGGAAGAGTCTGATCTGATCGTTGCAATCAACAAGGATGAGACCGCTCCTATCTTCGACGTAGCTGACTACGGTATCGTAGGCGACCTGAACAAGATCGTTCCCGCTCTGACCGAGCAGTTAAAGGCTGCAAAAGCTGAGAAGGCTGCAAACTAAGATCTGGTTGCCAGATGCAGAAATAGATAAGAACTCCGTCACGTTTCCGGAATTATCCGTGGACGTGATGGAGTTTTTTACAATACTGTAAGTTTCTTACAGTGTGTGCTTGCACTGGATACCGCAACATAGTACAATGTAAAAAACCAGAGCATAAGAACAAGGCGAACGGCATGAAAATTGCCTTGGCTCTGAAAAGTTACAGATTATGAAATGTGAGATGAGACATCATGGCAAAGCAAAAAGAAGTGAAAACAAACGCGATGCGTATTCTGGAATCCCTGAAGATTCCTTATACACATCACACTTACGAGTGTGAAGAATTCGTGGACGGACTGCAGATTGCAGATAAATTGTCATTGCCGTATGAACAGGTCTACAAGACACTGGTTACGGTAGGCAACAGTAAAAATTATTTTGTGTTTGTGATCCCAATTGCCGCGGAACTGGATCTGAAAAAGGCTGCGAAATCCGTAGGAGAGAAAAGCGTGGAAATGATCCACGTAAAGGACATCAATGCCATTACAGGCTATATCCGCGGCGGCTGTACTGCCATCGGCATGAAGAAGCAGTATGTGACCAGAATTGACGAAAGTGCGAAAACACAGGAACAGATCTATGTCAGCGGCGGTAAGATCGGGTCCCAGATTCAGTTACGACCGGATGATCTGGCCAAAGCAGCAAAGGCGGAATTTGCCGATATTATCAGACATGATGCCTGAACCTGATATTACGATAAAAGGAACAAACAGAAAGGTACACAGAGTACATGGAAAAAGAGAAAACAATCCTTGATTACGACACCGTAGCACTTGACGAAGCGCAGGATGCGGTGATCATCATAGATCAGACATTACTTCCCGGCAAAATTGAATTGATCGCATTACATACGGCACAGGAGATGTGGGATGCCATTTATCTGCTGAAGGTCAGGGGAGCGCCTGCCATCGGTGTAGCGGCGGCACTTGGGATTTACCTGTTGTCGAACCGCATCGAGACCGAAGATTTTGAAGAGTTTTATCAGAAGTTTACAGAATATAAGGAGTATCTCGATTCTTCCAGACCGACAGCTGTGAATCTGTCCTGGGCGCTCCGGCGTATGGATGCCGCTGCGGTGAAAGCAGGCAGAGAAGAACACAGGACAGTCGCAGAAGTGAAGGAAATCCTGCATGATGAAGCACTGAAAATAAGGTCGGAAGATGTGGAAGTATGCCGAAAAATCGGAGAATTCGGACTGGAACTGGTAAAACCGGGTGACGGCATCTTAACCCACTGTAATGCAGGACAACTTGCAACAGTGAAATACGGAACCGCTACCGCACCGATTTATCTGGGACAGGAGAGAGGTTACAATTTCCATGTGTTTGCAGATGAGACGAGACCTCTTTTGCAGGGAGCCAGACTGACGGCGTTTGAATTGCATTCCGCAGGTGTGGACGTGACACTGATCTGTGACAATATGTCAGCGTCCGTGATGTCAAAAGGCTGGGTGCAAGCTGTATTCGTAGGCTGCGACAGAGTGGCGGCCAACGGAGATACGGCGAACAAGATCGGTACCAGCGTAGTGGCGGCTGTGGCGAAGCAGTATGGCGTGCCGGTATATATCTGCGCGCCGACTTCCACGATCGATATGGCGACGGCAACCGGTGCGGATATCTGTATCGAGCAGCGCAAAGCAGAAGAAGTCACCGAGATGTGGTATAAGGAGCGCATGGCACCGGAAGGTGTGAAAGTATACAATCCGGCGTTTGATGTCACAGATCATGAACTGATCGCCGGAATCGTAACGGAGTACGGCGTGGCGCGGGCACCTTATACCGAGAGCCTTGCAAAAATCATGGATTTAAAGAAATGTTTGCAGTAAAAACGGATCATTAAGAAAAATTCAGGTACAAAAAGTTCGGGACGGGCAGTACAGGAAGGAAAAGATATGAAGCGAAATGTCAGCCTAGAAGAAATTTCCGACGGACATTTATATAAAGCAAATGATATGGTGAAGGCAGACTGCGGCGGCTGTGCGGGATGTTCGCAGTGCTGTCACGGCATGGGGGCTTCCATCATTCTGGACCCTTACGATGCATACCGTCTGACGACGGGGCTCGGCGTAAGCATGCAGGAGCTGCTTTCGACTGCGGTGGAACTGAATGTCGTAGACGGCGTGATCCTGCCGAACCTGAAGATGCAGGGAGCAGAGGAAGCCTGTGCTTATCTGGATGCGGAAGGAAGATGCAGCATTCATCCGTACCGGCCCGGGATCTGCCGGATGTTTCCGCTTGGAAGATATTATGAGAACGGGGGATTTTCCTATTTTCTCCAGACAGGGGAATGTGCGAAGGAGAATCGCAGCAAGGTGAAGGTCAGCAAATGGATCGATACCCCGGAACTGACGAAGAATCAACAATTTACCATACAATGGCATGATCTGCTGCATGCCATGGAAGAAAGCTTAGCAGGAAGAGACGCAGGGAAACAGCGGGAGGAGAACCTTTTACTGTTGCGTTTGTTTTATTTATTGCCGTATCAGGGGACAAGTGATTTTTATACACAATTCGCAGAAAGAGAGGCATATTGGAATGAACAAAAACAGATTTGACAAATTAAACAAGCTCCCCATTGAGAAGCGTTTATTGCTGGTATTTCGCAAGATTTCATTATTATTGAGCGCAACGGGCATCATTGCCTGCATCGCTATGGGAATCGTAAGCTACCAGTATTCTTACGCATTGCGTCATTACGGATTTGCACAGGGAGATATCGGTAAGGCGATGATCGTTATTGCGGAGATGCGCAGTGAGACCCGTGCGGCAATCGGCTATGATGATGCCGATCTGATGCAGAAGGCGGTCAGTGCACATGATCAGACCGCGGCACAGCTGGATACCTATATTAACGGTCTGGAAGACGATATTATCTCTGATCAGGCAAAAGCGGACTATGAACAGATCAAAGAAGGCGCAGCTTCCTATCAGGAGATCGAGAAGCAGGTATTGGAATTAGGAACTTCTTCTGATGCAGCCGACAGGCTCAAAGCACAGCAAATGGCAAGTGAGCAGCTTGATCCCGTATTCCAGCAGGTATATGCGGCAATGACCGATCTGTTAGACAGCAGCGTGGAGAACGGCAATGCCATGGAAAAGAAGTTGGATGTGTTCAGAGTACTTATTTTCGTAGTGATCTTACTGATCATTGCGTTGGGCTTTGCAGGCGCCGAACAGGCGGGAAAAGATATCGCGCGGAAAATTGCCGGTCCTTTGAAGGCATTGGCAGACAGACTGAAGGGATTTGCTTCCGGAGACCTGTCCTCAGAATTCCCGGTGGTGGATACAGAGGATGAAGTGGCTGACATGACGAAGGAAGCCACGCAGATGGCGAATAACCTACGGATGATCATCGAGGACGTGAACCAGGCACTGACTGCTATGGCAAACGGTGACTGGACGGTGAAATTCCGTTACCCGGATCTGTATGTGGGAGATCTGGAAGAACTGAAGCAGGCACTTCGCGATATGAAATATAAGATGAATGAGGCACTGTACAATGTAGATGAGGTATCCGGACAGGTGTCCATGGGTGCCGGAAGTCTGGCAGATGCCGCACAGTCTCTGGCAGAGGGTGCTACGGAACAGGCCGGAGCCGTACAGCAGCTGCAGGCTACGATCACAAATATTACCGCAATGGTGGATAATACGGCGGAACATACTAAGAACTCCAGCAAACAGGCACAGGAGTACTCCGCGAAAGCGGATGAAGGACGTCAGGAGATGAACCGACTCATGGAGATCATGGGACGGATCAACGAGACTTCCGAGAAAATCAGCAATATCATCGGTGAGATCGAGGACATTGCCAGCCAGACCAACCTGCTGTCCCTGAATGCTTCCATTGAGGCAGCCAGGGCCGGAGAGGCAGGAAGAGGATTTGCAGTGGTAGCAGACCAGATCGGCAAGCTGGCAGAGCAGAGTGCACAGTCTGCTGTCAATACCAGAGACCTGATCGGTGGCACTTTAGAGGAAATTCATGCAGGTAACGATGCGGTAGACCATGTATCCAGGTCGCTGAGTGACATCGTGGACGGAGTACGGAAGATTGCACAGGATTCGGAAGAACTGACCCGGATCTCCGCAACCCAGGCAGATGCCATGAACCAGGCAGAGAGCGGTGTGAACCAGATCTCCGAGATCGTACAGTCCAACTCCGCTGCGGCAGAAGAATTGTCTGCAACCAGTGAGGAACTGCTGGCACAGTCCGAGAATATGACGAATCTGGTAAAGCAGTTTAATCTGATTGATGCCAAGAAGATTCAGGCGAGAAAACAGGAAGCAAAACAGCAAGGATAACAAAGCATAAAGGAGAAAAACTATGCCGGTATTTGATTTCAGCAGCACCCCCGAAGATGAGAAAAAACAGGATCCGGTGTGCACCTATACCACGTTCCGTTCCAATGAGGCCCAGGCAAGTCCGGAGAAACCGATCTTAGTGCTGGATAACAGTGCAAAACAGTGGAAACACCATGCAGCAGGCGTGTTCGGCAACCAGAGCAAGCGGACGAATTTTGAATTTAAAGAAGAAGGCAGCAGCGATTATGCGGATATTCTGAAAATCGATGCAAGATTTGTCAGCCTGATCAAGTGGCTTGGTGAGAATCATATCAATGTGCGTCTTTCCGGAGAAAACCGTCCGGACGGCTATGCCGTATATAAGATTCGGGAAACTGCTTTTGGCGGCGGCACCAAGCTTTCCGCGGAGGATGGTTTTTTGCAGTTTATGATGGAGCGTCTTTTTGCAAGCAGTGCTCCTGCGGAGGAAGAACAGGGCGAGGAGGAAGACGAAGACGGCGATGATATGAAGCTTACCAGCATTCAGAGCATCTCCGATTTCATGACCTGTGCAGGACGTACCATGCCGGAAAATATCCGCCTGTGGGCGAGAAGAAACCTGGCGGTGGCGAGATCCCACGAGGTATCTCCGGAAGAGAGAAGACATGCGCAGAGAGCATTGTCCATCATGATGAATATCCAGTGGAAGGGCAATTACTTTGAAGCAATCGATCCTGTGGAAGCCAGACGGATCCTGGATGAGGAACTGTACGGCATGGAACGGGTCAAGCAGAGAATCATGGAGACTATTATCCAGATCAACCGTACGCATACCTTACCGGCATACGGACTGCTTCTGGTGGGACCGGCGGGAACCGGTAAGTCTCAGATCGCTTATGCGGTGGCAAGAATTTTGAAATTGCCCTGGACAACGCTTGACATGAGCTCCATCAATGATCCGGAGCAGCTGACCGGAAGCTCCCGAATCTATGCCAATGCCAAACCCGGTATCATTATGGAAGCATTTTCCATGGCCGGAGAGTCTAATCTGGTATTTATCATCAATGAGCTGGACAAGGCGGCAAGCGGCAAGGGCAACGGCAACCCGGCGGATGTACTTTTGACATTGCTGGATAACCTGGGATTTACGGACAATTACATGGAATGTACCGTACCTACTTTTGGTGTCTATCCGATTGCCACTGCCAATGACAAGGAACAGATCAGTGCACCGTTAATGTCCCGTTTTGCGGTAATCGACATTCCGGATTATACCCCGGAAGAGAAGAAGATCATCTTCTCTAAATTCGCACTGCCGAAGGTCTTGAAGCGTATCGGTCTGAAAGAAAATGAGTGCACTGTCACCGAAGAAGGACTGGATGAAGTGGTGGAGATCTATTCCAATACCAGCGGTATCCGTGATCTGGAGCAGGCGGCGGAGCATCTGGCGGCCAATGCTTTGTATCAGATCGAAGTGGACGGATTAAAAGAAGTCGTATTTGACGCAGAGAAGGTCAGAAAATTATTCTTGTAATGAAAGGAAGCAGGTAATCGTGCCAGACCCGGAACGATTGCCTGCTTCTTGTGCGTAGGCGATGTAAAATACGTGCTGCGGACAAGTGAAATATATAATTGAAATATATATGGGAAGAGAGAGGGACAATCATGGGATTACCACAGATCATCAACAGCTTATTAGAGAATGACATGTACAAATTCTCCATGGGACAGTGCATTTATCATCAGTTCAGCGGTTATAAGACCACATGGACCTTTAAATGCAGAAATACCGATGTATTTTTCACCCCGGAGATGGTGGAAGAGATTAAGGCACAGATCAAGGCGTATTGCAACCTCAGATTCACTGAGGAGGAACTTGACTATCTGGAAAATGTAACATGGATCAAGGGTTCCTATGTGGATTTCCTGCGGTTGTGGCAGCCCAGATATGAAGACTTTGAGATCGGTACGGATGCGGCATGCGGTCTTACGATTGAGACGAAAGGTTCCTGGCTGAATACATCTATGTATGAGATTCCGACGCTGGCGATCGTGAACGAAGTCTTTTTCCGGATGAACTATGATTATGAGAAGCTGTATGCTTCTTTTCGTGAGCGGCTGACAGATAAAGTGCAGAAACTTGTTGACGGAACATACTGCCTTGGCAATTTCAGTGAATTTGGGCTGCGCAGACGTCTGTCCGCGGAAGCTCAGGAGCTGGCGGTGAAGGAACTGGTTGCCCATAACGGAGCGTATAAGGAGTCTAAGTGCATCGGAACTTCCAATGTATATCTGGCTAAAAAATGGAACGTAACGCCGGTGGGAACCATGGCGCACGAGTGGATCATGTGTACCGGACAGGGCAATCACAAACACAATCCGGCATATTCCAACTGGTATGCGCTGGATGCCTGGGTGAAAGAATATGGCGTGTTAAACGGAATCGCCTTAACCGACACCATTACCACAGACTGCTTCCTGAAAGATTTCCAGCTGACCTATTCCACCCTGTTCTCCGGTGTGCGTCACGACAGTGGGGATCCTTTTGCCTGGGGAGAGAAGATGATCGCGCATTATCAGTCGCTCGGGATCAATCCGAAGACCAAAACACTGCTGTTCAGTGACAGCCTGGATTTCGCACGTGCCAATGAGCTGCGAAAAGCCTTCAAAGACCGTGTCACAGTGGCTTTCGGTATCGGCACTTACATTGCCAACGATACTTGTGAGGAGGCACTGAACATCGTTATGAAGACGACGGCCTGCAACGGTATGGACGTGGCGAAAATCTCTGATACGCCGGGAAAAGAAATGTGCAAGAACGAGGATTATGTGGATTATCTTACCAGATGCATTAACTGGCGTCTGGAACATGATAAATAAAAGCACAACAGATAAATACGAACGGCGGGAAGTTGTATGGGAGAAAATAAAATAGAAAGCAGAATCGGTGTACTGGATGGAATCCGGGCTATTGCAATCGGGATGGTGGTGTGGTTTCATTTCTGGCAGCAGACATGGTTGACGCCGTATCTTAACATTCCTACGAAATATACAAAATATAGGAAAACTAAAACGGTGATTCCTATTGACAATTGCGGCAATATTTTCTATAATTATATAAATGATACGCAGTGTATCAAAACAAGAAGCATGGTCAGAAGATACCGGAAGATGAACTCTGCCGGATGAAGACCGGTACTATACATTATACATAGGTAAAAGGGGCTTGCAACATAGATCAGACCGCATATCTTTCGAGGATGTGCGGTCTGTTTTTTGAGGATTCACGGATAGGGTGGTAACAGGTAATTACAGAAAAATACAGGGAAAAGATATCAAAGAAAATCAGATAGTGATATACTGTTCGTAGGAAAAATGTATAAGGAAACGGAGAGATACCAATGATTCAGATTTTAACAACTGTAATGCCTGTAATTGCCATGCTTTTCATCGGCTGGTTGTGCCGTATTAAAAAATGGATCTCCAGGGAAGGCGTGGATAATATAAAATTCCTGGTGACGAGACTGCTGCTGCCGATCGCGATTTTTAATGCGCTGTCCACGGCTGACTACAGTGTGAATACTTTGATTCAGGTAGGAATCATCTTTGTCATGCTGGTGGTATCACTGCTGCTCGGTTATGCCATGAGACCTTTGAATCCGGGAGCATATCAGAAATATACGCCGTTCATGGTGTCGGTATATGAAGGCGGCATGATCGCCTACCCGCTGTTCATGAATCTGTGCGGCAATGAAAATCTGTCGAAGATCGCAATCATTGATATTGCCGGGCTGCTGTTCGGATTCAGCGTTTACATGAATCTGCTGGAGCAGGTGCAGGACGGGAAAAAAGGTACAGTGAAGGATGTCTGCCGCAGCGCGGTGAAAAATCCGGCGTTTATCGCTGCGGTTCTGGGTGTGCTCTTCGGACTTACCAATGTGATCGGACGTCTGAATGCTTCTCCGGCGGGCGAGGTCTATTCTGCTGTGATTAACCTGGCAACTTCACCGCTGACACCGATGATCCTGATCGTGGTCGGTTATGATATTGCACCGGACAGATCGATCCTGAAGGAAGCTTTGCGGACGATCGTGCTGCGTGCGGCATTGCAGTTTGTTCTGGCGGCAGCGGTCCTTTTTGCCATGAACAGAATCCTGGGCAGCGATACGATCCGGGATATTGCCGTTATCTGCTACATGTCGGCTCCTGCGACGTTCAGCATGCAGTCCTTCCTGAAAGACGAAGACAGCAGCAGATATGCATCGACGACCAACTCACTTTACTGTGTGGTGAGTATTGCGGTGTATGTGGTGCTGGCGAGTTTATGAGTGATGTAAGAATAAGAAAATAAAGTATTGGACAAACAGTCCAATGACGACAGGATTGACAAAGTCTACAATGAAAATACATAGTATAACTTGACATATATGGGATATTTCCCATATAATACAAAGGAGGAAGTTTACATATGCTAAACGTAGATTTTTACCATAAGAGAAATGGCGAATGTCCTGTTTTAGATTATTTGGAGTCGTTATCGATGAAGCTTAGAGCAAAAACATTGCGTTCCATTATGCTGTTAGAAGAGTTTGGAACAGATTTGAGAATGCCATATTCCGCACCGATAGGCGATGGAATATTTGAGTTGCGCTCTGTTGTTGGTAATGACATTACGAGAATTCTCTTTTTTTTTATTGAAGGAGAAACAGCTATTTTAACGAACGGGTTTACAAAGAAAACACAGAAAACGCCAGCAAGAGAAGTAACAAAGGCAAATTTATACAGAGCTGATTATTATAAGCAGAATACTGGGAAGGAGTGATTTGGATGAGCGATTTCAGAAATTATCTTGACAAACAACTAAAAGACGAAGAATTTAAGAAGCAATGGGAGGACTCTGAGATTGAATATAATTTGGTTAGAAGCCTTGTGGCTGCAAGAAAAGAGTGTCATATGACGCAAAAAGAATTGGCAGAAAAAACGGGCATTAATCAGGCAGATATAAGTAAAATCGAGACTGGAAATGCTAATCCTGCATTATCGACATTGAAGAGAATTGCAGAAGGCATGGATATGGTACTTCAATTAGAATTTGTACCCAGAAATGCGAGAAAAAAAGGAGAGAGTTTATGACGTATCCCAATATTGACATGATTCAAACGGGTTTACAACTCAAAAAGCATATTGCTCAAGCGGGCATGTCAGTAAAAGAGATTCAGATATATTTACATCTTTCCTGCCCACAACCGATTTATAGGTGGATTAATGGGAAGATACTTCCATCCGTAGATCACCTACTAATGTTGAGTGAACTGTTTGGTGTACATATGGAGGAGCTGTTGGTTAAAAAGGAAAATAAGAAAAGGATGATGAATGTAGGTATTTGTGATATGTCAGAGCCGAAAATTCAAAACAGACTGTGGATATATTGGAAATACTTAAATGAGATTGGAGAAAGAATATGGTAAAGTTGACAGAGGATGAAGTTAGAAACAGTGCAGGTGGAATATTAGGCTTTACAGGTATTGGTGAAAATGCAGAAATGATTAGCATAGAAAATGAAGAAGAAATATCAGGAGTGGGGCAAAACACTACGTTTATTCAGCTTGGCAAAAAGCTTAATATTAATGAATTTAAGGGGATTAGAGATAAGCCAGATGGGTGGTATTTTCCTAAAGACTTTGGAAAACCTGCAATTATACTTGAAACAAAATCTTCAGATGAAGATGTACATTTGCAAAAATGGGTTGATGAATTATTAAAGAATATTTCGATTACCTCAAAAAAATACTCGAAGGTTCTTGGAATTTTGTGGAATGGTGTTGACCAAAGAATTTTTATGGGAAAAGAGGAAATTTGTGGGGCAGCTCCTGATTTGCAGAGTAAGGAGTATTATTTTTCATTTTTTAATAGTGAAAAAATTGATAAAATACACATTTATGATGTAACAAAGAGAATAAACGAAAATTTAAACTTTAATTTTGGAATGACAGATTTACAGGATAGAATGATTTTTACTGCATGCGCTCTTGTTGCTCAAAGATTTTTTCCGGTTCCGGGACTTAAAAATTTGAAGAATATGGGGTATAACACCTTTAAAAATTGGATTTTTGATTCTTTGTCAAAAGCGATTACAAAGGATAAGAGGCAGAATGACAAATTGGATGTTCTTTTAGATACATATTCTGGAATAAAAATATCTATTGAAAAGCAAGATGCGATTAATAAATTTATAGATGATGTTTGTGAAATATCGGAGTTGGTAAATTCGGATAATTGGAATGGCGAAGATGTAATGGCCATTTTCTTTAATGAGTTTAATAGATATAGAGGAA
>JBNMHS010000057.1:0-16772 GCA_050872885.1 Acetatifactor sp.
AACCTGGGCAGCATCAATCTGCGGCGAGGCAGATCCTATGGAGATGAAGTCATCAAAAAATGCGCAGAGATCATCGAGCAGGAGACAGAAGTACAAAACGTATGGCATGTGGAAAATAATTGCTTTGCCCTGTATTTAGATGTAAGAAGCGAGACCGATGTCAGGCGTATCTACGAAAAACTGCTGTCGGAATTGACAGATTACTGTACGCTTTCCGCCGGTGTGGTAGCTGACAGTAAGGAATTGTTCGGAGATGAGGGAAATCTTTACGCCTGTGCGGAGATGATGCTGGAGAAGGCGAAAGACATCGGTATCCGGAACATTGTATTTTTCTCACAGGAAGATCTGGATGCAAGACTTAAGACGATTCAGTTCATGGAGGAAATGCAGTCCAGCGTCCGGAAAGACTGTGAGGGATTTTACCTGTGTTATCAGCCGCAGATCAAGACAGGCAATTATCATCTGTTCGGAGCGGAAGCACTGCTTCGATATCGTTCCGCAGTTTACGGAAATATCTATCCGGACGAATTTATTCCACTGTTAGAGCAGTCGAAGCTGATCCAGCCGGTGGGCCTTTGGATCCTGGAAACGGCGTTGAAACAGTGTAAAAAATGGCGGGAAAGTGTACCGGATTTTCATATCAGTGTGAACTTTTCCGTAGTACAGCTGGAGGATGCGGAGATTGCCGAGAAGGTATTGTATATTCTGGAAAAAGTAGGTATTCCGGGAAATGCACTTACCATTGAACTGACGGAGTCCATCCAGATCCAGAGTATTTCACAGCTGACGCCTATTTTTAAGAGCTGGAGAGATGCGGGAATCGAGTTATCTATCGATGATTTCGGTACCGGTTATGCCAGCATGAGTTACTTAAAGCAGCTGGATGTCAACGAGATCAAGATCGACAAAATGTTTGTAAAAGATGTCGAAGAGGCAACGTATAATTATCGCTTAATCAGCAATATGATCGAGTTCGCCAAGAACAGCGGTATGCGTGTCTGCTGTGAAGGAGTGGAAGATATGCGGGAGCTTACCGTATTGGAGGGATTGTCTCCGAGTCTGTTCCAGGGTTACCTGTTTTCCAAACCTGTTCCGGTGGAGGATTTTGAACGTTCTTTTATTGATCGGAGTACACCGGAATACCGGAAACATGAAGCGTTTATCCAGAAAATCTATGACTATAAAGAGAGTATGCATTTTATTTACTTCAATACGAAAAATATTCTGCGGGATACGAATCTGGGTCTCTGGATCATACGAATCAATGAAGAGACGGGATATTCCGAGATGCATGCGGATGAGACCATGGAACGGATCATGGGGGTTGACCGGAAATACAGTCCCGAAGAATGTTATGATTTCTGGTATAGCAGGATCAAAGAGGATCATCTGGATTATGTGAAAGAAAACGTGGCACATATGGTCGAGGCAAATGTGGTAGTACAGCTGCAGTACCCCTGGATCCATCCGGTCTACGGAGAGGTCATGGTACGGTGCAGCGGCCGCAGAATCGAGGATTCGGACGGTATGGTGACATTGGAAGGATATCACAGGATCATCAGTGATATTGAAGAAAGATAGAAATGCTATAAGAGTATCGGATGCATAGAACAGGAAAGGAGCAGACAAACGTATGAAATACACATTGGATTATCAAAAGTATGCCAGCCTGGCAAGGCGTGTAGCGGCGGAAGGAAGCGTACTGCTTCGCAACGAGGATGGCGTATTGCCCTTGCGGAAAGGGCAGAGAGTATCCATCTTCGGAAGGACACAGTTCGAGCATTATAAGAGCGGTACCGGCTCCGGCGGTATGGTAAATGCACCTTATGTGACAAATATTACGGACAGTCTGAAGGAAGACGGAACGGTACAGGTAAATGAGACACTGGAGACACAGTACAGAGAATGGCTGAAAGATCATCCCTTTGATGTAGGGGAAGGCTGGGCCATGGAACCCTGGAACCAGGAAGAGATGCCTGTCAACGAAGATGTAGCGAAGCAGGCAGCAGAGAACTCTGATGCAGCAGTCGTAATCATCGGCCGTACCGCCGGAGAGGACAAGGATAACAGTGCCACAGAAGGAAGTTATCTGCTGACAAGTGCGGAGGAAGAAATCCTTCGGAACGTGTGCAATGCTTTCGAGCGAACAATCGTGGTATTGAATGTCGGCAACATTATGGATATGAAATGGGTAGACCGGTATCAGCCGCAGGCAGTATTGTATGTATGGCAGGGAGGTCAGGAGGGCGGCAGAGCCTGCGCAGATGTCTTGACCGGCAAAGTGAACCCAAGCGGTAAACTCAGTGATACCATTGCAGAGGACATTGCGGATTATCCTTCTACGGAGAACTTCGGAGATCCCGTGGAGAATTTCTACGCAGAGGATATCTATGTAGGCTACCGATATTTTGAGACCTTTGCAAAAGATAAAGTAAAATATCCTTTCGGCTTTGGATTATCCTATACCAATTTCCAGACAGAAAGTTTTGACCTTGCAGTGCAGGGAACCCAGGTAACCGCGATCACTAAGGTGACCAATGTGGGTGGAGTCCCCGGCAGAGAGACGGTGCAGCTATATCTGGAAGCCCCTCAGGGGAAACTGGGCAAGCCGTTACGTCAGTTGGCAGCATATGCCAAGACGGAAGAACTGAAGCCCGGAGAGAATGAAGAACTGATTCTGAAGGCGGATCTGACAGAACTTGCTTCGTATGATGACAGTGGTGTCACCGGACATAAATCCTGTTATGTGTTGGAAGCCGGAGACTATATTTTCTATGCAGGTACGGACGTAAGAAGCGCAAAGGCAATTGGAAAAGTTACCTTGTCAGAACTTCAGGTAGTACGTGCGGCTACAGAGGCATTGGCTCCGGTACAGGCATTCAAGCGCATGAAACCGTACTTTTTTGAAGAATCCGGACGTGCGGCTGTGAACTGGGAGGATGTTCCTCTGCGGACCATAGACCTTGCGGAACGTATTCTGCGGGAGAGACCGACAGAGAGCGAATATGCGGGAGATCAGGGTTGGAAACTGGCAGACGTAAAGGACGGAAAAATTACGTTGGAACAGTTCCTGACACAGCTGTCAGATGAAGACCTGATCTGTATGACCAGGGGAGAAGGCATGTGTTCCCCGAAAGTTACCCCCGGTACGGCAGCAGCCTTCGGCGGCGTGACGGAATCTCTGGAGAAGTTCGGAATCCCCATAGCCTGCTGTTCCGATGGCCCTTCCGGTATCCGTATGGACTGCGGTACGATGGCATATGCACTTCCCAACGGTACGTTATTAGCCTGCACCTTTGATCCGGAACTGGTGGAAGAATTGTACGAAATGGAAGGCATGGAGCTAAGGAAGAACAAGATCGATACCCTCTTAGGACCCGGTATCAATATTCACAGAAATCCTCTGAACGGACGTAATTTTGAGTACTTCTCCGAAGATCCTTACCTTACCGGTACGATGGCATCCGCTCAGTTGAAAGGCATGGCGAAATACGGTGTGACCGGTACCATCAAGCATTTTGCATGTAATAACCAGGAGTTCAAGAGACATGACAGCAATGCCATTGTTTCCGAGAGAGCTGTTCGGGAGATTTACCTGAAAGGCTTTGAAATCGCCGTGAAGCAGGGCGGCGCTTACAGTATTATGTCTACTTACGGTCCGGTGAACGGTCTGTGGACGGCGGGCAATTATGACCTCTTAACCACGATTCTGCGTAAGGAATGGGGATATCAGGGCATTGTGATGACTGACTGGTGGGCGAAGGTCAATGAAGAAGGCGGTCCGGCTTCCGGAAATCAGACGATCCCCATGGTTCGTGCACAGAACGATATCTACATGGTAGTGGCGAATGCAAAAGCCAATTCCGCCGGTGATAATACGGCAGAAGGTCTGGCAGACGGCAGACTGACCAGGGCACAGCTTACAAGGAATGCGACAAATATCTGCAAATTCCTGCTCAGATCTGTGGCTATGGAGAGACTGCTTGGCAGAGAGCCGGAAGAGTGTACCGAACTGAACAGCCCGGTAAGCACGGAAGGCGCCGGGGACAGCGGACGGGTGCTGGCACGTATGGAGATGCCGGAGCAGAAGCCTGGTGTAGAGATCGTCCTGCCGATAGAAGAACTTTCTACGAAAAAGGGAACCGGTGCGGTATATCAGTTGTATTTCCCTCAAAAGGGACGCTATGAACTGGTATTTCAGATGAGCTCGACCACGGGTCCCCTGTCGCAGCTGCCGATCTCCGTTTTCCTGAATAACACCCTGCAGCAGACGGTGACCATCAGCGGAACGGAAGGCAAAGTCGTAGAGCATGCCGTGACTCTGGCGATCCGGCAGGACGGTGAGAGATACATGAAGCTGTATTTCGGCGAGAGCGGTATTGAGATGCATAGGCTGTTCTTGCGCTATGTGGGAAAGAATGATATCGAAAGCTTCCGAAATGAATAAGAATTGACAAAAGGGCTTCCGGGTAATACCGGGAGCCTTAATTCTTAACGGAATATTTATGCATAGATAGGAAAAGAAGAATTGACTTATGCCGATATTTCAGATAGAATCAAGTCTTGAGCGTTCAAAGCCGGGAGGTGCGAAAGCAAGGCCGAAAACGTTCAAAGAAGATAAAATCAAAATGTACGAGGAGGCAGGAAAAGTGGTAGCACAGATACTTGCAGTAGTCATATTTCTGGCGATGTTCGTTCTGATCGTTCTGGAAGTATGGGAGAGACACATTATCACACTGGGCTGCGGTCTGCTGACACTGGTACTGGTATTCGGATTGGGAATGCACAGTATGAGCGCAGTGTTGGAGACATTGAACTTAGGCAGCTTTTTTACAAGTCATTTCTGGTATACGGCGGGACAGTCCGCAGAGGCTTCCAGTGGAATCAACTGGGAGACGATCGTATTCGTAGCGGGAATGATGATCATGGTAGAGGGAATGGCGAGAGTCGGATTTTTCCGGTGGCTCTGCATGCGCCTTGCCAAGATGGTCAAGTATAAGGTAGTGCCGCTGTTTGTCACCTTTATGGTATTGTCCGGTATACTGGCAATGTTCATTGACAGTATCACCGTAATTCTGTTCCTGGCAGCAGTGACGATCGAACTGTCACAGTTGTTGAAGTTTAATCCGGTACCGATGATCCTGGCAGAAGTATTCTGTGCGAATCTGGGCGGATCCGCTACAATGTGCGGAGATCCCCCTAACATCATTATCGGTACCTCTCTGGGATATTCCTTCACGGATTTCCTGACCAATACCGGTGTGATCGCGGGTGTATCCCTGATTGTGGTAGTGATTTATTTCTATCTGGTATTCCACAAGGAACTGCGTGCCAGTGAGGCCGCTGCGGCAGGCAGCAATCAGACGTATCCGGATCCTTCCGAAGCAATCACCGATAAGAAGGGATTCATTATCAGCACCATCATTTTCCTGTGTGCTGTAGTATTGCTGGTAACCCACGCACAGACCGGACTGACAGTATCCTGCATCGGCGTATTTATCTCTATCGTAACACTGATCGCAGCCGGCAAGGATGCACTGAAACTGATCAAACAGATCGATTACAAGACATTATTGTTCTTTATCGGATTATTCATGGTAGTCGGTGGTCTGGAGCAGACCGGTATTCTGAAGGTGATGGCGAACTTCATCGGAGATATCAGTAACGGTAACCTGATGCTGATGATCGCTATTATCCTGTGGATCTCTGCGATTGCCAGTGCGTTTGTAGATAACATTCCTTTTGCGGCAACCATGATTCCTATCATCAGCAGTCTGTCCGCAACCCAGGGTGTGGATCTGTCGATTCTGGCATGGGCGCTGGCTATGGGTACCGATATCGGCGGAAGTGCTACTCCTATCGGAGCATCTGCCAATGTTGTGGGTATTGCTACCGCAGCAAAAGCAGGTCATATGATCAAGTGGGGAAAATATTGCAAAGTTATGGCTCCTGCGACTATAATAGTAGTAGGCATCTCCATGTTAATGATCTATGCGAGATACCTGTAAGATTGTAAGGAGGGCAGACCCATGAGTGAACAATTGATTATCTCCGTCAGCCGTGAGTACGGCAGCGGCGGACACGAGATCGCACAGAAGCTGGCAGAGTATTACAAATTGCCCATGTACGATCACAACCTGTTAGACGAGGTGGCTGCAAGCATGAATGTGAGCAGCAAGGAACTGGCAGAGTTTGACGAAAAGAGACGTAACAAATTCCTGTACCGCAGTGTAATGGGGATGAACAGCTCTCCGGCAGACAATGTGGCCAGGATGCAGTTCGACTATATTAAGAAAAAGGCAGAAGCAGGGGAATCCTTCGTGATCGTAGGACGCTGTTCAGAGATCGTTCTGAAGGATAATCCGAATCTGATCTCCATATTTGTATTGGGAGACAGAGAGGCCAAGATCGAACGTGTCATGCGGATCTATGAACTGGATGCCCGTCATGCGGAGGAGCGTATGATCGAGAAGGATCGCCGCAGAAAATCTTACCATAACAGCCATTGTAAGGTAAAATGGGGAGATTCCCGTAATTACGATCTGTCTGTCAACAGCAGCAAGCTGGGTGTAGATGAGACTGTGGAAGCTCTGAAAAATTACATAGACGCAAGAATTGCTCATAAATAGGGCAGACATAAGTCAACAAAAATGCAGAGACTGTCTGCGGAAGGCATACGAAAGAAAATCGTGTAGCTGCCGCAGATAGTCTTTTTCTATTGCTATATAGGACATCTCTTAAGAAACTCCGGATAACATTTAAACAAAAATTAAGGATTTCTGCCGTGACGAATACAGAAGAGTGTGGTATTATCCTAGAAGATAAACAGTAATAAAACGTGCAAAATCAGGTACGTGGAAATGAGGTACAGGATGAGCGATAAGGAAAGAGACTCCATCCGCGAGATGGAAGATATACAAAAAGGTCTGGAGGCCTTTTTACAGCAGGAGATGCAGGATATGCAGGATATGCAGGTATCCGGAACCCGTCGCAGCGCAGGACGCCCGACGGCAAATGACGGAACCCGCGGAGTGGAACGTCAGACAGAGAAACATCCCGCTCCGCAGATGTATGATATGAGGGAAGATGACGAGGATGAGGAGGGACCGGATGTGATCGGATCCGACAGAAGATCAAGATCCCGGGAAGATTATGCCGAGGACTGGGATGATCCCGTATACCGTAAGCGGCAGGCGGCCCGCAGGGAGGCGGCGCGCCGTGAGACAGAAAGCCGCAACAGCGGTAATCGCAGCCGCAGCAGACGGGAAGACTATGCGGATGAATATGAGGATTACGAGGAAGACTACGAAGAATATAATGACAGAAAACGTTCCGGCAGGAGAGCCGACAGACGTGAGGAGACAGACACGAAAGCAGATAAGAAGAAACGGAAGAACAATAAAAAAGCAGTTAAGAGCAGAAAAAAGAAAAAATCAGGATTCAAGCGTTTCCTGATCGCTGTAGCGCTGATCATGGCATTCCTGGCAGCAGGATTGTATGTGCTGGTAGGCAAGGTTTACGGAAAGATGACTTATGAAAAGGTTGACGCGGTAGCTTCTTCTCCCATGAAAGAAGACGGTGTGACCAACATTTTACTGATCGGTAATGATTCCCGCGAAAACGGGGAAGACGGCAGATCCGATGCCATGATCCTGTTGTCCATCAGCAACAAGACTAAGAAGATCTACATGACTTCCCTGCTTCGTGATATGTATGTGGACATTCCGGGACATAAGGGAAATCGTCTGAATGCGGCATATTCTTACGGCGGAGCAGAACTGCTTATGGAGACTATTGAACAGAATTTTGACATTCATGTCAGCCGTTACGTACTGGTGAATTTTGAAGCGTTTGCCAACCTCGTAGACGCTGTCGGCGGGGTGGACCTGGAACTGACCGGCAAGGAAGTAGAGTACGTTAACGGTTATCTGGTAGAATATAATATTCTGCTGGGGAGACCGGAAGGAACAGATTACTTTGAAGATACCTCCGGAGGTATGGTGCATCTGAACGGCCCCCAGGCGCTGGCATATTGCAGAAACCGTTATATCGGTACGGATTTCGGCAGAACCGAGCGTCAGAGAAAAGTACTGACTGCGGTGATCCACAAGCTGCCTCAGGGAATGCTGACCAATTCGCAGGGACTGATCGATGGTCTGATGCCGAATCTGACTACGAATCTGACCCAGACGGAGTGTTATCAGTTAGGCCTTATGGCACCGAAGGCCGTGACCTACGATATTATCCAGAACAGCATTCCGCTGGAAGGCACTTATAAGGATGCGACCATCCGTGAGATGGCAGTGCTGGAAGTGGATTTTGAAGCCAATAAAAAATTCCTGAAGGAAAATCTGTACGGAGACGGTACAACGGCAGAATGATGAGACGACAGCAGGAAAGTATTGTCGCAAAACAGAGGGGAGCAGCTTATGGGGCATAGAAAAAAGAGGTTTGCGGCACTGATCTGTGCGGTGGCTGTGATCATGCTTGGCGGGTGCGGTGATGACCTGACACAGCAGGTGTATATTCCGGGAAGGGAAGAGCTGGCGCAGCCCATCGGAGGTTATCATGCCGGGGCACAGGAAGACCGGACTTCAGAGACTTCCGGGGCGGCAGCCGGTGAAGAAAGTGCATCGCTGGGGGATTTAGCGGGTGACAGTTATACGATCACGATCTCCGCAGCCGGAGATGTGACACTGGGAACGCATCAGGAACAGGACTATGGTTCATCCTTCCGTCAGGCATACGATCAGGCGGAGGATGAGGGTTATTTTTTTGAAAATGTACGGGATATTTTCGGCGCAGATGATATGACCATTGTGAATCTGGAGGGACCGCTTACGAATTCCGATCAGATGCGGGAGAACCAGACTTATTGCATCAAAGGGGATCCGGCGTATGCGCACCTGCTGACATTAGGGGATATTGAGGCAGTCAGCTTTGCCAACAATCACCGCCTGGACTATGGAGAACAGGGAAGCCGGGATACGATCGCTGCCTTGGAGCAGGAAGGGATCGTCTATGCTTATGATAAAACGACAGGAGTATATGAGGTTCCGGACAGTGCGGCGGCACACGGCGGAGAGCGCAACCTGAAGATAGGTATTATTGCTGTAAATGAAGTAGAATGGGGTGCGCAGGTAGAAAAGCTGATCCAGGATAATATGGAAGCACTGCGGGAACAGAACGCGGATCTGATTCTGGTCTGCTGTCACTGGGGCATCGAAAAAGATACAGTCCCCGAGAACTATCAACAGGTACTGGGCAGAAAATGCATCGACTGGGGTGCGGATCTGGTCATCGGACATCATCCGCATGTACTCCAGGGAATCGAGGAGTATAAAGGCAGATATATTATTTACAGTCTGGCGAATTTCTGCTTCGGAGCCAACCGGAATCCGGAGGATAAGGACACTATGATCTTCCAACAGACGTTTACCTTTGAAAACGGACAAAAGAAAGAAGATCAGAATGCCCGGATCATCCCCTGCCTGGTAAGCTCTGTAAAGACGCGAAATGACTTTCGGCCGACACCTGCGACGGGAGAGGATAAGCTGAGAATCCTACAGCGCATGAACGAATACAGCAAGCCTTTCGGTGTGGAATTTGATGAAAATGGTGGGATCATGGTGAATTGACTGATGGGAGATGTTGATAACTTCCGGATGATGAGACAGATGTGTGGATAGCGACATGTGCGCATGAAGAATAGAGGAAAGGAACTGCCATGGAAAAAGCATTTAAGCTGGACTTTATTAATGACAAAACGGGAAGCCTGTATGTGAATTGCTGCGGATGCTCCCGGACAGAACCGCTGCATAGCTTTGGACCGGCATCCAAGCCCCATTATCTGATTCATTATGTTCTAAGCGGTAAAGGTCATTTCCGTTTTCATGACAAGGAATATCAGCTGGAAGCAGGCTACGGATTCCTGATCCAGCCCAATGAACTGGCTTTTTATCAGGCAGATGCCAAAGACCCGTGGAGTTATCTGTGGGTGGGATTTGCCGGAAGCCGTGCGGAAGAATATCTGCACAGCATGGGACTTTCTGACAGACATCCGATTTTTTCCTGTGATAAATCCGAGGAATTGTATTCTATTGTGCGGGATATGATGGAGCATAATACGTTCGGAATCGCGGATGATCTGCGCAGAAACGGGCTGCTGGGAGTGTTCCTGTCAGTGATCGCTGACAGTGCCGGTGTCGTGGCGAGAGAGGAAGAAGATAAGGGCAACCAGTATGTGAAAAAAGCCGTTTCTTTTATCCAGAGCAACTACTGTAACCCTATCAAGGTCACAGATGTGGCAGAATATGTATGTATCAATCGCAGCTATTTATATACACTGTTTCAGAATTATCTGGGAATGTCACCACAGCAGTTTTTGACAACGTTTCGGATCACGAAAGCGAGAGAACTGTTGGAATCGACCAATTATCCTATTGAGAGTATTGCGTTATCCTGCGGCTACAGCGACGCATTGGTGTTTACCAAGGCATTTCATGCCATGAAAGGCATGTCCCCGTCCAAATACCGCAAGGAAAGCCATAAAGAGAGCACAAAAGAACAGCTTCAGGAAGTTGAAGGTCTGATTGCCCGTCTATTGAAACCGTAAAGAACAACACCATTAAAAATGCTCATTCAAGTAAATATGAATGAGCATTTTTGGACCTTGGTTTTGAACAGGCATTCTATTTATTTAGGTTATTCTCTACATATTCCAGAATATAGAAGTTATCTTCCGGCATCTGGCAGCCTACGATGTACAGACCGTTGTCGTCGGAGCAGCGGATGATACGTCCTTCCAGTTCGTTATGATTCGGCAGCGCGAAATCCTGAATGGTGACAATGATCTCGGCATCTTTGCTCTGGCAGAAAATCTTGTCCGTAGCCAGGAAAGCGAAACCGTTGGCACTGATATTATCCATGGTAGCGGAGTATTCTTTATCAGAATTCTTGAACTTGATGGTACATACATTATTGATGTCCATACGAGGGTATTTTCGACGGTTGTTGATCCGGGGTCTGGTCGTAATCGTAATCTTAAAGGTATGCTCGCCGTCTGCGGGATCCGGAGTAACTGTTGCCTTGTCCCAACAATACAGAATATTTCCTGCGGTGATCTGCAGTCTGCAGGGAGCCGTATCTTTTAATACCAGTTTCTTCTGACAGGATACCATCAGACCTTCGGGAATCTGTTGAATCAGTTCACCGAGATATTCGGTATCACCCTGTTCCGTCAATTGCAGTCCGATTTTCATACCGGGCTGAATATCTTCGATTCCCATGAATCCGCCGATACCCAGATCGCACATCATGTTCTCCATGACATCTTCTATCGTGTTGATATTATCAGAGGTTTCCTGATATTTACTGAGCATACGTTCACTGGTCTGACTGGAGTGTGCGATACATCCGGTGATGGTCTCCACGATGTTGGATACCTGCTCCATATTGGATACCAGCTGGGTATTGGAATTTTCCACTTCCTTGATCGCGTTATCAACGACCTGGATATGGTTGCCAAGCTGTGCGGAATCGGTAGCAATCTGATTTACATTATCACCGGTCTGCGTTACCTTTTCCAGAGTGATCTGGATCAGCTTCAGTGTTTCCTCAATTGAGGCGGTCATCTTGGCGGAAGTAGCATCCAGACGGGAGAGTGCTTCACGAATCTGTCCGGAGGAAGCATGGGTCTCGGTACTTAAAGTACGGATCTGGTCAGCAACCACAGCGAAGCCTTTACCGGCTTCTCCCGCTCTGGCAGCCTCGATGGAAGCATTCAGTGCCAACAGGTTCGTCTGGTTCGTGATCTTTTCGATCGTGCCGGTCTCCTGCTTTACCATATCGAATTCCTGTTGGAAGTCTTTCAGGACATTCTCCAGCTCGGTAGAAAGCTCTGACATTGTCGTAGCGGTGTTTACCAGACTCTTCAGATCCTCAGCACTGACGCTGGAATGAGATTCGGTCTTCTCTACCAGGGTTACCATTTCGCTGATCAGTGCAACCACGTTTTCTACCTGCGCACGGATATCGGAAGTCATCTGTGTGGAAGAAGTGGTTCGATCCTGCAGCATGTTATTATTATCGGTCAATTCATTCATGCCCAGCATGACGATATCGGAACCGTGTTTATTCTCGGATGCCAGTTCTCTGACGACGGTGATGCCGTCCAGAATGGTATTACTGGAAGTCTTGACCTGCTCTACGGTGGTTACGACTCTGTGAAGATCTGCCTTAATACTGTCGGTCATGGCACCATCGGATTCATTCAGGTGACGGATGGACATTACGTAGCAGATGTAGCAGAGGATAATACAGGACAATTGCAGCTGATAATTTTTCATATCGGTAGCACTGTTAAAGCCCAGCATATAACGGTAAACGGCAGCACCGATAATAATCGCTGAATTGGCAATGCCGCAGTTGATCATAAATTTCTGGTTTTTATACAGTACCAGCAGGCTTGTCACCGGCAGAATATAAGTGAAAGCGATCGGAGATGCGGTAGTACAGATGACAAAGGTATAAAAGATGCCGTAACCGATGACCAGGTCATGCCGGTACAACTCGGTAGCCCATCCTTTTGTGCGCAGCAGGATCTCGCCAAAGAGCAGCGGCAGCCAGCACAATATCAGGAAAATGATATAGGAAGTGGTGGGATATAATCCACCGGCGGCATCGGAACCATAGTTGGCACTCAGCAAAACCGCAAAAACGATCCAGATTTTACGGGCTCTGCGATTGGCCTTTTCTTTAAAGACATTTTCATCATATGTCATTGCGCATTTCCTCCTTTGCAAGCATCTTCGGTATGTTTAAAAAAGTGGATGAGTTCGTGGATAACTTCCTTACTTTCCGGAAGGTCCGGGTAAAAAACGCTGAATGCGTGGGTCAGCCGGGGATCCTTCGGGAAGTTGATCAGCTTATGAGGCATTTGATGTCTTGCCAAAGCTTTCTCAAAATCCAGTGTATACTTCTGTAAATTATCATTCTCACTGGTAATTAGAAGGCTCGGTGGGAGACTTTCCACGATGTCCTTATGCTCCGGTGAGATATATGGGGCATAGGAGCTCTTTTTATAACGTTTACCGTAAAGGTATCTGGGAAGAAAGATCCCAATCTCATCAAAGCGGTTCGTGTAAAACATTCCGCTGATCAGGCCCAAAGCCCGGATCGGCAGATCCGAAGGCGTGATACCGGCTGCTTTTGCCAAAGTCTTGTTTTTCTGCATGGCCGCACCATAGGTCAACAGGCAGGCCCCACCGCTGTCGCCGCAGGCATACACCTGAGAGAGGTCACCGCCGTATTCCGCCAGATGTTCTTTGATATAGTCAAGCGCCAGATGCAGATCTGCCAACTGATCATAAAAAAGGCAATCCGGCACCAGACGATATTCTACACTGAACACCACATATCCGGCTTCACAGAGGGAAGCACAGAAAGGGCGGTTGAATTCCTTATTGCCCATGAGAAGGCCGCCACCGTGGAAGTTGATGATCACGGGAAGGACATCCTGCTCCTTTCCCTTCGGCCGGTAGACATCCAGACGATGTTCGGGAATATGCTTCTCATCATAAAAAATATCTTCTGACAGCGTTACATCCCCAGGCAGAGGATATTCCCTGCTTCGGGAGACATTGCCCTGCTCGAACTCCGCACGCTGCTTATAAAACATTTCACAGATAAAATTCTTCATTCGTACTCCTGATTCTGACTGTAACATGATGTAAATATTTGTCGAAAAAAGAGAAATGCAGTCCTTTATAGAATACCACAGAAATAAAATGATTAAAATAGAAAATGCAACATTCTGTTATGGAATGTTGCATTTTTTCTTGCCTTGCAATACATATTTCGGCAGCCGGATGAAAAACTTTAGGGGTGGCAGAAAATTTTTTTGAGTTATCTTTTGGACTCTTCGAGCTGTTTTGAGAACTAGTCCTTCAAGCAACCGATTGGTACGATTTTCACGCCGTTGTCAGTTGTATAAGCCATGGGAGCATTGGCACAAATAACAATCAATGCAGAAGGATCTCTGTATATGGCGCGGGGATGTTCCTTATTTTTTAATGCTTCTTCATTATATTTTTGAATCACTTCTTTGAATTTTAAAAGAGATTTTTCAGCATCAGGGATTTTATTTGCTCCTGTTTTTATCTCTATTAAGGCGTATCTTCCGTCTTCCATCTGATATACTGCATCTGCTTCCAGACCCATATCGTCCGCATAATGCAATACCCTCGCATTATGATTCTCTGCATACACCAGTAAATCTCTTAAAACCAGATTTTCAAATACATGACCAAACAAATCTAAGTCATTATAGAAATATTCCGGGCCGATTCCAAGCGCAGCCAGACCAATCGAAGGATCAATAAATATATGTTTTTTAGCAGCCCTTATGGCTGTTTTAGAACGGATTTGAGGGGTCCATGCATCAATGTCTTTTATGACAAACAGTGCTTCCAGGGCATCTATATAGGAGGCAAGCGTTATGTCCGTGACATTTTGTGTGGCCTTCACATCGGCATAAATGCTGGATCTTTTGGATGTGGTTGCCATATTTCGTGCATATGACCATAATAATGCTCTTGCCCATTCAGGATTTCTCTTTACTCCGTCAATGGCAATAATATCTTTTTGAATGATCTGCCTATAATAATCTTTTGCAATTTCCAATTTAGCACTGTCTTTAGACAACGCCAGACATCTTGGCCATCCACCTCTGCATACTGCGAAAAATAATTGTTCTAAACTTATTTCAGACATAACTCCGTCAATATCGTAATCAGGATCTTCCAGAATTTTTGACAGTGAAATTTTACCGTTTGATTCTCCGGTCTCCCACAATGTCATAGGATACATAGTGATTTCCGTGATTCGTCCGGTTCCGGTATGCGGCGTATCTATCTTCTTGCTGGCGGAACCGGTTAAGAAATAGGAGCCAACGCTTTCGGGATGATCGTCGCAGTCTTTTCGAATAGTACCCCATATTTTTACTGCATCCTGCCATTCATCAAATAGTATAGGTTTGGGATTTTTCAAAAAGAGTTTCGGAGAAGTCTCAGCTACAGCAATATATCCGTCTCTTTTGTCTTCATCCTGAAACTCAATAACCGTATTACAACGTTCCTTGGCAGTTCGTGTTTTTCCACATCCCTTTGGTCCGATGATGCTGACTGCGTTAAAAGCCTCTGTCCTTCGGTCAATTTCGTTATCAACAACTCTTCTGATATAGTCCATAATGTCACTCTCCTTTTGTGTAGTATATCATTTATTACAGTCTTTATACAATGGCATTTTATATTTTTCGAGTATTTTATTTTGTATTTTTCGAACGATTTATTTTGTATTTTTCGAGTGTTTCATTTTGCTTTTTTCGAATAATGCATCTTTTAAAGTTGTATTTTCTTGAAAACGGCATCTTTGTCATCCTGTTCAATCCCCAGATAATGCTTTGTAATCTGAAAAGATGAATGATTGTAGATTTCCATGAGCAATGCCGGAGGTGTCCCCATTTTCCAGGCGTGGTAGCCAAAAGTTTTTCGCAGAGAATGACACCTTACGACATCGTCGATTCCGACCTCTTCCGCAGCCTTACGAACGATCCGGTAGGCCTGATATCGGGAAAGAGGTTGTCCGCTTACGCGGGGGCTGGGGAACAGATAGTCCTCCGGTGCAGTGTGGGGCTGCGTTTTTCGGTATTCAGCAAGAACTTTTTTCAATTCTTTATTGATGAAAATACGATTTTCTTTGCCGGTCTTTTTTTCCGTGATCAAAATGTGCGTGCGAAAACAGTGCTGCCTGCTGCAATAGACGTCATCCCAGGTGAAATGAAGAATATCGCTGATGCGGAGAGCTGTGTTGAGACCGATTCGGATCAGTGTGTAGTTACGCTGATTAGGAGCCTCTGTCCGGTAATAATCTTTGAATCTCTGGAGTAATTGCTCGTTGCGAATAGGTTGTGTTGTGCTCATAATGTGCCTCCTTTTATTGAGAATAGAAAATGCAACATTCCATAACAGAATGTTGCATCAGTGAGAAACAGCAGGCAAGGAAGGCTGAACAGAACAAGGAGGTTGAAGATATGCTGCGTCTGACCGTTAGTCCGGAAGAATACCTGATGATTAATGACAATATCAAAATCGTGTTCCTAGGAGGTACCAAGAACCATCTCCGTATCATGATCGATGCACCGAAAGAGGTAAACATCGTAAGAAGTACGGTACTGGAGAACCGGATCACAGATCCGGAAGAGAGAGCCAAGCTTCCCAAATATTATGCGGAAGAAGAGCATCCGGAGAAATACCGCAAGAAATCCAATGTCATCATCACCAGAGGAAACGCGGACAAACACTAATTTTTCCACGGTAATAATCGGAGGAAGAACGTATCTGTCAGGGCCCGACAGGGAAGTTCCTACTCCGGTTACTATAAAAAATAACAATTCATGTAAGTATTCGAGGCAGAAGAGAAACGGTAGGTTCGTCAGAACCGCCGGAAAATCAGAAACCACGGATACCCACACTGACACAAAAGGAATTGTGGCAGTAATACAAGGAGGTAATTATTATGGTAGTACAACACAATCTTACAGCTATGAACTCTAACAGAATGTTAGGTCTCACCACCGCTTCTCAGGCAAAGTCCACTGAGAAACTGTCTTCCGGTTACAAGATCAACCGTGCAGCTGATGATGCAGCAGGCCTGTCCATCAGTGAGAAGATGAGAAAGCAGATCAGAGGTCTGACACAGGCTTCTTCCAACGC
>JBNMHS010000058.1:0-16184 GCA_050872885.1 Acetatifactor sp.
ATGTCAGAGGGAAAAACCTGATTGGCGTGGAAAACTTTAATGACTACATGAGTCAGATGGATCAGATCTTAAGCTATATCACCATTTTCGTAGTATTCGTGGCCGCCATCTCCCTGCTGGTAGGCGGTATCGGCGTTATGAATATCATGCTGGTATCCGTAACGGAACGTACCAGAGAGATCGGTATCCGCAACTCCCTGGGAGCACGGACGGGATCCATCCTGCTGCAGTTTTTGTCGGAATCCGCCATCATTACCCTGCTGGGAGGACTGATCGGTATCCTCATCGGTGTGGCAGGAGCCTTCGGTATCTGCAGTCTGATCGGATTTACCGCAAAGGTAAGTGTGGGAACGGTGCTGGGAGCCAGCCTGTTTTCATCGGCGGTGGGTATCTTCTTCGGAATCTATCCGGCGAAAAAGGCAGCAAAATTAAGTCCCATAGAAGCTTTGCGACATGAATAGAAGATAAAAGTTAAAACGCAATTAAATAAATATGGATAAATAAGGAACCGCAGGAACCGGATATTGGAATCCCTGCGGTTCTTTACTTGCTTTTTTAAAGGAAAAAATTTATAATGATTTTTGTAGTATGCAATCTTGCGCGTTGCCGGCATATTGTGGGATGGATATCCGGGATTTATGCCTGTATCGGCGTGGCTCATCATTATATTTATTTTAATATTATATAAGGAAAGAATTCATATGGTAGAATTAGATGTTAAGATTACATCGGGGGACTTATACGACTTTTTATTGCGGCACAGCTATAACAGTATTTCCGGACTTCTGGGGGCGGTGATCGGGGCTTTGGGGATTATCGTAGGTATTTCCAGACAGTATTGGATCTATCTGATCCTGGGAGTGGTGATCCTGTTATATCTTCCCTGGACACTATTCATTAAAAGTAAACAACAAGTTGCTGACAGTCCGGTATTCAAGGAGCCGCTGCACTAT
Source organism: Acetatifactor sp. (assembly GCA_050872885.1). Lineage (GTDB taxonomy): Bacteria > Bacillota > Clostridia > Lachnospirales > Lachnospiraceae > Acetatifactor. The sequence continues at coordinate 954 of JBNMHS010000058.1, forward strand.
GTGCTGGACGAGAACGGAATCACCATTTCCCAGGGGGAGACATCGACCTGTCAGAAATGGGAAGACTGTCTGAAGGCAGTGTCTACCGGACGAAGTGTTATTGTATATACAGCCAAAAACAATGCAACGATTTTTCCAAAAAGCCAGATGCAGGATAAAACAACGGATGTTATCGAAATGATTTCCACACATATGCCTCCAGCAAAGGTGAAGATCCGCAGCTGACGAGAATGAACTTTGGCATTACATAAATATAGGAAAGTGTAATAAGAATGACAACAGGTAACACAGACAGCAAAAAAGAAATTATAGAGTCTCATAGTGCAGAAGAGACCTTCGCACTGGGACAGAAGATCGGAAGAGAAGCGCTTCCCGGACAGGTGTATACCCTGATCGGAGATCTGGGGGTCGGCAAGACGGTATTTACCCAGGGAGTGGCGGATGGACTTGGAATCACGGAACCGGTGAACAGCCCTACTTTTACCATTGTACAGATCTACGAGGAAGGACGCATGCCCTTTTACCATTTTGATGTTTACCGCATCGGCGATGTGGAAGAGATGGAAGAGATCGGATACGAGGACTGCTTTTACGGTGAGGGACTTTGCCTGATCGAATGGGCGAATCTGATCGAAGAGATCCTGCCGGAACATTACCGTCAGGTGACCATAGAAAAGGATCTGGAGAAGGGATTTGACTATCGACGGATCACTATTGAGGAGATGACGACAGTATGAAGATATTAGCATTGGACAGTTCCGGACTGGTGGCGAGCGCCGCAGTTGTGGAGGATGATGTCCTGATCGCAGAATACACTACAGATTATAAAAAGACCCATTCCCAGACATTGCTGCCGATGCTGGATGAGATCCGTCAGATGATCGATCTGGATCTTCACACCATTGATGCAATCGCTATTTCTGCGGGCCCCGGTTCTTTTACAGGACTCCGGATCGGAGCTGCAACCGCAAAAGGGCTGGGACTGGCATTGAATCTCCCGCTGGTAGAAGTCCCGACTTTGGAAGGTCTTGCCTTTAACCTCTGGGGGACGGACAAGCTGGTATGTCCCATTATGGATGCCAGAAGAAATCAGGTATATACCGGGATCTATGAGTTCCGTAAAGCAGAGAATGCGGAAAAGGCAGGTACCGGACAGCAGCTTGAGATGCATGGTATAAAAGAACAGTGTGCCATTGCGGTGGACGAGCTGGCAGAAGAATTGAATCGACTGGGCCGGGAAGTGATCTTCCTCGGCGATGGGGTACCGGTATACCGCGAGCAGATCCTGCAGAAGCTGCAAGTCCCCTGTTCTTTCGCTCCGGCAGCCAATAACAGGCAGCGTGCTGCCAGCGTGGCTTCGCTGGGAGCCATCTACTATGCACAGGGCAGAACGGTAACAGCGGCGGAACACGAACCGGAATATCTGCGCAAGAGCCAGGCAGAGCGGGAACGCGAGGAACAGGAAAGATCCGCTGCCGCCAAAGAGGCACAGGCATGAAGATAGAAGTACGCTTGCTGCAGGATACGGATATCGACGAACTGAGCCGGATCGAAGCTGCCTCTTTCAGCATGCCATGGTCGGCAGAAGATTTCAGAGGACTTCTGACGAGAGACTATTGTCTGTATGTTGTGGCAGAGGTGGACGGCCGGATCGCAGGCTGCGCCGGATTGACAGACAGTTTTCATGAGGGGAACATTGATAATGTCGTGACGGCACCGGAGTACCGGAACCTGGGGGTAGGCAGTAAAATGCTGGAAGAACTGCTGCGTCTGGGGGCTGAGAGAGGAATCACGGCGTATACTCTGGAAGTCAGAGTGAGCAATGCGGCGGCGATCCGTTTATATGAGAAGTTCGGGTTCGTATCCGAAGGAATCCGTCCAAGATTTTACGAGAAGCCGACAGAAGATGCCATGATCATGTGGCGCCGTTAACAAGTATTACCACCACCATCCGGCGGATTATCCATTATAATAAAGGATGGAAACGTAACATTTACAGTCAGAAAGGTGGAAGGTAAGATGCGAAAAGAAGAAAACGGTAAATTGAAACAGGTAATATGCAATGACTGCGGCAGGGAGCTGAAAGTAGAAAATGAGATCATCCGGGAAGGGTATTATGCGGCGGATGTCCGCTTTGGCTATTTCAGCAGAAAAGATGGCATAAGACATACCTTTGATCTGTGCGAAGACTGCTACGACAGATGGATCGGGTCGTTTCGCATTCCGGTGGAGGAACTGCCGGAGACAGAACTTTTATAATGATATTGCCGTAACAGGATAATAAGATGCTGTGCAGACAGCAGATTGTGAGGAAAGATGTTAGACGTTTGCTTATTGGGAACAGGAGGAATGATGCCGCTGCCTTACAGATGGCTGACTTCCCTGATGATGCGTTATAATGGGAAAAGCATTTTGATAGATTGCGGAGAAGGTACGCAGATCGCTATGCGGGAAAAAGGCTGGAGCCCGAATCCCATCGATATTATCTGCTTTACCCATTTTCATGCGGATCATATCAGCGGTCTGCCGGGAATGCTTTTGACCATGGGAAATGCAGAGCGCACGGAACCGCTGCTTTTGATCGGACCCAAAGGGCTTACGAAGGTGGTAGCTTCTCTGAGAGTGATCGCACCGGAGCTTCCTTTTGAAGTGAAATGCATGGAAATCACAGAGAATGCGCAGACTTTTTCTTTTGAAGGCTTCCGCCTGGAAGCTTTCAAAGTCAATCATAATGTGCTCTGCTACGGCTACAACTGCGTGATCGACCGCGCCGGCCGGTTTGATAAGGACAGAGCCATAGAACAGGGGATTCCCATGAAATTCTGGAACCGCCTGCAAAAGGGAGAGACTCTGGAAGAAGACGGACGCATCTACACTCCGGATATGGTACTGGGAGCGGAGCGTAAGGGGCTCAAGGTGACTTACAGCACCGATACCCGTCCGACCGAGAGCATCCGTCAGAATGCACAGGGAGCGGACCTGCTGATTCTGGAAGGCATGTACGGAGAGCCGGACAAGCTGGCGAAGGCCAGAGAACATAAGCATATGACCATGTACGAGGCTGCGAAGATCGCCAGAGAGGTGGGAGCACCGAAACTGTGGCTGACCCATTACAGTCCGTCCATGACAAGACCGGAAGAATTCATGGACGATGTCCGCAAGATCTTTCCGGCAGCATATGCGGCGAAGGACGGCTGGACCATGGAACTGAACTTTGACGAAGAGGAGTAGGAAAATATGAAAAAAAACAACACGTCCATGACGAAAATTACTATTTTCCTGATCTTCCTCATTGTTCTGGTAGTGGGATACTATTCCTACCTGTCGGGGAAAAACCGGACGGAGCAGCAGGAAGCAGTCATGTCGGAAGTGGACACGGCGCTTTCCAGAGACCTGAACAATAATTATCCGGCTACACCCAAGGAAGTGATCAAGTATTATAATGACCTGATCAAATGCTTCTATAATGAAGACTGTACTAACGAAGAGATTCAGGAATTAGGGAAAAAATCGCTGCAGCTGTTTGATGAAGAGCTTCGTGAGAATAACGAAGAGGACACCTATTTGATCCGTTTACAGGGTGAAATCAAAAATTATAAGGACAACAAGAGAAAAATAACAAGTGTTTCTCTTGCAAACAGCACCAATGTAGATTATTATACAGCCGATGGCTACTCCTTTGCACGGATCTCCTGCGGATACGGCATGACGGAAAACGGAAAAAAGACCTCGACGATGTTGGTCTATCTGCTGCGCAGGGACGAGAAGCGCAAGTGGAGGATCTATGGCTGGGAGACAGCGGATCAGGTGAATAACAATCTGGAACAGTCACAGAATGATTAAAAGCAAAGTAGGCAGAAAAATGGCAGAGACAGAAAAACAAAAAGATATTTATATTCTTGGAATCGAGAGTTCCTGTGATGAGACGGCGGCTTCCGTGGTGAAAAACGGCAGAGAAGTACTTTCCAATGTCATTTCTTCACAGATCGCATTACATACATTATACGGCGGTGTAGTACCGGAGATCGCTTCCCGTAAACATATCGAGAAAATCAATCAGGTCATTGAGCAGGCACTTGCGGATGCACATGTGACACTGGAAGACATTACAGCCATTGCGGTGACTTATGGTCCCGGACTGGTGGGAGCGCTTTTGGTCGGAGTCTCCGAGGCGAAAGCCATCAGCTTTGCTACCGGTATTCCACTGGTAGGCGTGCATCATATTGAGGGACATATCAGTGCGAATTTCATAGAGAACAAGGAGCTGGAACCTCCGTTTATCTGTCTGGTGGCTTCCGGCGGACATTCCCACCTTGTAGTAGTTAAGGATTACGGAGAATACGAGATCATCGGACGGACCAGAGATGATGCGGCGGGAGAGGCTTTTGACAAGGTGGCCAGGGCAATCGGACTGGGATATCCCGGTGGACCTAAGATCGACAAAGTGTCGAAGGAGGGCAATCCGGATGCGATTCATTTCCCCAGAGCGGCAGTGGCAGAGAATGAGTATGATTTCAGCTTCAGTGGTCTGAAATCCGCGGTATTGAATTATTTGAACGGATGTCAGATGAAAGGAGAGGAGATATGTCAGGCAGATGTGGCTGCATCGTTCCAGAAGGCTGTAGTCGATGTGTTGGTAAGCCATTCCCTGCATGCGGTAAAGGCGTACGGCCTGAACAAATTCGCCATTGCCGGAGGCGTGGCATCCAATTCTTCCTTACGGGCAGCGTTTGAAGCGGAATGCGGAAAGCGGAATATCGCATTTTATCATCCATCCCCCATTTTCTGTACGGATAATGCTGCAATGATCGGTGTTGCGGGATACTATGAGTATATCAAAGGTGTCCGCAGCGGTTACGATCTGAATGCAGTACCGAACCTGAAACTGGGCGAGCGGTAAGAATTAAAATAAAGATTTCAAAGAGAGACAGACGGAATATGGTAGACAGAGTAGCACAGGACAGAAATCTGACAGAAGATTATACAACAAACAGAACAGAAAAAGAGGAAGAGTACGATCAGGAGCTGGAAAAGAACGGCGGAAAGCCCAGATGTACCGCCATCATACTGGCGGCGGGCAGCGGAAGCCGCATGCAGTCAGCAGTTGCCAAGCAGTTTCTTCCGTTAAAAGGAAAGCCGTTGATCTGGTATGCACTGCATGCGGTAGAGGAATCACCGATCATCGATGACTGCATCCTGGTGACGGCGGAACAGGATATCCCTTATGTCAGGGAAGAAATCGTACAGAAATACCGCTTCACCAAGGTCAATATCATTACTTCAGGAGGAGCGGAACGGTATCTGTCCGTAGGAAGAGCATTGCAGCTGATCGCAGACGGACATATGAAAGTACCTAACGAACATGGTTATGTATTCATACATGACGGTGCCAGACCTTTTCTGACAGAGAAAATATTGGAGGATACCTACGCGGCGGCTGTACAGTATCAGGCCTGCGCGGCAGCCGTACAGAGCAAGGATACCGTGAAGATCAGTGATGGAGAAGGCTTCGCACTGTCGACACCGGACCGCAGGACCGTCTGGAATATCCAGACACCGCAGGTATTTGAGACCAGCCTGATCCTGCAGGCGTATGAGAGACTGAAAAAGCGCCTTCCCAAGATGCAGGAGCAGGGAATACAGGTAACGGATGATGCCAGTGTGGTGGAATTGTTTACCGAGACGAGAGTGAAGCTTGTAGAAGCCTCCTATCGGAATATTAAGATCACAACACCGGAAGATATGAAAACAGCCGAGGCATTTCTGGAGGATTGATTCCTCCGGAATGTCCCGGCTGTTTTTATGCTTCCGTATGTCTATTTTTCCCGCATGGCACTTGGTGTCACACCGTATACCTTCTTGAATGCACGGCGGAAGGTGTTGGAATTATTGTATCCTACAGCAATATACAGTTCGTTCAGGCTGATATCGGTCTCTTTGATCAGTCTGGCGGCCTCCGTCATACGGATATTTTCCAGATAGGTGGAGAAGTTCACACCGGTCTTTTCCTTGAACATATGCGAGAAATAACTCTCCGAGATCTGGAACTCATCGGAGATCTTGTTCAATCCCAGAGAGGGATCCTTATAATTTTCCTTAATATATTTCTCAATAGTAGCGGATAAGGTGTTGTCATCCTCCTTATTGCCGAAGAGATTACACAGGGACAGCGCCAGATCTTCACACAGCTTGAAGGTCAGGTGCTCGTTGAAACGTTCGTCCAATACCTTTACTGCTTCCGGATCCGCATCCTGGGGCAGTGCAAATCTTGCCTTCAGCAAGGTGTTACGGATATCCGACAGCAGATACTTCAACAGATTGACCGGCAGGGAACGCTCTTCAATGTTCTCCTGATGGATCAGGTTGAAGAGCTCCAGCACCTGTGGGGTATTGCCCGTGGAGATGAAGTGGATCAGCTTCGTGGAGATCTCCGGCGGATAATAGAACACGTTGGAATCCTTCTTAATGAATTCATACGGGAAGAAAATGTAATTCTTCGTGGTATAGCTTACTGCCTCGGAAGCCTGCTGATAGCATTCCCATACGTTCATCAGAGAATCGGTATTACGTCCGATTCCGGCAAAGAGCCAGATGTCATAAGTATCCAGCAGATAGTCGTGCAACCGCAGGATACAGTTGTTGATCTTCAGGATCAGGTCTTTTTCTTCTTCCTCAGAGCAATGAAGCAACACAGAGTACGTACGGTCGGAAGGGCTGAAATAGAACAGCGGTGTACCGAAGAAATTCTCCAGGGCTGTTTCTATGATCTTCTCCAGTTCTTCCACGGATTCGACGCCGCCGGGAAGTGTGGTTTCCGTATTGTCTCCGAAGTTGTTATAGTACACGATGTATAACACATTATAATAAGAAGAATCAGCAATTCCCAGATAGTTCTCCATATAGGATACTTCATCTTCCGAAGTCGCGGTACCGGATAAAAGCTGCCGTACATAGGAGGTACAGATGATCGGACGCTGACTGTCTACGACCTCCTGAAGATTTTTCTGTACTTCCACGGCTGTCTGCAACTCCTGCCCCAGCTCGATGATAGGGCGGACATTGCGGCGGGAAAAATAATATACCAGAGAACCGCCGGTCAGCAGAGCCACCATGGCAAAGAAAATGAAAAGCAGCTGTGTCCCGCCCAATCCTGCGGCAGCTCTGTAGGAAGGAAAGCTGAAATAGTATGAATAACTAGTGTTATCCGAAACGTATCTGCCTATGGTGAGCTTCTGACCGTTCAGGGAAAGCTCGGCATATCCCTTGTTAAAGTCCAAAGATCCGAGGGACTCCAAGGATATGCTGTCCGGAGCATTGATCGAGAGTACCAGGGAATCCTCTTCGTCGGCTGCAATGAGGAAATTATTGCTGTCCATCTGCACACAGTCGAACAGGTTTGCCATTTTATCCTGCTCGAAGATGAAGCAGACCTTAGCATGGGCATCCATATAGTACAGATCGTTCAGATCCACAATATACATATAGTACTTTTCACTGTAATTCGGCATAAACCTGTCCATGGAAAGGAAACGGTTCGTGTATGCCGGCTCGGTCATATAGGAGTACCACAGATCCTTTTCGGAAGCAGGATATTTCTGAATCCAGTTATAGAACCTTTTGGCAGATATAAAATAGGTAGGATTCAGTATATAATCCGTATCCGGGAAATAGACAAAGGACTCTTTTAACGGAAGCAGTGCTTCCGCATATACATTGGTAGCAAGAGAGTTCTGTAATTCATTGCCCAGATCTGTAAAAGGATAGAAAGTATTCTGATAATTCATGACTTTCCGGAATGTGTCGTTCTGCAGAAGCTGTCTGCAATAGACTTCCATGATGTTAAGATCGCTTTCAAACAGCTCGGCGTTGCTGACCAGAGTCGTTTCGTTCTGCTGGTCATAAGAATCACGGGCGTTATTTATCGTAGAACGATATAAAAAGATGAACAAAACAAGGATAATAAGCAGGAAAATACTGTAAGAGGTTACCATTTTCAGCATTAATGTGCTGTTATGACTTGTGTAATCTGTATCATTTTGCGTGCTTTTTCTGTGTAAAATCATTAATTCTATCTCCTGAAACCATTTTAAATCATAAACATACCGAACAAATTATGTACATTGTAACAGTTTTGCATAAAAAAAACAATATGTAAGCTCTTACAGAAATGCAGTAAAATCGAGGGTTTGCAGAAACGGTTGTCAAAATTTGCACCCGAACGCAAAAATTGTAACTTGTTTTTCTGTATGTCAGATGGTAAGGTGAGGGCAAGTCAAGGGAATGACCCCCATGACAAATCATTATTCCAAATTTTAGGGAGGAAAGAAATGAAGAGAAAAGTATTATCCGTACTTTTAGCATCTGCTATGGTAGCTTCCTTAGCAGCATGCGGAAGCAGCAACGATGCTCCTGCAGCATCTACCGACAGCGCAGCAACAGCAACTGACAGCGCAGCAGCTTCTACCGAAGCAGCTTCCACCGAAGCTTACAACCTTGAGGAGATTAACGTAGTAGTTAATGGTACTCTGACCGCAACCGTTGATAACGGCCAGGCTGAATTCGTTCAGCAGTGGGAAGATGCAGTATCCGAAGAGATCGGTCATCCTATTAAGATGAACATCCAGCAGCTGGATCACTCCGGTTATACCGATGCTGTAGGTCGTCTGTTCGCAGGCGGTGACTACCCCGATGTTATGATCATGAGCGCAGATATGTTCAAGCAGTATGCACCTACCGGTCTGCTGTGGGATATGTCCGATGCATATGCAAACGCTAAGTTCCAGTCTCATATGATTCTGCCTGAGATTAACGAGAACCTGAAGGATGAGGAAGGTCATCTGTATGGTTTCGCTCCTACTTATGGTAATGGATGTGTTACCTACGTTAAGCAGGCATGGCTGGATGCAGTTGGTATCGACGCTTCCTCCATCAAGACTTATGATGATTACTACAACATGCTGTTAGCATTCCACAACGGCGATCCCGATGGCAACGGCGTAGACGGTGATACCTATGGTGTTACAGCAGCTGGCTTCATCGGAAACGAAGCTCCTTATATTAACTATCTGCCTGAGTTCTGGCAGGATGCTTATCCCGCAATTCTGCAGGATGACAACGGTACCTGGTACGATGGATTCCAGACCGATGCTACCAAGCAGGCTCTGTTAAGATTACAGAAGGCATATCAGGATGGTGTAATTGATCCTGAAACCTTTACTAATACCACGAAGATTGCACGTGAAAAATGGTTCTCCAACGATCAGTCCGGTTCCGCAGGTGTGTTCACTTACTGGGCAGGTTCCTGGTATCAGACTCTGACCGATAACCTGGTTAAGAACGGTGTAGACGAGAATCTGGTTGAGCTGGCTCCTATCGCTGAGGTTGGCGCTTACCTGAACAGAGAAGCTCCTGTATGGGTTATCATTGATGACGGTGATGGCGATGACTCTCGTGAGCAGGCTATCTTCGATGCATTCATCGAGACTATGATGGATGGCGACAAGGTTCAGACTCTGTGGACCTACGGTGCAGAAGATGTTCACTGGTCTACCAAGGCTGAGTCCTTTACCATCAATGCTGGTACTGACAAAGAGAAGAGCTACGAGTACGCTGACGGTGAGTTCCACTTAAAGCAGTCTCCTAACGATCCTAACTCTGTATGGAAGAAGAACGCTATGGATCCCGCTCTGGTTGTATGTTCTCTGGACAACGGATTTAACGATATCTCCAGTCTGGCTGCAGAAGGTAACAAGTTCTTCACCGAGAACTGCAAGGATGCTCCTCAGTCTCCTACTTCTGAGACCTACACCAACGAGTCCGGTAACATCTACGATGCTAAGCTTAACGTTATCAGTGCTGTAGTAATCGATGGTGGCGATGTTGATACTGCTATGCAGGATCTGTATGTAAACAAAGTAGGCGGAACTATCGACCAGATCTTAACTGAGCTGAATGCACAGTAATCGAACGTAAAACGTCGAAAAATGTAGCAAAAGCTACAAAACCATGATATAACTATCCTGTCCCGTTGGGATGCAAAGACCACGGGGCAGGATATTTTAGAGAGAAAAGAATGTGTGAGATGAAGTTGAAAGGAAGAGGGATGGTATGAGCAAGAAAAAGAAAATCACCACATCCACCGGCGTAGAAGTACGTCATAAGCCTCTGGGTCTTCGAATCTGGAATAACAGAGGTTACTATGTAATGTTCCTGCCTGTATTTATATTCATTTTGATTATGTATTACTGGCCTATGCTTGGTATTCGTTATTCATTCTATGATTACAAGCCCGTAGGTGCTCCGGTATTTGTCGGATTAAAGCATTTCCAAAATATGTTTAAAACAGATGCGTTCTGGATTGCGTTCAAGAACACACTGGAACTGAGTATTATGAAGCTGTTGATCACTACTTTTACTGCGGTAGTTGTATCAATCTTCTTAAATGAAATGGGAAATCTCTTTGCAAAGAAAACTTTGCAGACTATTATATATCTGCCTCACTTTATGTCCTGGGCAGTAGTTGCATCTATCTTCAGTTTGTTCCTGTCTCCTTCCTCTACCGGTCTGGTAAACGGATTGCTGCGTGAATGGGGCATTCTTGCACCGGATGCCAAGAGTATTTATTTCCTGGCAAACACTGCATGGTGGAGACCGATCTTCTACATTATTAATATCTGGAAAGAGACCGGTTGGGGAACCATTATTTTCCTGGCTACTCTGTCTGGTATTAACCCTGAGTTGTATGAAGCAGCTGATATCGATGGCGCAACCCGTATGCAGAAGATGCGTTACGTAACTCTGCCTGCACTGGCTAACACCATCATCACCGTACTGATTCTGAACCTTGCTAAGGTTATGAACATGTTCGAGTCCGTATTCGTATTGTACAACAATGCGGTATACAGCGTATCTGATGTTATTTCTACTTATATTTATCGTCAGACATTCGCAATCGCTCTGCCGAACTATGGTTATTCTACTGCAGTAGGTCTCTTCAAGTCCTTAGTTGGTTGTGTACTGGTATTAGTATGTAACTGGGCAAGTAAGAAGACCCGTGGCCGTGGCATTGTATAGGAGGTATTATTGTGGCAAAGACAGCTTATCGTAAACCTAAGAAAAAAATTCATGTTTTCGATGTCGTTAACTACATCGTATTTATTATCATCGGCCTCCTGGTTCTGGTACCTATCTGGAAGGTAGTAGTAGACTCCTTCAACGCTGTGGGTGTATACCAGTTCAGACTGTGGCCGCACGATTTTACATTAGATGGTTATAAAACTATCATTCATACCCAGAGACTGTACAGACCCTTCATCAACTCCGTACTGACTACGGTACTTGGTACTTTCCTTGGTCTGCTGCTGTCCACCCTGGGTGGTTATGTACTGATCCAGTTTGATATGCCCGGACGTAACTTCTTCGCATATTTCCTTCTGTTTACCATGATCTTCTCCGGTGGTATGATCCCCGAGTACCTGGTAATGAAGCAGTTACACCTGGTTAACAGCATGTGGATCCTGGTTGTAAAACATGGTATGAACGTGTACAACCTGGTTCTGATGCGTAACTTCTTCGAAGGAATTCCTGCCAGCCTGTTTGAGGCAGCCGAGATCGACGGATGTTCCCCTATGGGAATCTTCTTCAAGATCGTGCTTCCTCTGTCCAAAGCAGCTTTGGCTTCCATCGGTCTGATGTTCGCAGTTACCGTATGGAATGACTATTCTACCGTTAAGATCTATATTACCGATCCTGATCAGGTTAACTTCCAGTATCAGTTACGTAATATGATCATGGATGGTGATACCCCTACCACACAGTATGCGGTATCCCAGAATACCCTGTACTATGCAGCAATCGTATGTGCAATCCTTCCTTTCATGGCATTGTATCCTTTCCTGCAGAAGTATTTCGTAAAGGGTGTTAATATCGGTGCCGTTAAGGAGTGATTTTCTTCTCACACCGGTTTTAGATTTAGACAAGGGAAACTTCGGTTTCCCTTGTGTTGTATATGCGGGTAATTCCGCGAGAAAAGATGCGCAGGGGAAGCGCAGAAATGAGGGCAGAAATGAACAAGATTTTTTGGGCTGCTGATTCCACAGTCCAGACCAATGATTACACGACCTATCCGCAGACCGGCATTGGTCAGGTATTTCCTTTATTTATTAAAAATGAGTATCAGGTATGCAACCATGCTAAGAACGGCAGAAGCACCAAAAGCTTTATGGACGAGGGGAGATTAGAAGCCATAGAGCAGCAGATCAGTGCGGGAGACTTCCTGTTTATCCAGTTCGGACACAATGATGAAAAGAAAGAGGATCCCACCAGATACACGGAACCGTTTTCTACTTATATGGAGAATCTGGAGACTTTTATCCGTGTAGCCAGAGACCACAGTGCTTATCCTGTATTGATCACGCCTTTGGAGCGCAGATGTTTCATGGATGAGAAACATTTAGGAATCGGTGCACATTCCGACTATGTGGCTGCGATGAAGCAGACGGCTGAGAAGAATAATGTACCGCTGGTGGATCTGTACAGTATGAGCCGCATGGAACTGAAAAAGGCCGGCGAGAAGAACAGCAGACGCTGGTACATGTATTTTCCGGAGGGAGAATACAAAACACACCCGGAGAAATCTGAGGATAATACGCACCTGCGTTATGACGGCGCGGTGAATTTTGCTTCGCTGATAGCGAAGGGATTGAAAGAGATCGGTGGAATCTATGCGGATCTTCTGATTGATGATCTGAAGCTTTGATTGATTGCCGAAAGCAAATAAGAACCTGTTTCAAGGACAAATTTTGTCAGTGAAACAGGTTTTTTTGCGCATTGTGGATCACAATACGAGAATATATAATGATACCGGAAAATGAAATCTGCAAACAGAAAGATTTAAGGATGGATGAAGAGCATGGCAAACTTTAGATTAAATGCCGGTATCGATATAAAAAATGAAGCAGGAGAGAGCACAGCAATACAAAAAGCATGTATGCGCTTTCGAAGAGACCTTTTGATGACATTCCTATCCTCCGGTATGGAAAAGGGCGTTATCGTTTTACGGAAAAAAGAACTGGGCAGAGAACAGTACGAGATAGAGGTAACGGAAGAAGAAATTGTGATCCATGGATCAGAACCACGTTCCTTTATTTATGCACTCAATCTGTTAAGTGAAAAATACCTGGGAATTCTTCCGTTCTGGTTCTGGAATGACCGGCAGCCGGAGAGAAAACATTATGTGGAGATCCCCTGCGGCTGCTATCAGCCGGAACCGTACCGGATCAAATACCGCGGCTGGTTCATCAATGATGAAGTCCTTATCAACAGGTGGGATGCGGGAGTATCAAGGGAATATCCCTGGGAAATGGTGTTCGAGGCGTTGCTTCGCTGTGGAGGCAATCTGGTAATCCCCGGAACGGACAAAAATGCAGAGATCTATGCTCCGATCGCATCTGCTATGGGATTGATGGTCACGCATCATCATGCGGAACCGCTGGGGGCGGAAATGTTTCTGCGGGCATATCCGGATCTGGAACCCTCCTACTTAAAACATGCAGACCTGTTTGAACATCTTTGGAAAACCTCCATCGAAAGGCAGAAAGAGGAAGAGGTCGTCTGGAACATCGGATTCCGCGGTCAGGGAGATACACCATTCTGGGAGAATGATCCTGCCTTTGACACACAGGAAAAACGAGGGGCACTGATCAGCAGCATCATGAAAAAACAGTATGATATGGTACGGGAACAGATTCCTGACGCTGTATTCTGCACAAATCTGTATGGAGAAATCCTGGAGCTGTACAGAGAGGGTTGCCTTCAGATTCCGGAAGATGTGATCCTGGTCTGGGGAGATAACGGTTACGGTAAGATGGTGTCCAGACGCCAGGGGAATCATAATCCGAGGATCCCGGCATTGCCCGGGAGAGAGGAACAACAGTGGCATCATGGAACTTACTATCACGTGTCATTCTATGATCTGCAGGCAGCAAACCATATTACTATGCTGCCGAATTCCATGGAATTCGTAGAAAGAGAACTTACAGATGCTATGACACATGGAATTACAGAATTGTGGCCCATTAATGCATCCAACATCAAACCTCATGTATATCCGCTTTCCTTTATTGCAAATCTATGGAAGAAAGATTACTTATCCGCTCCGGAGCACAGGAAAGCATATGTGAGAGAATATTACTGTGACGGCTGTACACAGGAGCAGCTTGCGGATATGGAAGCGTGCATCCGGACTTATCCGGAAGTAATGATTTCTTTCGGAGACAGGGAAGATGAACATGCAGGGGAACAATTCTATAACTATACTGTTCGTGATTTTGTCTGCGGCTGGATGAAAGATGGAGCCACAGAGCCGGTGAAAGAATTGTTCTGGTGTGCCGGAGAAGATACCTTCGGAGAACAGATGGCGTGGTTTGAGGGAAAATGCAGCAACGCTTTTTCTGAAGTGGAAGCATTATCCGACAGATGCGGGCGTGTTACAGAAAACGAACTATGGAAGGATTTTCTGGTACTACAGATAAAAATACACCGGCATTGCCTGCGTGGATGCATTTTATTCGCAAAAGCTTTTCGGGCTTATAGTCAAAAGCAATATAAAAAGGCGTTTTTCCTCTTGGGAGATGCAGCAGAAGCTTTTGAGGAGGCTGATATTTCCATGAGAGACAGAGAACACGGAAAATGGAGTGGCTTCTATGCCAATGATTGCCTTACGGATGTCGGGGAGACAGTTTTTTGCCTGAAACGTCTGATGGGATATGTCCGTAATCTGGGAGACGGACCGCATTTTTATCAATGGCAGCGAGAAGTAACGTATTCGGAAAGGGACAGTAAAGTGGTTCTCATCACTAATATGGAGAAGCATATGACGGATTGGGAGCTCTACCTTGCGGGAAAGAAAACGGCTGATAATAAATTTGTATAAATAGTTGTAACAATTTTGAACTGTCGGAAACAATTTATAGAAAATACTGTATCTTTACGAAAAAAGGAAAAGCCTCAAATACTGATAAAATGGGGCTTTTCTACATCAAAAAAATATAAATTAAAAATTGTGTAAAAATGTGTTGACAATAATACTCCTTTTTGTTAGAATAGCTTTTGTCGTCAGGTGAGACACAGACGACACACATTCGGAGAGATATCGAAGTGGTCATAACGAGGCGGTCTTGAAAACCGTTTGTCCGCAAGGGCGCGTGGGTTCGAATCCCACTCTCTCCGCTG
>JBNMHS010000059.1:0-16084 GCA_050872885.1 Acetatifactor sp.
CTACATGGTAGGTACCAAGCAGGGTGAATACATCAGAGACCAGCTGGATCTGGACAACGCAGCAGGACCTTTCAACATTGAGTTAGTAACCGGTGACCCCGGTGACAACAATGCAAGATTCTTCTTCGGTGGTGCTATGGATGTTCTGCAGCCCTACATTGATGCAGGCAAGCTGGTAGTGAAATCCGGACAGACCGATTTCGAAACCGTTGCAACCGCTAACTGGTCTACAGAGACCGCTCAGTCCAGAATGGATGCTATCATTTCCGCTAACTATGCAGACGGAACCAAGCTGGATGCAGTTCTGTGCTCCAATGACTCTACCGCACTTGGTGTTACCAACTCTCTGGAAGCTAACTACACCGGCGAGTGGCCCATCATTACCGGTCAGGACTGTGATAAGCCCAACGTTAAGAACATGATCTCCGGCAAGCAGTCCATGTCTATCTTCAAGGATACCCGTACTCTGGCATCCAAGGTTGTAGAGATGGTAGACGCTGTCATGAAGGGCGGCGAGGCACCTGTAAACGATACCACAACTTATGACAATGGTACCGGCGTTATTCCTTCCTATCTGTGCGAGCCCGTATTCGCTGACGCAAGCAACTACAAAGAGCTGCTCATCGATTCCGGTTACTATACAGAGGCAGACTTACAGTAATTCATAAAAATACGGATCCGTTCGGATCCTTACGGCAGGCGGGCGTTTCCCGCCTGCTGTATTCATGGGAAAGCAAGAAAAATGATAAATGTTTGATTAGATAATGTGGAAACAAGACTTGGGAGGGATACCATTGGCAAAGATATTACTGGAAATGAAAAATATAACCAAAACATTCCCCGGTGTAAAAGCACTTGACAATGTAAACCTGCAGGTGGAAGAAGGAGAGATCCATGCCCTTGTAGGCGAGAACGGCGCAGGAAAGTCCACACTTATGAATGTACTGAGCGGTATTTATCCTTACGGATCTTATGAAGGCGATATCATCTATAACGGTGAGATCTGCAAATTCGACAAGATCAAGGACAGTGAGGAAAAAGGTATCGTTATCATTCATCAGGAGCTTGCGCTGATCCCCTATATGACCATCGGGGAGAATATGTTCCTGGGCAATGAACGGGGACATAAGTACAAAATCAACTGGAATGAAACCAATGCCAGGGCGGCGGAACTGTTAAAGACCGTAGGTCTGAAGGAAGGCCCCCAGACATTGATAAAAGATATCGGTGTAGGTAAGCAGCAGCTGGTAGAGATTGCGAAGGCACTTGCCAAGAATGCAAAATTGCTGATCCTGGATGAGCCTACCGCATCTTTAAATGAGACGGACTCCAAAGCACTGTTAGACCTGATGCTGGAACTGAAGAAAAAGGGAATGACATCCATCATCATATCCCACAAGCTGAATGAGATTTCTTATGTAGCGGATAAGATCACAGTCATCCGTGACGGTTCTACCATCGAGACCCTGGTAAAGGGCAAAGACGATATTACCGAGAGCCGTATTATCAAAGGAATGGTAGGAAGAGAAATCTCCGACCGTTTCCCGAAGAGAGAGCCGCACATCGGAGAGGTCCGGATGGAAGTAAAAGACTGGACAGTACATCATCCGCTGTACTCCGACCGTAAGGTCGTGGATAACGTTAACCTGAATGTCAGAAAGGGCGAAGTAGTAGGTATCTCCGGACTGATGGGTGCAGGACGTACGGAACTGGCAATGAGCCTGTTCGGAAAAAGCTATGGCTCCAATATCAGCGGTGAACTGTATATTAACGGACAAAAGGTGAATCTGAACAGTGTACAGGAAGCCATTAAGAACCGTCTGGCATATGTAACGGAAGACAGAAAGGGAAACGGACTGATCTTAAGCAATCCGATCAAGATCAACACGACCCTTGCAAATCTGGATGCAGTCAGCAGCCATACGGTCATTGATAAAGACAAAGAGTACAATGTAGCTGTGGATTACAAGAAAAAACTGAATACAAAATGTCCTACGGTAGAACAGAATGTAGGTAACCTAAGCGGTGGTAACCAGCAGAAGGTACTCTTGGCAAAATGGATGTTTGCGGATCCGGATATCCTGATCCTGGATGAGCCGACCAGAGGTATTGATGTCGGTGCAAAATACGAGATTTACTGCATCATCAATCAACTGGTGGCAGAAGGAAAATCGGTTATCATGATCTCCTCCGAACTGCCCGAGATACTGGGCATGTGCGATCGGATCTATGTGATGAACGAAGGAAAAATAGTAGGAGAACTGGCGGGCAGTGAGGCAACACAGGAGCTTATCATGTCCAAGATATTATCAGCCGGTAAGAAAGGAGCATTGGCATGAATAAAACAAAAGGCCTCGATTTCATTAAAAGATATACCATGATCCTCGTACTCATCGTGGTTACGGCATTTTTCGCATGGAGAACGGGAGGAGCGATCCTGCTTCCCATGAACGTCAGCAGCTTGATCTCCCAGAATGCATACGTATTCATTCTGGCAACCGGTATGTTATTGTGTATCCTGACCGGCGGTAACATTGATCTGTCCGTCGGATCTGTAGTATGTTTCGTCGGAGCTATCGGAGCAGTCCTCATGGTGAACATGAAGATGAACATGTGGCTGACGATTCTGATCATGTTCGTGATCGGTACTTTGATCGGTGCTTTCCAGGGCTTCTGGATCGCTTATGTGAGAATCCCTCCGTTCATCGTAACACTGGCAGGTATGCTGGCTTTCAGAGGACTGAGCAACGTAGTATTACAGGGTATGACCGTATCCATTAAGGATTGCACGACTTTCGTTAATCTGTTCGGTGGCGGCGCTGACTGTTACATCCCTGATTTCTTCGGAAACGGACCGATCAATCTGACCTGTGTGTTTGCAGGCATCATTGCAGCAGTGATTTTTGCGGTACTGCAGTTAAAGAACAGAGCAGATAAGGTGAAGAAGGGCTATGAAGCCCCCAGCCTTGGCGCCACGATCGGTAAGATCGTTGTGATCGCAGCAGTGATCCTGGCATTCAGCTATCGTCTGGCACAGCACAAAGGTATCCCCAGCGTATTGATCTGGGTACTGATCGTCATCATGGTATACGGTTACATTACTTCCAATACCACAGTAGGTCGTTACTTCTATGCAGTAGGCGGCAACGAGAAGGCTACAAAGTTATCCGGTATCAATACCAATAAGGTATACTTCCTGGCATATATGAATATGGGCTTCCTGGCAGCTTTAGCAGGTATGGTAACCATCGCACGTATGACTTCCGCACAGCCCACATACGGACAGAACTATGAAATGGATGCCATCGGCTCCTGCTTCATCGGTGGTGCTTCCGCATACGGCGGAACCGGAACGGTACCCGGAGTTATCGTCGGTGCGGTACTGATGGGTGTCATCAACCTCGGTATGTCCTTAATGGGCGTCGATCAGAATATGCAGAAGGTAGTCAAGGGTCTGGTACTTCTGGCAGCAGTTATCTTCGATGTTGTATCCAAACGTGGTGGAAAATTAATTGCCAAGAATTAATTTCTACATATCTAATCAAAAAGGGCCCGGTGCTTTTGTGCCGCGGCCTTTTTGGGTTACATGGGAGGAGAAGTGTATGATGAAGGGAAAGAGAGAAACGGGAAAATCAAAAACAGAAAAGATAAAATCTGAGAAGCCAAAGGCAGAAAAACGAAAAAAGGGGATCGGCATCGGGGCCAAGATCATGGCATTATTGCTACTTCTGGCAATTACGGCAATGAGCTGTGTCGGGGTATTGGTGTGGACATTGCAGGGAGTCATAGATACGGGGAACAGTATCGTGTCAAGCCAGGTGGCGGAACAGGAGAAAATATCCGAGCTGTCCAGACAATTTTCCTATATTAACGGACAGGTACTTACGCATGTAATGACGAGCAATAATGCGACTATGGAGACTCTGTCGGATAAAATATTGCAGGATATTACCGATATGGAGCAGCAGATGAAGGAATTCGGAAGTCTGCTTGCCGAAGACGATGAACGGAAAGAAGCGTTTGACAGTGCTTCTGCAGAACTAAGTAAATACAGAAAAACAGTAGAAAGTCTGTTGGTGACCAGTGCGGAAAACAAGACGCAGGCGTATGTATCTGCCACTTCCAATCTTCCGATGTTTAATGAACATATCGAAACTTATATGAACCGGATGTTAGATATTACAGAACAGGAGATGAAGGCAGCACAGGAACAGATGGAACAAAGTGCAGCCAGGGTACCGGTGATTGTTACTGTGGCAAGTCTGGTGCTGCTTGCGGTACTGATCCTGATTATGCTTGGACTGCGGATATGGGTCATCGGACCGGTGAGAAATGCAACAAAACAGGTGGATGAACTGGTGGAAGGTATCCGCACCAACCAGGGAGATATTACCAGACGAATCCGCGTCAGATCCGGAGACGAGGTGGGAAGACTGGCAATTGCCATTAATGATCTGGTGGCGCAGATGCAGATCATTATCCGTGCGGTCACGGAAGGATGCGGACACATGGAAGACAAACAATCCGATATTATTTCCAATGTGGAGAAAGTAAATGTGACCGCGGAGAATACTACGCAGAATCTGCAGGTGATGTCTGATGGAATGCAGTTAGTCACAGGAGCTATCGGTGGGGTACAGCAGGATACCGGAGTATTGGATCATACGGTGGAAAATATGCTTGCGGTAGCACAGGACGGACGAGACTATGCGGCGGACATCAAAGGGAAAGCCGGAAAGATGAAGACGATGGCGGTAGAGAGCAAACAGGAAGCAACGCTTGTGATGAAAGAAATCGATACCACGATGACAGAATCTATCGCCAATAGCAGACAGATCCACAAGATTACGGAATTGACGCAAGAAATTCTGGGAATTGCCGGGACGACCAATCTGCTGGCGTTAAATGCGTCCATCGAAGCAGCCAGAGCCGGAGAGGCGGGAAAAGGATTTGCGGTAGTTGCGGATGAGATACGTAAACTTGCCGACAGTTCCAGAGAGTCAGCCAATAATATCCAGGAGATCAGCAACCGTGTAGTGCAGAGCGTGGAAGAGCTTTCGGCAAATGCCACCAGACTTTTGGAGTTTATGAATACCAGAGTCATGAAGGATTACGATGCACTGGAGGACACCGGAAGAAATTATCAGGAAGCCGCGGATCATGTGGATGAAATGATGAATGAGTTCGGACAAAAGATTGATGAATTACAAACTGTCCTGCAAAACGTTAATGCCGCCAATGCGCAGATGGATACGGTAGTGGGAGACAGCACGGAAAAACTGTCTGTGGTAGAAAACAATAATCAGGGATTACAACAGGAGATGAAGGATATTTCACAGGCAGTGGATGAACTGACAGATGTAGTGAATCAGTTAAAGGAAAGCATTCAGTGTTTTACCGTTGTGTGATATGATAGAAAAGACGCGCAAGCCTCATGCGAAGGCCGGCGCGTCTTTTGAACTTTATACATTTTCGGGAGCGTGATGCAGTTCCAGCGCAAGATAAGAATTGTGATACTCCTTGCAGTAAGTCACATCCTTATCAAACCATGCGGGAGGGACAAAGGCTTCTGCCGCTTCTTTGCTTCCGAATTCCACTTCTGCCATGATCAGGGGAGCAAAAGGAGCATCGAAGACATCCAGCTCGATGGTCAGGGAATAATCGGCAGGCGGAGTGGGAAATCCTTCTTTGAATCCGGGGTGTTCTAACGGAATCAGGTAACGTCTCTTGGAGATGATGCTGCCGTCGGCTTTTTCGCGCAGATGATAGTAAGATTCTTCATTCAGAGGAAGATTGCTTTCATCCCGGGCCATCATGCCACTGCCTTTGTACGTAAGATAATATTCATCATCCTGTTTTCTGGCTCTGACCACAGGATTATAATTCAGATACACCTGCTCGATATGATGAGAGGGATAACTTTCCAGATTGTCGGGTAAGGATTTCAGGGTAAACTTTCGCTCGATTTCCATAATACTAATGCCTCGCTTCTGTATCTAAAACTAAAAACTACTTTTTCAGTATAACATGATTTCTCCCGAAAATACAGTGAATTCTGTAAATATCTGCCCCTGGGAATTGAATTACGACAGCAAATTGTGTATACTAAACATAACTGTGCGAATCAAATGGGATAAAGCCCGGATACGACAGGAAAAAGGAACGGAAAGAGAGGTAGAACCGTGAGTAAGATAGCAATTTTTCTGGCAAATGGTTTTGAAGAAATAGAAGGTTTAACGGTAGTGGATATCTGCCGCAGATGTGGTCTGACCATTGATATGGTGTCTGTTACGGAGGAAAAACAGGTGATGGGGTCACATAAGATCCCGGTGACTGCAGACATGACTTTGTCACAAGTGGATTTTGGACAATATGATTGCCTGGTGCTTCCCGGCGGAGGACAGGGGACTAAGAATCTGGAGGCCTGCGAACCTCTGATGCAGCAGATCGATGCTTTCCATGCAGCAGGGAAATATATTGCGGCAATTTGTGCGGCTCCCAGCATTTTCGGACACAGAGGGATTTTAAAAGGGAAGAGAGCCTGCTCCTATCCCTGCTTTGAAGACCATCTGGAAGGTGCATCGGTTACCGCAGGTCCTGTGGAGATAGACGGAAACGTGATCACGTCCAGAGGTATGGGAACATCGATTCCCTTCGGACTTGCCATTGCCGGAGTATTATGCGGTCAGGACAAGGCGGATGCCTGTGCACACAGTATCGTGTTTCAACCGTAATCTTGCTGTAGAGAAAGGATAGAAAATGAAAAAAGCGTTAATTACAGGAATTACCGGACAGGACGGCTCTTATCTGGCAGAGTTCCTGCTGGAAAAAGGATATGAAGTACATGGACTGATCCGGAGATCTTCCATCAGCAACACCGGTCGTATCGATCATTTGATCCGGGAGGACAAGATCGTTCTCCACGGCGGAGATATGACAGATTCCACCAGCCTGGTGCGCATCATCGGAGAGGTGAGACCGGATGAAATTTATAACCTGGGAGCACAGAGCCATGTACAGGTAAGCTTTGAGGCACCGGAATATGCCGGAGATGTGGATGCGCTGGGAGTACTGCGTATCCTGGAAGCGGTGCGTATGGTGGGACTGACCGAGACCTGCCGCATCTATCAGGCATCCACATCGGAATTGTACGGCCGTGTGGAAGAAGTACCCCAGAACGAGAATACGCCGTTCCACCCTTACAGTCCTTATGCGGTGGCAAAACAGTATGGCTTCTGGATCGTAAAAGAATACAGAGAGGCTTACAATATGTTCGCAGTCAACGGTATTCTGTTCAATCATGAGTCCGAGCGCAGGGGAGAGAATTTCGTGACCCGTAAGATCACCCTGGCAGCCGGCAGGATCGCCTGCGGTATTCAGGACAAGCTCTATCTGGGCAATCTGGATTCCAAGAGAGACTGGGGATATGCGAAGGATTATGTGGAATGTATGTGGCTGATGCTGCAGCATGGCAAGCCTGAGGACTTCGTCATTGCCACCGGTGTACAGCATACCGTAAGAGAATTTACCACACTGGCATTTCATTATGCGGGAATCGAGCTGGAATGGCAGGGCAGCGGTATTCATGAAAAAGGAATCAATAAGGCCAACGGCAAGGTAGTGGTAGAGGTCAGCGAAGCCTTTTACCGTCCTACGGATGTGGTCAACCTGTGGGGAGATCCGACGAAGGCACGTACGGTTCTCGGATGGAATCCACAGAAAACAAGCTATGAAGAATTATGCCGACTGATGGCAGAGCATGATCTGAAGCTGGCGAAGGCCGAAGCGGTGGTATTGAAGGAAACCGCGGAATAACCGGAGAAATAAAGAGAGGAAGTACTGTAATATCATGGAAAAAGACGCAAAAATATATGTAGCCGGTCATAAGGGAATGGTGGGAAGTGCTATTTGCAGAGCACTTCAGAGAAACGGGTATACCAATATCATCACCCGCAGTCATAAGGAACTGGATCTGTGCAGACAGGATGCAGTAGAGGCTTTCTTTGCAGAGGAGAAGCCTGACTATGTATTTCTGGCAGCAGCCAAGGTAGGCGGTATCATGGCCAACAGCGAGGCACTGGCGGATTTCATGTATGAGAACATGATCCTGGAGATGAATGTGATTCATGCGGCATGGCAGAATCAGTGTAAGAAGCTGATGTTTCTGGGCAGCAGCTGCATTTATCCCCGGATGGCACCGCAGCCGATGAAGGAGAGCTGTCTTCTGACCTCAGAACTGGAGAAGACCAATGAGGCTTATGCCCTGGCAAAGATTTCCGGTCTGAAATATTGCGAATTCCTGAACCGTCAGTACGGAACCGATTATATCAGTGTCATGCCGACGAACTTATACGGTCCCAATGACAATTATCATCCTACCCACAGTCATGTGCTTCCGGCACTGATCCGTCGTTTCCACGAGGCAAAGGTATCCGGTGCGAAAGAAGTAGTCTGCTGGGGAACAGGAACACCTCTGCGGGAATTCCTCTATGTGGATGATCTGGCGGATGCCTGTGTTTATCTGATGAATACTTACAGCGGTAATGAGACGGTGAACCTGGGAACCGGTAAAGAACTGACGATCCGGGAACTGACGGAACTGGTGGCAAAGGTCGTAGGTTATACCGGAGAGATCAAATGGGATCCCAGCAAGCCGGACGGTACTCCCAGAAAGCTTCTGGATGTCAGCAAGCTGGAAAGTCTGGGCTACCATTATACAACGGAGCTGGAAGACGGTATCCGCCTGACTTATGAGGATTTCCTCAATAATCCGATGCGTGCGGAACGCTAGGAGAGTAAGATGCCTGCCATGGCAGGACACGGAAGGACGGAATGATAGGAATGGATGAGTTTCAGAAAACAGCGAAGGAAATGCTGGATTTTATAGAGAAAAGTCCCACTTGCTTTCATGCGGTTGCCAACATCGGGGAAATGCTGGAAAAAGAGGGCTTTCAGAAATTGCAGGAGACAGAGGAGTGGAGGATCCGAAAAGGCGGCCGGTATTACACGGAGCGCAATGATTCTTCCGTTATTGCCTTTGCAATTCCTGCGGAAAATGTAAAGGGTTTTCATATGGCAGCAGCCCACAGCGATTCTCCCTGTTTTAAGATCAAGGAGAAGCCGGAACTGACGGTGGAAGAACACTATCTGCGACTGAATACCGAAAAATACGGTGGCATGATCCTCTCTACCTGGCTGGACAGACCGCTGTCTGTGGCAGGCAGACTTGCCGTACGCGGAGACAGGGGGATTGAGAGCAGGCTGGTAAATATCGACAAGGATCTCTGTGTGATCCCCAATGTGGCGATCCATATGAACCGGGAGATGAACAAAGGCGTAGAATATAATCCGCAGGTGGATATGCTTCCCTTGTTTGCGGATGCGGCGTTTGCTGCACCGGAGACTGTGGACGGACAGCCGGAGAAGATCACGCTGCAGAACCTGGCAGCGGAAGCAGCAGGTGTGGATGCAGAGACGATCCTCGGAGAAGACCTGTTCCTGTATACCAGACAACAGGGGAAATTTTTGGGAGCAAAGGGCGAATTTGTACTGTCTCCGAGAATGGATGATCTGCAGAGTGCATTTGCCCTGACCAAAGCGTTTGCGGAGAGTACACCGACAGAGTACATCAATCTCTGCGCGGTATTTGACAACGAAGAGGTGGGAAGCGGCACCAGACAGGGTGCGGATTCCACTTTTTTGGAAGATGTGTTGCAGCGGATCACGGAAGGACTTAAGGAGAGCCGCAGCACGTATCTGCGCTGGGTGGCAGACAGCTTTCTGATCTCTGCGGACAATGCCCATGCGGTTCATCCCAATCATCCGGAAAAAGCGGATCCTACGAACCGGCCTTACTTAAACGGCGGTATCGTGATCAAATACCACGGCAGCCAGAAATACACCACTGACGGTATTTCTGCGGCAAAGATGGAGGACTACTGTGAGCGGGCACATGTTCCGTATCAGACGTATGCGAACCGTTCCGATATTGCCGGAGGCTCCACGCTTGGCAATATTTCCACTGCACACGTATCGGTATCCAGCGTGGACATCGGTCTGCCGCAGCTTGCCATGCACTCCGCGGTGGAGACCGCCGGAATGATGGATACGGAATATGCGGTGCGGGCGCTGAAAGTATTCTGGAGTGAGTAAGCGTAAACGCAACCGGAAATCTTAAAAAATTATAAAAGACAGAAAAAAGCATTGCAAATTTTGTTGATTAAGAGCATATTTTGAAAGATAAAAAGAGTGATACGAAAGAAGGATAATATTATGTTTGAAATGAAACCGGAATATTATATTGGAATCGATATGATCGATCAGGAGCATAAGCAGCTGTTTGATTATGCCAACGAGGCCTATGAATTGTTACAGGAAGAGTTTACCCCTGACAAGTACGATAACATTGAAGCTATTTTGCAGAAACTGCGTGACTACACTGCCAAGCATTTCGCAGACGAGGAAGCCTATATGGAATCCATCAATTACAAGAAAATCTTTACCCAGAAGATCCAGCATCAGGAGTTTATCAACAAACTGGATGAATTCATTGATCACCATGAAGCAGATGACGAAAACCAGGATGAGCAGATCATGGATATCCTGAATTTCCTGACCGACTGGCTGGTGAACCATATCCTGCATGTGGACGGACAGATTCCGAAGGAAGCATAAAGACACGGGAGTGTTTTGACAAAACTCTGATGCGTGAACAGGAAAGAATTGATTTTTACAATGCTGCATAAGATGTAAAAATGTATGGAATCCGTGGAAATATTTATGGACCAGAAACTGGAAAACATCCTGAATCTTGCATTAGAGACCCCGGAGGCAGAACGGGAACAGACAGAAAGTTTGAATGTCGGCTACAGCGCAGAGAACCGCAGCTGGGAGCTGATCGTAAAATATCACGGCAGTCTGGAAAGACTGCGGGAACAGAATATTGTGGTGGAGGAACTGATCGCTGGATATGCTATTCTTACAGTGCCGGAGAATCTGATTGATGTCGTGTCACAGACTCCGGAGATTGAGTATGTGGAAAAGCCTAAGAGGTTTTATTATCAACAGACAGAACCGGCAGGTGCATCCTGTTTCCCACCGGTGACAATGAGAACGCCCTTCCTGAACGGAAGCGGCGTTCTTTTGGCTATACTGGATTCCGGGATCACCTGGGATCTGGAAGTATTCCGAAAGGCGGACGGCAGTACCAGAATACGGTATTTATGGGATCAAACAATCCCATTGGAACAGACGACCGGAGAAAATACGCAGAGGGAAACGGACAGCGTGAATCGATTCGGCAGGGTGCCGGCAGGATTTTCCATGGGAACGGAATATACGGAAGCGGAGATCAATGAAGCATTGCAAATGGGTGTATTAGAGCGTTACCGGCGGATCCCCAGCAGGGACAATACGGGGCACGGAACAGCAGTCGCAGGTATTGCAGCCGGGAGAAGCACTGACGGACTTTATACCGGGGCGGCTCCGGCGGCAGAACTGATCGTGGTGAAACTGGGACTGCCCAGAGAGGATAGTTTTCCCAGAACAACGGAAATCATGCGCGGCGTGACCTATGTCTTACGAAAAGCATTGGAATTAAACCAGCCGTTGGTGATCAACTTAAGCTTTGGCAACAGTTATGGTTCTCATGACGGCAGTTCTCTGCTGGAACGATTCCTGGATAATGCCGCGGAGATCGGCAGGACGGTAATCTGCGTAGGCAGCGGCAACGAAGGAAATGCCAGAGGACATTTTGCGGGGAATATCACAAGGGACAGTCGTGTTGAGCTGGCGGTGGGTAATTATCAGAGAAGTCTGAATCTGCAATTGTGGAAAAATTACAGCGACGTGTATCGGATCCGCCTGCAGTCACCGGGTGGAGAAACTGCGGAATTATCCTCAAATATCCAGGGCGGAAAATATACGATACAGTTGGAGCAGACCAGAATCCTGGCTTATCTGGGCGAACCCCTACCCTATGCGGTGGCGCAGGAGATTTATCTGGATATGATTCCCTTGCAGGGAGACTACATCAATGAAGGGATCTGGATTCTTGGGCTGGAAGAGGTGGAGACTGTGACGGGACAGTATTATCTGTATCTTCCGGCAGGGAGCGGAACAGGTGATACCACAGGATTTTATCGTTCCACACCACAGGTGACCCTGACCATTCCTTCCACGGCGTCTAAGGTGATCACGGTCGGAGCTTACGACCCGGTCTATGACAGCTATGCCGATTTCTCCGGCAGAGGTTACGCCGATATTTCCCGTACTGTCGGCGTGGCGACCGCAGGACTGACCAAACCGGATCTCGTGGCGCCGGGCGTGAACATTCAGGCGCCGGATGTGTACGGAAGCTTTATCCCTGTGACCGGAACCTCTTTTGCTGCGCCTATTGTCAGCGGTGCGGCGGCGCTTTTGATGGAATGGGGAATCATACGGGGAAATGATCCTTATCTATATGGAGAAAAAGTAAAAGCCTATCTCAGAAAAGGTGCAAGACCATTACGAGGCGAAAGGGAATATCCCAATGACCGGGTAGGGTACGGATGTCTGTGCATAAAACAAAGCATACCTGAAATATGAAAAACACAAAATTATTACAACTACTATCATAGGAAAACTGATATAATAAGTGTAGTGAATTAGCTGACAGTATGGAAGGAGAGGCTATGGATAAATTGGTAGATAATAAAATGATAAGTAAAATTGAAAAGTTGCTTCAAGAAGCAAGAAGTCACGTTGCAGTTGAAGTAAACAATACCCTTTTAAGAACATATATGGAAATTGGAAAATTAATAGTTGAAGATATGGATTTACATCAAAATGAAAAAGATTATCAAAATAAAACGATTTCTATGCTGTCGAAGGAACTTACCAGGGAATTTGGTAAAGGCTTTTCACGTGCAAATATTTGGAATATGATCACATTTTATAAAGAATATGGTAGCGTTCAGACACTGTCTGAACGCCTGAGCTGGTCACATTATTGTGAACTTTTATCTATTTCCGACGAAGATAAGCGGCATTTTTATGAAGTGGAATGTGAAAAATCCAGATGGAGTGTCAGAGAGTTAAGAAGGCAAATTGCATCCTCACTTTTTGAAAGACTTTTGTTATCGAATGGTGGGGCAAATAAACAAAAGGTGTTAGAATTAGCGTTAAATGGTAATGAAATTGTAAAACCGCAGGATATTGTGAAAGATCCTTATGTGTTTGAGTTTTTAGGATTACCGGAAGATAAGCCAATGATGGAATCTGACTTGGAAGAAGCGCTTGTCAGACAAATAGAAAAGTTTTTGTTAGAACTTGGAAAAGGTTTTATGTTTGTTGGAACACAGCAAAGAGTGACATTTGGTAATGTTCATTATTATGTAGACATGGTGTTCTATAATAAGATATTGAAATCTTATGTTCTTATTGAATTAAAAACAATTAAATTAATGCCGGAAGCAGTGGGACAGTTAAATATGTATTTAAATTACTATGCGGCAGAAGTTAATGATGCAGATGATAACCCACCAATAGGGTTGATTTTATGTACAGACAAAGGAAATGTAGATATGCAGTACGCACTTGGAGGTTTGAGCAATAATATTTTCGCATCAAAATATATAACATATATGCCTGATAAAGAGCAATTGATTGCACAGGTAGAAGCGGTTCTTGCTCTAAAAGAGAGATAGAAGAAATATAAAGATCAAAACAATCGATTTTTACGAGAATAATAACATCAAAAGACGAAGTATTTTGTAGAAGGAGAACAATGATCTATATGATGATTTTGCACAGCCGATACAGCAGCCAATTGTAAAAAAGAAGAAAGTGTATCCAAATGATCCTTGCCCATGTGGAAGCGGGAAAAAATACAAGAAATGCTGTGGAAGAAAAAAGTAAGGGAGAAATGCCTTAAATGACAGAAGAAGATATAAAAAAATTATCGAAAATAGAATTACAGAATATTGTTTTAAAAATGCAAAAAATACTGTCAGATGTACAGAAAAAGAAATTGCAGAAGATAGTTGAAGCATCGGGAAGTCAATCTGGAAACGAGAAGCCGCCGGTATTGCAGGCGAAAATGTCGGATGAGCTTGTAAAAGAAAAAATGACACAAATACAGAAGTGGAAGAATCAAATCGAAGAAGGTGAGATTTATCTTGATACAGAAGAGTATGAAGATTATTCTGGCGGATACTGGGATTCAGAATGGATTACGGAGTATTATGACAATCAGGGAATTGGCGATAAGATTCAATATATGATTTGTTTTGCGGAGGAGTGTATAGATGACAGACGGTATCAGGAGGCAAATGAGATATACGAATGGTTATGGGGAATGGAAGTTTCGACCGCAAATGAATGTGAAGAGGAAGATACTGTAGATCTGGAAATGCTGGAAGAAAATAATCTGATACATACAGACATGAAGCATGTGGCACTGTTGACATTGTATGCGGATTATCAGGTCGTGCCGGCAAATAAGCGTGCCAAAGATCTGTATCTTTATTTTTCTTACAGTACATTTGCAAAATTGCATCTGGAAGAAATGTTCCACGTCGGAAGAGAGGAACTGAGAGACACAGAACAGTTTTGGGAAGATTGGATTGATCTTCTGAAAGAGAAAAATGGAGATACAGAGGCCAGACTTTTGAAAGAAGCTATTTTGTATTACAAAGGAATAGATGGTTTGTGTGAAATGGCAGAAAAAAATGCGTCTGTACATCCGTCTCTGTATTTATCCGTAATGGAACAGTATGAGAAAGGGCATTTGTATGAGAAAATAGAAAAAGTTGGTGAAAATGCACTGCGTAAAATTGATGTTAATCTGACAATCCGAAGTGAAATTGCTTTAAAAGCGGCGTTTGCATCATCCTGCTTAAATCATGAGGAAAAAATGATGCAATTTTGCTGGGAGAGTTTTGTTTCTGATTCTACAGTAAAAAATTATTTACGATTATTTGGAACTGAAGAAATGGCAAAAGTATATGGTATGCGTGGAAGAGAAGTTCTGGAAAAAAGGACGAAAGGCAATCAGGAGTTCAGCTATAAAAATTCAGAATTGAATAGAAATATAGTGAGTGATTATGAATACTATCAATTAGTTTTTTATACTGGAGATTTCAGCACGGTGCAAAATATTTCTAAAAATCCGAAAGAATTTTTGGGGTGGAGCAGTTCATTTATAGATTATGGAATCAGATTGTTTTTACTTTATTTATACAATCGTCCATTCCCTTCAACAGCAGCAAAAAATATATCATCCTATATAGGATTCCATGATGAAAAAGAGAGAAAGAATCTGTTAACATTTGAAGCAGAGATTCAAGGTGAGTGTCAGAAACATAAAGTAACGGAATTCTGGAATTATTTTCAGCGTTGGAAAATGTATTTTCCAATAGAAAAAACGGAATGTGAAAAATATCTGACATGGGCGGAAAATATTGTATACAAAAGAGCGGATGCAATTGTATCAGGACAGCATAGAAGTCACTATGGCGAGGTCGCAGGACTTTTGGCAACTGTAGGAGAAATAAAAGAAAATATGGGACTGCAGGGAGCTAAAAGACATATTTATGAACAATATAGGAAAAAATTCCCAAGACACTCTTCTTTTCAGGGAGAAATGAGAATGTATTTTAATGTACAAAAGTGAAGGAATCATTTTGTGACAATTATATAACGTCCTCTATACAGAAATATGCGGTTATAAGCCATTTTTGTGGCAAAAAAGCCGCATATTTTTTGTAGCAATGACTTGACATCCTCGGGAAAAATGTGTGTGGCGGATAGCTTCGGGGAAGTGTAAGGAACATTAATACAATTGCCTCATTGGAAACAGTCCCGAAAACAAAAACAACGGGAAATGGTTAAATAACTTCAAGAAAACCTGTTCTTTTGTAACTATTGTATAGAAATGCCATGGGAATTTGTGTAAAAAGTTGCATTGAAAGCCGTTCAGCAAGATGCTACTATAAATATGAACAATCGTTTGCGCACATAAGACGATGCAATGCGAGACAAAAACACCGGATTGCGCAGAGGATGGGGAGAGTGTGGCTGCAATGCAACCGTTGCAGGTCACGGA
>JBNMHS010000060.1:0-15949 GCA_050872885.1 Acetatifactor sp.
CAGTCCAACACCTGCACCCTCTGCCATCTCCCACAGGCCGGCGAAAATGCCGCCCTCGGAAGCATCATGCATGGTACAACCGCCGGACTTCACGGCGGTAGCGGCCTCCGGTAAGATAGAATAATACCGGTCAAACGCCGCCGCTTCTTCTACCAGATACGCAGGGTATCTCGTCAAAAGTCCTTCCTGATTCCGTGCCGCCAGATCTGCTGTTCCTTCCAGGCCGATCCATTTGGTAATGATAATGTCCTGCCCTGCCAGGCTCTGCTTCCCTGCTGCTACATTTTCTTTAATGATACCGTATCCCGTTACCGTAGCAATGGGCTGGCGAACCGCGCTGCTTGCTCTGGTCTGTCCGCCGATGATCTGGATATTCAACTCCTCGGCCGCCGCTTCCGCTTCCGCCATCAGCGCCTTGAGTTCCGGCTCTTCCACGCTCTCCGGCAGGAAGATCACCAGTTCCGCCGCCACAGGCTCCGCGCCCGCTGCCGCCAGATTATTGGCACTTTTTTGGAAAATACGGTGCATCGGCATCACGGACAGATCCTCTCTCTCCGCCTCTGCCAGATCGTTCTCGCACTGAAGCTCCACGACACCTTCCTGCACACAAGTCACCATACGACCCTCAGACACAGGCTGAAAAATAGCGCAGTCTGCCCCCAGACCTGTGCTATTTGCGATTTCCGACCTTTTATTTTTCAGTTGTCTGAGAACGGAACGCTTTAAGACGTTCACGGGTACCTTACCGCTCTTCATGTCTTACTGTCTCACCTTTAGTCGTCTACGATTTCTGTCTCTTGTGCAGCCGCTGCCGCTCTTGCATTCAATGATGCTGCCACATTTTTCACATGATCGATATTGGCTGTACTGATAGCAGCCATGATCTCTTCATAAGCCTGCGGATCGGAAGTCGCTGTTCCCACAGTGGCACTGCGGGGCACCATCTTGTAGTTACTGCTGTTGACCTGCTCTCTGCTGACTTCCACACCGTTTTCCGTCGTGATCTTCCACAGTCTCGCCTTATAGCCGATATGAGCACTCTCTGTCACGATATAGCCGATAGGCTGACCGGCATCTGCATAAATCTGATCTGCCGGAGGATTGATCACTTCCAGCACTTCACTTTCATAACGGACCGAATGTCCGGCATCTCTGGTCTCTTTACCGTAGATATTGAAAGTGATCTGCTTGTCATGGGTATATCCTTCAATATAAATCGGATAATCCGTATTGTTTACAAACTTGAAATCCTTGCCGGAGCTCTCCGCGATGGCTGCATCCGCAGACGGATCCACATAAGATACGATCATGGAATGATTATATCGCTCCGTTACTTCCAGCTCGGACAATAATACTGCATTATACAATGTGGTGGATACCTGGCAGATACCTCCGCCCAGACTGTCTACCACTTTACCGCTGACATAAGAACCGGCCATGTAATAACCGTTTGCCTCGGAGAAAGGAGATACTGTTTTATAAGTGGAAAATTCCTCTCCGGGATATAAAGTCGTGCCGTTGATCAGGCTGCATCCGTTCGCCACGTTTGCGCTTCTGGAGGATCCGGAAGTCTTATAGGATGTCGTAAAGCTTCCCAGCACATCCGTTACCTGTGCCAGTTCCTCGGCACTGCCCTTCGGCTGATCCACTACGATTTCCAGAGGAATACTGCATGCCTCGTGATTCCATTCCTCTGTCAGATAATCATACACTGTATCAATGGATTTCTCCACATCCAGCACATATCCTGTCTGTCCTTCGACTACCTGGAACTTTCCGCCGTCTCTCTTTAATGAGACATTGATAGCTTCCTGATCGTATTTCGTGCATCTGGTCAGCAGATCATTGATCGCCTGTAGGTCAAAATCCAGTTCGATGGGATATACATAATTCTCATGCTGCAGATCCATCAGTATCTTATAACGTTCAATTACATTTCCATGGGTTCCCAGTTCCAGTGCATCCTGTACCAGATCCTGATTCTTCCAGCTGATTCCCAGATCCCCGGCAGTGGTCGTCACCTCATGATCGTTGGCTGCAATCAGTGTGATTTCAACCTCATTCAGGCTGTCCACATGCTCCTGAATCGCTGCGGATGCTTCTTCTGCCGTCATTCCGGACAGTTCCACATCTCCGGCATAGATTCCTGTTTTAATGGTATCCTCTGTCTTCGCCTGCGCCGTCATACCGAACAGCAATGTCAGTGACAGCAACAGCACTCCCCGGATTCCCTTACGATATAATTTTCTCATCGCACACTTCCTCTACTCCCGCTACAGTTGAATTAGTAAAAAATAGATGTTATAGTAGGTACGATCATAGCGATTACAAGCAGTACGATAATGACTGCGGAAACACGCTGTTTTACCTTTTTATTATTCATATTAAACATGGGCGAAACCTCCGTAAAATCTTTCATAAAAGCCTTTGTTTCTGAAAGGATATTATATATGAGTTTAAAGTTTTTGGCAAGTTTAATCATATTCATTGTCTTTGTGTATACCATCATCATCGTGGCGTGGTCTTCCAGACGCCAGCGTGCCATCGCGGAACAAAAAGAGCAGGAATTCTGGGATCGGGAGAAAAGAGCCAACTCCGTCCGGAAAAAGTCTCTGGATGGTCTGGACTATGTCAAAATTCCTCTGGATAAACTTCCCATGAATATGCTGCCCGATAATGAAAAAGCCCGGGAATACGAGGAACTTATCACGTATTTATCCACGCAGCCTGTGGTAAATCTTACCGGTTTTACCAATACTGACCTAAAACTGGAATACGGCACCGCCAATATCACACCACTGTCCCAATACGACCAGAATTACACGACCCTGGTACGCACTCTGCAGCAATGGGCAGAGCTTCTCCTGAAAGCAGACCTGACTGCGGAAGCAGAAATCGTTCTTGCCTACGCTATCTCTATCGGCACTGATGTCAGTCATACTTACTATGCTCTGGCACAGATTTATGCAAGCCGTGCAGAATATGAAAGAATCGCCGGACTGATCCGCCGGGCGGAAACGCTCCGCTCCGCGCTGAGTAAATCTATCGTCCGTACTTTGCAAGAATCTTATCCGCAAGCCTGCTCGCCTCACTGCGGGTAAGCTTTTCCACATCGACCTCCAAGGTTATCTTATGCTGCTCCTGCAGACGATATAACCGTTCCTTTTGCGGTTTCGTCGCGGGAGTATCTCTTTTTACCTGAAAATGTAACGGCTGTGGTACAAATAAATTATTCTTCACCGCCTGTCCGGTGTTTTCATCCTCATAAAACAGCTCTGTCAATTTTCGGAACAGCTGATCCGTCGCCTTCGCATCCTCCAGCGCTCTGTGCGCACGATGTGGGATCTCATAATACCGGCACAGGTACTCCAGATTCCGGTGCGGAAGATCCGGCAGATATTTCCGGGCAATCTGTAAAGTGTCCACCGCAGATCTTTCAAAGGTCAGCTTCCGGTCCACCGCGGCCTTTTTCAAAAAAGAATAATCAAACAGAATACGATGCCCCAACAACGGTAAATCTCCCAGAAATTCCAATAATTCCGGAAATATTTCATCCAACTCCGGAGCATCTTCCAGATCTTCATTCCGGATGCCGGTCAGCGCTGTGATCCGTTCCTCCAGTTTCCGTCCGGGATTCACATATGTTGAGAATTCTCCCGTAATCTCTCCCTGTTCGACGCGGATCGCACCGATTTCTATGATCCGGTCCCGTTTGGGATTCAATCCGGTAGTCTCCAGATCTATACTGACATATGTGTCATACATTTGAAATCCTCTTTTCTATAGCGGTTGCGGGATGACCCGTACCTTAGCTTCATAGTTTAACGGGTTTCTCTCCTGATAATCAAACAAAACATAGTGAGGCTCCGGATACCGGAACGGTTCCAGATGTGTCATCCGGCTTAACTGTTTCCAGTCATATTCCGTATATGCCGGAAGATAACGGCGCTCCTGCTCTTCTGTCCGGTAGAACCTTCGGATATCCTGTTTTTCCTCCTCGGAGATCTCTGCGGCAAAACCGGGTCTGCTCTTCAAATTCTCCCGCAGATACATATCATAAGTCAGGAGTTCTCTGTATCTTTCGCTGTTATCCGGATCCCGCTGTGTCGCAAACTCTAGCAGGATCTGATACCTGTACGCCCTGGCGGGACTGTTGGTAAAATACCCTTTCTCCTGATAATAATCAGCCAGTGCATCATACATGGCAAACGCCCCCGGAAATACCTTTTCGAGATACGGAAGGGTGTTCGTGAACTGTCCGCTGTTATAATACAGCTCCACCATCTCTTCGATCCGTTTCAGTCTCCGGATCTCCCCATAACTGACCCAGTTCGTGTACAACACTTCATACGGCGGCTGCTCCAGATAACGGATTCCGTATTCCTGTGCATGTTCCTGCATATCGGAACCTTTTAATACTTTTAAAAATCCCAGCTGTAGCTGCTCCGGCTGCATTGCATATACACGGTCAAAGGATCGGCTGAAGCTCTCATAATCTTCATAGGGAAGGCCTGCGATCAGATCCAGATGCTGATGAATATTATGTCCCCGATGAATGGCAGCCACAATTCTCTCCAGCTTGTCCACATCCATCACGCGATGGATCGCATGAATGGTCTCCGGATTCGTGGACTGTACACCGATCTCCAGCTGCGCCAGTCCCGGACGGAACCGGTTCAGCAATGCGATCTCTTCTTCCCGCAAAATATCCGCGGAGATTTCAAAATGGAAGTTGGTGACACCATTGTCATGCTCGTAAATGTACTGCCAGATCTCCATTGCATGTTTATGGTCACAGTTGAAGGTACGATCAATAAACTTCACTTGTTTTACCTTCTGATCCAGGAAAAACTGCAATTCTTTCTTTACGACACTGATGTCACGAAGTCTCACTTTCTTATCTATGGACGACAGACAGTAGCTGCACCGGTATGGACAGCCTCTGCTGGTCTCGTAGTAGATAATACGGTTCGTAAAAGGCTTCATGTCCTCATAGAGGAAAGGAAGTGTTGTCAGATCCGTAAGCTCTCTGGGCTGCGTGTAACCGGAAGCAAGACAAAGACCCGGAATCTGCCCGAAGCGTTCTGCGATCCGATTCCCCTTTTGCCGTTGCATTTGCAATCCGCTCTCTTGATTGTCTGCCTGAGCTGCCTGCGCTGTCGTTTTCCGCCTCTTTTGCGCGCCGTCCGGATTCACCTCATCCTCTGCCTCCCGTAGATATTGCTCCAGCAGTTCCCGGAAGGTAGCTTCTCCTTCTCCGACCATGATCCCCGTGACCTGTGGAAATTTTTTTAATAATCCCGGTCCGTCATAAGTGACTTCCGGTCCTCCCAGCCAGATCTCTGTCTCTGGCAAGATTTTAGGCAATTCCGTCAATATCTCCTGCACCATCTTCCAGTTCCAGATATAACAGGAAAAGCCTATTACATCCGGCTGGCGCTTCCAGATGCCCTCCAGTATCGTCTCGAGAGATTCGTTGATTGTAAACTCCGCCAGTTCCACGTAGGGCTGCAATTCTTCACCCGCGCATGCCCGCA
Organism: Acetatifactor sp.; assembly: GCA_050872885.1. GTDB lineage: Bacteria > Bacillota > Clostridia > Lachnospirales > Lachnospiraceae > Acetatifactor. The sequence goes on from JBNMHS010000060.1 coordinate 5,538, forward strand.
GGCTGTAGATGGCAGGATTGGAATGTATGAATTTTGCGTTGATTGCTGTTAATAAAAATTTCATGGACTTATTATACGCCTCTGCATATCATTGGTGCAAGTATAGAAAAACAGGGGATTCGCAAGCCTTTCCCTGCCAAATCCCCTGTTTTTCATACTGTAACTATTCACCGACTTTGATGCCTACGGATTGCTCCGTGCTACGCACTCCCACAATCCTACCCAATATTATAACGACTGCACAAATCTGTCGAAAGCCTTCTGGCCTTCCTCGGTTCTCTTATATACACCGGCATCTTCCAGTACCTGCATGAATACCAGACCAATCTCTTTTTCTACAATACCGTCGATATTTTCTGCGGTAATCGCATCGTATTTCGGACGGAATTCGTCTACCCAGTCCGCATGCTTAGCCAGCTCTTCATCGGCTCTTAAGTCCTTACCGGCGAGGATTGCTTCCTTCAGATGCGCCATTTCACCCTTCAGACGGGCAGGCAGTACAGCCAGACCCATGACCTCGATCAGACCGATATTTTCCTTTTTAATATGATGCAGCTTTGCATGAGGATGGTATACACCCAGAGGATGTTCCTCGGTCGTGATATTATTGCGCAATACCAGATCCAGTTCGTACTTGTCTCCACGCTTTCTGGCAATGGGAGTAATGGTATTGTGAGGCTCATTATCGGTGTATGCATAGATAAATGCGGCCTCATCGGTATACTCTCTCCACTTGTTCAGGATCACATCAGCCAACGCAATGATACGATCGGTATCTGTGCCGCTGAGACGGATCACGGACATAGGCCATGCCACGATACCGGCATCCACATCTTTGAAACCTGCTACGGAGAAGGTTCTCTCTACGGGAGCTTTTGCCATGGCAAACTCATAATGACCGCCCTGGAAATGATCATGGCTCAAAATGGAGCCGCCCACGATCGGCAGATCCGCATTGGAGCCTACAAAATAATGAGGGAACTGCTTTACAAAATCAAACAGCTTACAGAAGGTCGCATGCTCGATCTTCATAGGCACATGCTGAGAGTTAAATACGATGCAGTGCTCATTGTAATATACATACGGAGAATACTGGAATCCCCACTGGCTGCCGTTGATCGTCACAGGAATAATGCGGTGATTCTGACGGGCAGGGTGATTTACACGGCCTGCATAGCCCTCGTTTTCACGGCACAGCAGACATTTCGGATAGCCGGACTGCTTTGCCAGCTTTGCTGCAGCGATTGCCTTGGGATCTTTTTCCGGCTTGGACAGGTTGATGGTAATATCCAGGTCACCATATTTGGTCGGTGTCACCCATTTCATATCCTTGCAGATACGGTAGCGGCGGATATAATCGGAATCTCTGCTCAGCTTATAGTAATAGTCTGTAGCAGCCTCGGGAGATACCTGATCGTACAGCTCATGGAAGTGACGGATCACTTCGCTGGGTCTCGGCATCAGAAGTCCCATGATCTTTGTATCAAAAAGGTCACGGTATACGACACTGTTCTCCTTGAGAATTCCTTTTTCGTAAGCATAATCCAGCATGCCCTTGAGAACCTCTTCCAGTTCGTCTTCACGCATGGTTACATTATCACGCTCTTCCAGCTCATCCAGTTCGAACAGCTCCAACAGACGGTTGGTCGTATAGATCACATCTTCCTCCGGAACCAGTCCTGTCTGTACTCCGTAGGATACTAATTTACGAATTAATACCTGAATATCCATTTTCTCTCCATTCTGCCACAGAGTTTTCCGCAGCATTGTTCTGACCCGTTTTTGTTAATTACATTTCTATCACAACAGGTTCCGGTACGCTGATTTTACAACAAGTACAATTTCCGTACCGGAGCGCCGTTTACCGTACTTTACAGAGTCTGGGGGCCGTCACCGATCTCTACTACATAGAAGTCAGCCGCATAGCCGATCTTTTCCTTGTACGCCTTGCCTACCTGCTCAATAAAGGTATCGATTGCTTCATCTTTTACAATACTTACGGTACAGCCGCCGAATCCTGCTCCGGTCATACGGGATCCGATGACACCGTCTACCTTCCATGCTTCCTCTACCAGCGTATCCAGCTCAATACCGGTTACTTCATAATCATCACGCAGGGATACGTGGGAAGCGTTCATCAACTCACCGAACAGCTTCACGTCGTTATTCTTCAGTGCTTCTACGGCACGAACGGTTCTCTGGTTCTCATATACGGCATGCTTTGCACGTTTTCTGCGGACATCACTCTTGATGATCGCCTTGAACTTCTCGAAGGTCTCCTCATCCAGATCTCCGAGCGTCTTGATCTTCACTACCTGCTGCAGCTCTGCCAGTGCAGTCTCACACTCACTGCGACGCTCGTTGTACTTGGAATCTCCCAGACCTCTCTTTTTATTACTGCATGCGATCACGATCTTCGCATTCTCCAGATGGATTGGTGCATACTCATATTCCAGGGTTGCGGTATCCAGGAAAATTGCATTGTCCTTTTTACCCATTGCAATAGCAAACTGATCCATGATACCGCAGTTTACCTTGTTGTATTTGTTCTCGGAGAACTGCCCGATCAGTGCCAGATCCTGATTGGTCACGTCAAATCCGAAGAAATCTCTCAGGATATAACCGGTCAGCACCTCTACAGATGCGGAAGAAGACAGTCCGGAACCGTTGGGGATGTTACCGTTTAACAGCAGATCCATACCGGAAGTTACCTTCATGCCCTTCTCACCGAACGCCCAGATCACTCCCTTGGGATAATTCGTCCATCCCGCTTCCTTGCTGGGCACCAGATCCTCCAGAGACGATTCGATGACTCCCAGATGTCCGAAATTCATGGAATAAAAACGCAGCTTATTATCGTTTCTCTTTCTTGCAACGCCATAAGTACCGATGGTCAGTGCGCAGGGGAATACATGACCGCCGTTATAGTCGGTATGTTCACCGATCAGATTCACACGTCCCGGTGCGAAATAAGCCTTCGCGCCCTCTGCATCTCCAAATACTTCTGCGAAAGTCTTCAGAATCAATTCTTTCATTTCCATTTCTGCTCCTATCTGCTTACCGTGTAAGCTCCTTACATTTATAAGTTCTCCGTTGATCGCCCCGGCGGATGCCGCAGTGCGAATTCTCTTGTTCTATGTCTTCATCATATATAAAAAAAATAGCTTTTTCTATTGATTTATGTTTTTAAGAACTGTCAAAATGTTAAAAGCTACGAGCCATGTAAAGACAAAAAGAAAGATACACCGTGGGAGCTTGCTCACAAAGGTGTATCTCTCTTTTTGGATTTATACGGCGACAGCCGTACATGAAGCAGGTGCTTTAGCGCCTGCGAATGTGCATGGCTCGTTTGCCTTATTCCTCATCCTGATCCTTATTACCAAACAGCTTCTCTGCCGCACCTGCCGCGCCCATGATTCCACCCAGCGTAGGGTTCTTCAGTGCTCCGGCTACTGCATTCACCTGGGTAGCGGTATCGGTTGCTACCAGCAGGCTGTTGCGATACTCTTCGTTAACTTCATGTGTGGAAGCGTACTCAATGTAGCTTGCCAGCATGTCGAAATCCTTGTTGCTTTCATATACAACAGCAACTACGACATACAGAACCACGCAGGCAATACCCAGTACGACAAATACTATATTATTCAGCAGACCACCCAGGCATACGAATACAACAGTTCCAATCACACTTGCAGATACCAGTAATTCATTTACTACAGCATCTTTCACGGATTTTACCAGGAAATTCTTGCCGTCCTGCAATAACAGGGATACGCCGTCATAATAGGTCTCTTTTGTCATCTCACCGTATTTTGCAAACAGATACCCCTCTAACAGCAGGTTAATACGTCTGTAAGCCTTTTTGATCATGCTCTGTGCAATACCGGATACGGACTTCAGTCCGGGGATCTTCTCCATCAGGGCTGCCGCGGTGAAAATGCCCTGGCACAGACGATATAAAATATGAGAAAACTCCTGGGTCTGGCTCTTCAACGCAGACAGGCTTCCACCCTGCTTCTTCACCAGTTCGATACCCGCATTTACCACATCCTCAGGCATCTCTTCGCCCATCAGGGCTTTTGCTGTCATAACACGTTTTGCATACTCGGTATAACCGTCCACCCAGCTTAAGATTACCAGTCCGGCAATAAATGCCACGCAGCCCAGCAGAACCACTGCGGAAATCTTTGTCATAAGTCCGATTGCCGCTGCAATCACGCCTACTGCCATGACTCCGTAATAAATTCCAAGTCTCTGATTAAACTTTTTCTGAACTTCTTTTGCCTTTTCTCTGTTGTTCATTTTCTTATCCCTCCATAAGTTACGATCTTGTTTTATGACCGCACACTATCTTAGTATAACTTTACCGTCCTAAACTGTCAATATTTAGAATATTTTTGTACAATGTTAAAAATATATCATATCTGATCCTTAACAAAAAAGCCGTTTCTATATCACAAACAGGATATAGAAACGGCTCTTTTAAAAAAATAATCTTTTATTTATTCCGCACTCTGCTTCCGGTACTGTACCGGAGTCATGTCGTATGCTTTTTTAAACAAGCGGTTAAAATGCTCTACATTTTCGTAACCTACATTGGCTGCAATGGTCTCTACCGTCTGGTTGGTCTCCTTTAAGAGCATTCTTGCCTTCTTCATACGTTCTTCCCTTACAACTTCCTGGAAGGTCATGCCGGCCTTCTCCTTAATATACTTGGACAGGTAAGGCTTGGAGAGATGGAAGGTATCTACCAACATATCCAATGTAACATCTACATAATGTTTCTGAATAAAGCTGATGATCTCAACGATTCTCTCTTCTCTGCCGGAAGTGATATGCTGCTCTGCTGCCAGCTTGTTCACTGCGGATACCAACGCGGCAATGGAACTCTTGATAATATCTTCATCCACGCCGACACCCCAGTAGAATTTACCGTCATGGACGATTCCTACATAGGTTGCTGCCTTGGAATTGGAACCTCTGGAAATTGCATGCTCTTCGTAGACAGACAGCTCATAAGTAATACCGAAGTAAGTCTTGATGGCATTGCTGACTGCGTCCAGACGTCCGTTACCCATGGTAGTGATGGTTCTGGAAGCTCCGCCCTGCTCGATGGTCACCTCTGCCTGAATGCCGTTCTCCTGCTTGAAGTGACATTCCGGAATGTTAAAGATGCTGCGGGGATAAATATAATTTTCCTCGAAGATCGCGTAGATCTCCTTGGGAAGTAATTCCTGATGACGTCTGTCGGAGATACCTTTTACCAGATATCCGACCTCTTCCTTCATGGCTGCCGGCAATGAGAAGCCAAACTGCTGCTTCAATACGAATGCGACACCGCCCTTACCGGATACACTGTTGATACGGATAACATCGGATTCGTACTCTCTTCCCACATCCGCAGGATCGATGGGCAGATAAGGAATGTCCCAGCGCTTGCCGGTCTTGCCTTCCTTCTGCCATGCCATGCCTTTGCTGATGGCATCCTGATGGGAACCGGAAAATGCGGTGAATACCAGATCTCCGGCATAGGGAACTCTCTCATGTACCTTCATGCCGGTAAAATTCTCATATGCTTCGCGGATCTCCATAATATGGGAAAAATCCAATCCACTATCCACGCCGTGACACATCATGTTCAATGCAACCGTTACCAGATCCACATTACCGGTACGCTCACCGTTACCGAACAAAGTACCCTCGACACGGTCTGCTCCGGCCAATACGCCGAACTCCGCATCACTGATACCGCAGCCTCTGTCGTTATGAGGATGTACGCTGAGAACTACGTTGTCACGATATTTCAAATGCTTGTGCATATATTCTACCTGACAGGCAAATACATGAGGCATTGCAACCTGCACAGTAGTAGGCAGATTAATGATCGCCTTGCGGTCAGCAGTAGGCTTCCATACATCCAGAACGGCATTGCAGACTTCCAATGCATAGTCTACTTCCGTCTGGGAAAAACTCTCCGGGCTGTATTCGAACGTAAAGTTACCTTCCGTCTCATCTGCCAGTGTCTTCAGCATCTGTGCTCCGTCTACTGCCAGCTTCTTGATAGCTTCCTTGTCCTTTTTAAATACCTGCTCTCTCTGCTCCACGGAAGTGGAATTGTACAAATGGATCACAGCGTGGGGCGCACCCTTTACCGCCTCAAAGGTCTTGCGAATGATATGTTCTCTCGCCTGGGTCAGTACCTGGATGGTTACATCCTTCGGGATCATGTTGCGTTCAATCAACGCACGGATAAAATTATACTCGGTATCGGAAGAAGCGGGGAAACCTACCTCGATCTCCTTGAATCCGATCTTTACTAATAATTTGAAGAATTCCAGCTTATCTTCCAGGCTCATGGGATCGATCAAAGCCTGATTGCCGTCACGTAAGTCTACGCTGCACCAGATGGGGGGCTTGGTGATACTGTCCTTCTTCACCCAGTCATAGGTCACCTCGGGGGGCATAAAATAAGTTTTCTGATATTTTGCTGCAATGTCTGCGCTGTTCATGGGAATCCTCCTGCCATATGATTACTTTTTATTTTCGAAACATATTGTTTTTATCATTTTTTACTATTTTCACTTACCTGATTGCACTATCTTAACACTCATAATTTCTGTAAGCAAGTTATACTCTTAACCTGTTAGTTGATGTATTTTAATATGACATTTTCGTCATATGCCAGTGTTTTCCCGAAAAAGGCTATTTTATTATGATTTTAAACGATTTCGTTATTTGATTAAAAATTTTAATTCCATATATCATTTTTTGTTATATTTAAAAATCTGATTTTAACTTTCAATAATTGCATTATTGATTCTTTTTATTGTAAAAATCAAAAGTTTTATACAGAAAAACAGATGTCCGTTCCGGACATCTGTCTGTAAACAGTCTCTATCTATGATCTGAATGCCTTCTTAAATGATCTCCACCCGTTCAAAATACCGGATCAAGATATCCGCACAGTTCTCGATTCCAAGCTTTGTGGTATCCAGGATCATGTGATAATTATTCACATCTCCCCACACCTTACCGGTATTCTCATAATAATAATCGGCACGTTCCGCATCATTTTTCTCAAGCATGGCCTTTGCCTCATCGTGAGAAAGACTTTCCTTCTTCATGATACGTTCGATACGATCTTCCTTATCCGCGCACACATACACATTAAACACATTCGGCTGATCCTTCAGGATCTCGGATGCGCAGCGTCCCAGAATGATACAGGGATGTTCCGCCAGCCCCTTAATGACCTCTGCTTCCGTTGCATAACTGTCTCCGTCCAGCTCATGCTCTATGTATGCCTTATCATATACCGGCACCCCCAGCTTCTCCGACAGCTCCTGCGCGATCAGACTGGCTCCTGTTCCAAATCTTCGGCTGATAGTAATTACAAGGTTCATCGTAAGCACCTCCTTTGTAAGGTACTCTCATTTTATGATAAAGCCGCCGACTTTGCAAGAGGGGATATCATCCGGTATAATCCGGAAAATGCCTCCGGGCATAGCATACAGCTGCCCCCGGAGGCACTTATTTAATACTTGAAATTTACAAAGTTCTTGTTATATTCATGAATGTATTCGTAATATTCTTCCGTGTCCTTATTGATCTTCATACTTTCCGTAATAACAGGGAAATTGCTTACACCGATCAGCAGTACCAATGCTGCGATGATTCCAAGGGATATCCGCACCGTTTTGCCCTTCCATTGCTGTATCAGATTACGATATCCTATAACACTGTAAGGCATGACAAACAGGAAATACGGCAATACATATCTGCATTTCGTCTCCCAGAACGTCCAGAATACAAAGGCTCCGATCAGCAGCAGAAATGGTAACAATTCTCCGAAATCCGCTTTTTTCTCCGTAATCAGGTACATGAGGATCCCAAACAAAAAAATCGACTGACATACATCAAAAAAAGCAATCAACAGGATATTGATCTTGCCGCCATCGTAAATGGTGGATTTTACGATAGCTGACAGTTCTACATTCGATACCTTATTACTCTGCAGAGTAAAACATTCAAAGGTCGGATTGTTCCACAGAATTGCCCATTTTCTATTAAAAAAAGACCATGCGTATTCCGGATCCGCCGCAAATTTCCGTAGAGATTCCCCGATATTTTCCAAACTGGCCGCCGCGGTGGCATCGGTGTCATAATTGTTTTCCACAAAAGTTGCTTCATTATAGGTATTGTACCATCCGGGTGCACTCTCCGTTTCCTGCAATCCCATGGCAACATGTGCCCATTTACTGTTTCCCGCACCGGGCTCTACCTGCAGCCGGGCGCTGATATAGGCTGTAGGAATACTGCTGATCAAAAATGTCAGAATTGCGACCAACATCAGGTTTCCGGCAATTTTCAGTTTTTTCCCTTTTCCCGGAGTACGATCCGTTATAAGATGCATCAGATAAAAAGCCACGATTCCGACAAAAATAATATAACAATTTTGCTTAAAAATCACGGCCAGCGCCATGTTTATGCCACAGAGTACAGAATACTGCAGTTTTCCCGATCTCCGGTAAAGAAACGCCATCCAGACTGCCACTACGGCAAACGCATATCCAATATGATCCCCGTATATATTATTTACCAGAAAAGCATAGGGCAGATATGTGGATAAGATCACGCCCTGTACCGCCGTAAGAGCATTTCTTCCAAACAGCAGACAGCAGATCCTATACAGTCCCACAATAGTCACAGCATAGAAAAATATAAGGATCACGTACATCGCATAGAAGCTTTGCACAGTATCCAGAAACCTCAACAGAAGAGCCACCAGCAGAATCATACCATTCTGATGCGGCCACATATATGCATAACCGCCGGGTTCCCATGGAGAAGTATCCCCTTCAAGAAAGGCTCCGGCACACATATAGATTTTTTCTGAATCACCAAAGAACCAGAAGCCCGTCCGGCTGACCCACCATAACAGGAAAAGGATCATTCCGGTAATGCAGATGTAGAAAACATATTGTCCATAGTGATCCAGGAATTGTTTTATTCTGCATTTTCGGACAACATAGCACAACAATACTACGATGCCGATGCACAGGAGCTGACGCCAGGGATTATTTTTCATGTAATATACCTGTTCCGTCACCCTCTGCATATTACAGATCGTAAAAAGTCCCTGTAAAAAAAGATATCCTATAATAATGATCGATACAATACGTACAATTCGGGAATATATTTTTTCCATCTGCTTGGCCTTTCCATATAAATTCCCTTTGAACATACCATATTTTCATAGTCGGTTCAATAGCGGTTCCCATCTCTTAATAATTTATAAAATAATGGCCTTTCCTCTTTTTTTTTTCAAAAAAAGTTATGATAAATGACGGTTAAAAAAAATGTGCATATTACTTGCACAGAAAAGAGGATAATTATGAAAAAGAAAGTAATTGGTATGATTTTATGCACCGCAATGCTGTTAACTGCCTGCGGAAGCGACAGCTCTTCTACGGCTGCTGTTGCTACTGTAGAGGGAACTCCCATCAGCACAGAAGCTGCTTCTGATGCAGCTTCCGAAACTTCTGCTGTTGCTGCGGAAGGTACAGAAGTGACTCCCCTTGCTACAGCAATCGACACTGCCGCTCTGGCTGACGGAACCTATGCCGTTTCCTTTGTAGCAACTGATGTTACTACAGAAAATGCTGCAACACAGATCAATGTTACCGTTTATGATTACGAGCACTTTGATGCCTCTGCCGTAGAAGCTCTGAAGACCGGTGATACGCTGGTAATCGACGGCAATCCTATGGTCGTGGATACTGTAGAAGATAATGGCTCCGGCATGATCACTGTAAACGGTGGTCTGGAACAGGGTGGCTGTGATCTTGGCAAGGATGAGGACGGCAACTATTCTGAGTTGTTGATGGATATCGGTCGAAATTACACTGCTGTCGGACAAGTATCTCTTCCCCTTTCGAAAGATTTTGTCTTTACTGACAACAGTGATCCCGAGAAACAGGATGTGCAGTACTCTGCTGACGAACTGGTTACTCTCCTCGGAGATGACACCCAGTACTTCGATGCGATGACCACGACTGCCACTGTTGCTGATGGTCAGATTACTGCAATGACTCGTATCTTTATGCCGTAACTGGCAAGTTAGTTAATTAAGCCGTTCTCAAATCGCCGTAGCCCCGGCTGCATATAAGAAACGCTGACATCGCGGTGTGCTCTAGCACACTTTGCTCGGAAACAGAGCGCAGCGGCACGTAAGCGGCCAAAGTACGTCCGCTACGTGCCGGCGTCTGTTTACGGTCAGCTTATTCTTATATGCAGCCGGGGCTACTGGTTTACTGGCGACTTTAGAAACGCAGAACTCCCGGGACGGACAGAAGGGCTCTCTTTCAGTTGTTTGTCGGAGAGTGTTGATATTTTCTTGAAAAGTGTAGAAA
>JBNMHS010000061.1:0-15946 GCA_050872885.1 Acetatifactor sp.
CCAAAACATTCTGAACAAACCAAAACTCCCAAAGTTATCTGCTCACTCTGGAAATTCTGTGGTTCTAAAGTTTTCCGTAAACCAGTAGCCCCGGTTGCATATAAGAATAAGCTGACCGTAAACAGACGCCGGCACTTAGCGAGGGTACTTTCCTCGCTTACGTGCCGCTGCGCTCTGTTTCCGAACGCAAGTGATGTCAGCGTTTCTTATATGCAGCCGGGGCTACGGCAGGCTAGCCAATTCGATTTGCCAGCCAACTAACTTTCAAGTCACCTCTCTTCGCCCATAAAGAACAACGCCAATGTTCCCGGGCCGGAGTGAGAACCGATGGTAGGTCCGACGTAGTTGATCAGGAAACTGTCCATTCCGAAGCGTTCCTTGACAAGGTCTCTTACCAGTTCTGCCGCAGGAAGGTCATCTCCGTGGCTGATAAAAATAATATCATTCTGATCACGGTAGGATCCCATCTTTTCTTCCATGTAATCAACCAGTGCATGCAACGACTTCTTACGTCCTCTCACTTTACCGATGACGATCAGATGTCCTTCATTGTCCACATGAAGCTTCGGTTTGATACCGGCCAGCGTTCCTACAAAGGCCGTTGCCTTGCTGACACGTCCGCCGCGATACAGATGGAACAGATCATCTACCGTAAATACATGCACCAGATGCAGGCGGTTATTTTTCACCCACTCTGCTACTTCTTCCAAAGATTTTCCCTGATCTCTCAAAGTCACCGCCTTATGGACCAGCAGCCCCTCTCCCAGGGAAGCACACAGACTGTCGATTACGATAATCTTGCAATCGGGCTGTTCTTCCATGATTTCTTCCGCAGCGATCCGCATACTGTTGTAAGTACCGCTCAGTCCGGAGGAGAAAGCAATACAGAGAATTTCTTTATTTTCTTTCAGGTATTCCGTAAAATGGGTCTTTGCCTCCTCAGGATTGACCTGGGAAGTCGTCGGCATTTTGCCCTGTCTCATCAATGCATAGAATTCTTTTTCGGGAAGTTCCTGTCCCTGTCCATAGGTTACACCATCCATGATATAACTGAGATTCATACATCCGAGATCGTGCTCTTTCAGATATTCCACCGGCAGATCAGCCGTACTGTCCGTAACAATTTTAAACATTGGTCGTCCTCCTGATGTCATCATTTTTTGAAATAAGCATACATCAAAAGAACGGTCATTTCAATTTTGCCTCACAAAAGTGATACACTTTGTAACATTTTTAACGTTCTTCTTCACCACTCACATCCGTTCCTTTGGCACAGCGCCCGGCATCCGCCTCCGGATCAGGCGGTTTTTCATCTTTTCTCCGTCAAACGGGATCAGCGGATAGAGATAACTCTGTCCGGAGATCGTCTTATTCGTAAGAAGTGACATCACCAATATTGCGACACCTGCCAGATAACCCCAGATTCCGAACAGTTGTGTCAGGATCAGATTCAGGATCCGCATGAATTTCAAAGCATACCCGAGTTCATAATTGGCCTGGGTGTAATTAGCAATCGCAACGAATGCCATGTAAAGCATGACTTCACCGGCAAACCACCCACTTTCCACTGAGAATTCTCCCAGAACGAGTGCTGCCATCACGCTAAGCGGTGTGCTCAGCATATTCGGCGTATTCACCGCCGCCAGCCGCAGACCGTCTATAGCCAGTTCCAAAAGTAAAAACTGCAATAACAGCGGTACATACGGTTCTTCTTTCAACACAATAAATGCCAGACTCTCCGGCACCCATTCCCTGTGATTCATGAGCAGCAGATACGTCGGTGTCACGAAGTAGGTCAGTATCGCGATCAGAAACCTGGTCAGTCTCAGATACGTTCCCGTGACCGGCGGAAAATAATAATCATCCGCCTCCTCCACCACATCAAAAATGGTCGTGGGCAGAATCATAGCCGACGGGGAATTATCCACCAGGATCACCAGATTTCCTTCCAGCACCTGTGCTGCCGCCGTATCCGGTCGTTCCGTATACTTAAACTTCGGGAACGGATTATACCATTTCCGCTGATACAGACACTCTGCCAGACTTTCCTGATTCATGGTCAGCGCATCCACATGAATATCCCGGATCCTGTCACGAATCTTAGAAAGCAGATCCTTATCCACACGGCTGTCCATATAACACAACACAATGTCTGTTTTGGAATTCTCCCCGGCATTTAATATTTCCATGCGAAGGTCCGTGCTGCGGATCCTGCGGCGGATCAATGCCGTATTAAAAACAACGGTTTCCACAAACCCGTCCTTGGAGCCCCTGAGTACTTTATCTTTCTCCGGTTCCTCCACACTTCTTGCGGGATAGGTTCTGGAATCGATCAGCACTGCCTTTTCATAGCCATCCACTACCAGAACAAATACACCGGATAACAATGCTTCCACTGCATTGTCCCACCGGTCAGTAATATCTACCTCTACATAGGGGATTGCCAGTTTGGACATCTCATGGGCATCCTCAGGAAAATCCTCCGGACTCAGATCCATCAGATATTGCAACAGTTTCTGCATCAGTTCATCCTTACAGAAACCGTCAATGAGATACATGCAGGCATCCGTATCTGCGATTTTGATCACACGGTGAATGATATCAAAATTCGTATCGAGTCCCAGCTTTTTCTCCAGGTATTGCATGTTTTCCCTGAGACTGCAGGAAATCGTTCTCTCCTTACTTTGCTCTGATTTCGGCATAAAAAATCCCCCTTCGGTCTGTGATTTAAAATTCATCATATCCCGTTCGGAGGATTTTATTCTCAATTATTTTGTTGTGCTTCCGAAACCACCGTTGCGGATGCCTTCCGCATCATCATCTTCCGTGATTCCGTACTGCATGAAGATTCCCTGGGCGAAACCGGTTCCCGCAGGTACTTCCACCGTTTTTCCCTCGTTGGAATCATTGGTGATCTTCATGAAAATATGACCTTCGTTATCTGAGAAGAAATAGTCACTGTCAATGATACCGACCGTGTTGTTCATCTGCAGTCTGTACTTGAATCCGAGTCCGCTTCTGGGGTAAATCTGCAGTACCCAGTCTTCCCGCATCTCTGCCCGGATACCTGTGGGGATCTTAATAGTCTCTCCGGGAGCAAGCTTAAATGTAAACGGAGCAAAGAAATCATATCCGGCACTTCCCCTGGTCGCTCTTTTGGGAAGTTTTAGTGCTTCATACATTTCTTTGATCTGTTCCTCGGTATACTGAGGATATTCTTCCTGCATGGCAGTCAAAAACTGTGCGGGACTGACAAAATGAAATTTCGCAATTCTTTGCATAGTAAACTGTATCCTTTATTCTTATTATTTTCTTTGCCGCGCTACATTTGTGATCAGCTGCAATCAGTATATCCTGTATTTTAAGCATAATCGCCGCAATGCAGCACCGGTTTTGCCGGGTCATCACCGGCAAGCGTCTTTTTCACATCAATCACACGCTGGTTCTTACTGCCCTTCCAGAGAAGCTTCACATCTTTTTCTTCCACATGAAATTCTCCGTCCACTACCACATCCACATATTGCATGACCGGCAGATCACAGATGTCTTCCCAGCTGTCTCCCGTATACATCCAGATCGTCTTTGTGGGATATTTTTCCCTGATCTCACGCATGAGATCTTTCACGTCCGCACGGTTCATGGGATGCATCGGATCCCCTCCGGAAAAGGTAATACCGGAAATATATGGTTTCTCCAGCTGTTCAAAAATCTCCTGTTTTGCATTCTCGTCAAACAAAAGACCGCCGTCCGGATCCCAGGTAATAGGGTTCTGGCACTCCTTGCAGCAATGATTGCATCCCGCCACCCACAGTACGACCCGCAGACCATCGCCGTTAAGCATATCGTCCTTGGTTATATTATGATATCTCATTTATCTGTCCATCCTATTTTACATACTTTTACGTTCTGCGATCTCGGCCATTTTGGCATCATTCAGTCTCGTATCTCCATGTACTCTGGAGTAAGACAGATAACCGTTCATACGATCGATCTTGGTCAGATTTCTACTGCCGCAGACAGGACATACATCCATTTCCAGTTCCTGATGACCGCAATCGTCACAATACGCCAGGGACAGATTGACTCCCTCGTAGAACCCCATGTCCATAGCTCTGTGGATCAGTGTTTTGATGGCTTCGGTATTATAATCAATCGGATATTTTACATACTGGATCTTGCCGCCGTTGCTCAGATCCCAGAATCTGTCCTCCAGATCCTGTTTCTGGATCGGTGTAATGTCCTCTGTCACATGACAATGGAAGCTGTTGCTGACATATTCTCTGTCTGACACGCCTTCGATGATACCGTATTTTTTACGGAACTGTTTTACCTGTAAACCGCAGAGGTTCTCGGCAGGGGTTCCGTAGATAGCATACAGATTGCCGTCCTCTTCCTTATATTCCGAGATTTTCTGGTTAATATGCTCCAATACTTCCACAGCAAATGCACCGTCCTCTACCAGTGATTTACCGTTGTACAGTTCCTGCAGTTCATTAAGCGCCGTAATGCCGAAGCTTGCTGTCGCTGATTTCAGCAGAGGTTTGATCTTGTCTGTCAGCTTCAGATGGCCTCCAAGGAATCCTCCCTCACAATATGCAAGCGGATTGGTGGATGCACGCATCTCTCCCAGATAAGCATAAGTCCGGATATGCAGCTGACGGATCAGCTCCAGATAATAGTCCAGTACTTCATAGAAATCTCTGCTCTCTTTTCTCGCCTTGGCAAGGATCATAGGAAGATGCAGGGATACCGCACCGATGTTGAAACGGCCCACGAATACCGGCTGATCCTTGTCGTCTGCGGGATGCATGCCGCCTCTCTCATACCAGGGAGAGAGAAATGCTCTGCAGCCCATGGGTGATACGATTTTGCCGTACTGCTTGTACATACTTGCCACATAACCCTTGCCGGTCAGGCTCAGCCAGTCGGGATACATCGTCTTGGCAGAACATTCCACGCCCGCTTCGAACACATCCTCCAACGGCTTTCCGGGTCCGTGCAGATTCTCATCATACAAAAATACGATCTTAGGGAACAGCACAGGCTTCTTATGGCCTTTTTTACCCTGGCCTTTTCTGCGTACTTCCAACATCGTGATCGTAGCCATCTTTGCAAACTTTCCGGTGCCGGTTCCCGCTGTCACGGTAATAAAAGGATAATCACCGCGGCTGCTGGCAACCGTATTGAACTTATACTCCCATCCCTGGAAGCCCTGTTCGAATTCTTTCCGCACATCTGCCAGTGCTTCCTGCTCTGCCACATCCGCAGCGATCCCGAGACGCTCATACTTTGCCAGTGCCCGGTTATAAGACTTCTCCGCATAAGGCTCCAGGATCAGATCCACGCTGGGCACGGTAAATCCGCCGTACTGCTGGCTGGCGGCACTTAAGACAATATCGCCGATGACATCAAAGGCCACATCCAGTGTCTTCGGCTCATTGTACCAGATATTCCCCATCTCAAAGCCGCCGGTCAGTACACTCTGTACATCGAACAGACAACAGTTCATGGTGTCTCTTCTGGCGGACATGTCATGGACATAGATATAGCCGTCACGGCACGCCTGAATCTCCTCCGTGGTCAGGAAAAATTTCTGGTACAGTTCTTTATTCAGCTGATTAAATATCAGGCTCCGCTTGGTGGATACCAGTGCGGAATCCGTATTGGCATTTTCCTTGTCTCCGATGTACATGATGGACTGGCTCTTTTTATAGACATCGTCCAGCATCCGTACAAAGTCCTGCTTATAATTACGATAGTCGCGGTAACTCTTTGCAACGATCGGTTTTACCTGTTCCAGGGCACTTTCCACAATATTGTGCATAATGGGAATGGGTACTTCATCCGCTTCCAGTTCGTTTACCTTATCTACCACATACTGGCAGATCTGCTCTTTTTCTTCTCTGGTGAATTTCGTCAGGGCACGGTATGCACTCTTGCCTACGGCACTGATCACCTTCTGCACATTAAAAAGTTCCTTGCTCCCGTCCTTTTTAACCACATAAATCTCTCTGTCCGGTCTGAACTGTCTGCCATAATCTTCATTTTCTTCATGGTCATGTTCAAAATTACTGCTCATCTTCCTCTTCCCTTCATCCGATGCTCCCGGGTTCTCGCCCGGATCCTGCTGTATTTCCCCTTACTTACGATAACGTTTGCGGACACCATATATGGTGTCCGCAGCCATCAAAAAGCAATATATTGTGGGTGCTATGTATCAGTATAAAAAAGAATCCCACGCTTGTCAACGAGGGATCCTTTAGAAAACTATACAAAAAAGATTTTCAAATTTTGGATAACTTTTTATTTTGTCTGTTCCGACTGTTCGCGTAAAATATCCGTAAGCCACTGTACATAGCGCTTTTGAACCGTTTCCGGAGCCACGATGCGGGCCTCGGGTCCGATACCGGACAGCCAGCCGAAAAATTGTCCGCTGACAGCCACCTTCGCCCGGATCCGGAATACTTCTTCCGACATCGGACGGATATCCGCCTCTCTGCCGAAACGATCCAGTACCACGCCGATCAGTCGTGTAGGGAACTCCATGGTCACTACGCTCTCTTCTCCGGCGAACATTCCGAAAGTCCGGTTCGTATATGCTGTCACATCGATCCGGGAAAACTGCTCTACACCTTCTCTCGGCTTATCCGTCACCTCTACCTGCCCCATTTTATCCACCCGGTAGTGCTTGATCACTTTGTCCTCACTGTCATAGGCTGCCAGGTAATAGTTTTCCTCCCGCCAGATCAGTGCCCACGGACTGACACATTTATTCCCGTTTGGTCTGAGAACAAGCTGCTTTTTCAGATTCCAGTCCAGATACCGGAATGCGATCTGCCTGTTTTCCTGGATGGCACGGTGAATGGCATCAATACTGTAATAAATACTCTCATTCTCAGTCTTGACTCTCCCTGCCACATAGACTTGTCTTTGCAGCTTGCCGGCATCATTTTTTCCTGCGATCCGCTCCAGCTTCCGGATCAGATCTCTTGATTTCTTTGTCGTGATAAATCTCGAAGACTGTACCGCATCTACCAGAAGTTTTAACTCCGGCAGTTCGAATTCTCGACTGCCCAGATAATAACCGCCTCCCAGTCTGCTCTGTACCTGCACCACATCATAGCCGAAATCCGCAAGACATTCCATGTCATTATATATGCTCTTGCGTTCCGCATGAATCCCCTGATTTTCCAGATATCCGATGATATCCGATGTACTCATGGGATGTTTTTCATCCGTGTTCTCCTGCAGCATCTTGATAAGATATAAAAGTTTTAATTTCTGTCCTGACGATTTTGCCATGGATCATTCTCCGTCGATAATAGCAAACAGTTGATGCAGATCACTGATCTCATGCTCCGGATGATATTCCGTGGAATTCTCCGTTCCCTCCGGGCGATACCAGCAGGTCGGTATCCCTGCCTGCACACCGCCTTTAATATCACTGCTTAAGCTGTCCCCGACCAAAAGAATCTTCGATTTATCCTTCTCTTCCACATGGGCAAGACAATAATCAAAAAAGCCTTTTTGCGGTTTGGGTGTGCCGATCTGTTCGGAAATAAAAAGCTCCTCCATCAGAGGGCCAAGTCCCGACAGTTCCAGTTTGTGGGTCTGGGTGGAAATGACTCCGTTGGTGACCACGTACTGTTTCACTTTCCCCTGCAATGCCTTGCAGATATTCAGGGAATCATCAATGTAGGAATAGACATTCCCAAGCTCCTCCTGATACTGTTTCATAAAAGAGACAATATCCACGCCCTCAATGCCGTACTCTTCAAAAAGAGTCAGAAATCTGCCGGGTAACAGCTGTTCCTTCGTGATCTCACCAAGTTCCAGTTTTTTCCACATGGCATCGTTGATCTGGGAATATCTGTGAATGATCTCCTCACTGATCGTAAGTCCCGCACTATGAAAGCATGCCGTGATTGCATATCTCTGGGAGTACAAAAAGTCCAACAGAGTACCGTCTACATCCCAGAGGATCGTTGTATAGCGTTGCATCCTGTTCTCCTTACTGTGCATCCGTTGTTGCTTCTGTCTGCTGCTTTTCCTCTGCCGCATTTTTCTTCTTGCGAAGTGTAATTCCCAGGGTGACAGCCACTGCTCCCACAGCCGCGATGATCACCAGTAATACCAGATAAGATAAAAATGAATTCAAAAAGCTTACTGCCATAATGTCTTCTCCTTTTCCCGATACCTGTGTATCGAAACCTGTCGCATATAAAGAAGTATACCAACGAAATCCCTGCATCGTCAAGCGACAAGTTAGGCCCGGTATCGTTATATCCATTTTCCTGTCTTGAGAAAGTTTTCCGCCTGCCCGGAGGCCTTACTGATGATTTCCTCGTCATATCCCATCATCTTAAGCAGCCGGATGGCATTTCTGGTAGACGCTTTTCCGGACAGCAGTTGATAGGGGAATATAATATCGCCGTCCCTGATCACTTCCTCAAAATGATAGTTGTCATAATATTGCTTCAGGAGTTCTGTCATTTCGATATCATGGGTAGCCGCGAACCCCAAAGCTCCTTTTTCCGCCAGATGGATCAGTATCTGTGTCGCAGCCGCAATGCGTTCCACCGTATTCGTTCCCCGCAGTACTTCATCCACAAAGCAGATCACAGGCTCCTTCCCGGTCTGCGCCACATCCAGGATGCGTTTCAGCGAGCGTATCTCCACAATATAATAGCTCTCACCGTTCTCCATACTGTCCCGCAACGCCATGGAAGAAAAGATTCGGAATACCGGAGCCCGGTAGCTTTCCGCCGTGCAGGTATGGATCGTCTGTGCCAGAACAGCATTCACAGCTACCATCTTTAAGAACGTGGATTTACCCGAGGCATTGGAGCCGGTGAGCAGAATTCCCCTGTCAGCCCGGATGCTGTTTTTCACAGGATGTGACAGCAGCGGATGCCAGCCGTTTTCCATATGCAGAAAAGCTGTCTCTGTGTTCTCTTCCAGTTCCGGGATACAATATCCTTCCAGAGATTTCCGGAATCCGCCTATGGATACCGCCATATCCAGATATCCGGTGATTTCAAGCATAGTCTCCACCTGCCCGGTCTTTTCCCGCAATTTTCCCAGCATACGATTAAATTGTAAAATATCCAGATGCAGTATCATCCGCAGATAGTCTGCCAGAATATCCAAGGGGTTCCCACCGGTCTTACCCTGATTTCCGGCCATGACCCAGTAGGATCCTCTCCTCAGTTCCCGCAGACTTTTCGCTGCCTCACGAAGCTCTTCAAGTTCTCTTTGATATACCGGAATTTTCTGCTTTTCCAGTTCCTCGCATACATCGATCAGGCGCAGGACATAGGCAAAGCTGACAATATACGGTTCGATCACCTTTTTCTCCCTGAAATAAGTCAGGATATGCCAGAGCATGCACACAACGATTCCTATGGTACCCACAGCAGGCTGCACAAACAACAGGGCAACAAACGGTAAATACAGCAGATTTCCCAACAAAATCCTGCTGTTGGAGCGTTCCCCCAGATAATCCAGATTATCCAGATAATCATAGAGAGAATATTTTCCCAAATGTCCCAGCCGCTTCATCAGCAGTTGTATTCTCATCCTGACATTCTCCTGCTCCTCCAGCCAGGTGACCACCTCTTCCAGATGCATAAGCACATCCTTTCCGCAGGAAACATTTCGCAAGGTGTAATACAGATATTCCTCTCCTGCCGCGGAATGCGTACGGTCGATCCGCCGAAATACGTCATCCATCCCCAGATCATTCCATGTGATATCATCCAGCTGTTTCTCTTCCTTATGTCTTTCCAGGTAACTGTTAAGTCTGGCAAATCTCTCCAGTGAATATTCTTTCGGTTTTTCTTTTCCGTAATTTTCCCGCAGGGATCTCTCGAACAGTTTTTCCTGCTTTTTCACCTGCAGAATTTCCTGCACGATCATAAATAAAAAGAGCAAAAGGAGTACACAGGCAAATATAACAAATTCCATAATTTTTCTCGCTTTTCCGGATATAATAAGACAGGCACCGCCCCGTGCAGTGCCCGCCCCAATTATTCTGAACTTTTTTCCAATACTTATGTAACTTTTTATGCAACAATAAAGAACTTTAACAGGAAAATCAAGGACAATACATAGGTAAGCACGGAAACCTCTTTTGCCTTACCTGTAAATACTTTGATCACGGTATAGGTGATCAGACCGATACCGATGGCATGACCGATAGATCCGGAGACCGGCATTGCGATCATCATCAGTGCCACGGGAACTGCCTGGCAGATATCATCAAAATCAACATTCTTAAGGCCTGCTACCATAAGCACACCCACGTAGATCAGAGCGGAAGAAGTAGCTGCCGCAGGGATGATACCGGCGATGGGTGCGATGAAGATACATGCAAGGAACATGATGCCTGTGGTCAATGCAGTCAGTCCGGTACGGCCGCCTGCCTCTACACCGGATGCAGACTCTACGAAAGTGGTGACCGTGGAAGTACCTGTTACGGAACCTGCCAGTGTACCTACCGCATCGGATAACAGAGCCTGCTTCATACCGGGCATTCTGCCGTCCTTGTCCAACATTCCCGCACGGCTTGCGGTTCCTACCAGTGTACCAATGGTATCAAACATATCGATGATACAGAAAGTAATGATCAGGGTAACCGCAGTGAACCAGCCGATCTGGGCAAAGCCCTGGAAGTTAAACTTAAACAGCGTGGTGGAAGCCATATCTCCAAATGCGGGAACAAAGGATGCCGTAGCCAGAGACGCAAACGGATTGGTTCCCAGGAAAACAGCCTCTCCTGCCCAGTAGATGATGCTGGCGATCAGCATGCCTAACAGAACGGCGCCCTTGACACCCTTCTGTGCCAGAATAACGATAGCAAACAGACCAACGAACATGGTCACTACGGACAGAACCATTGCGGAATAACCGGAGCCCATATTGGACTTAGCCAGAGAAGGTGTCAACGCACCGAAGAAGTCTCTCATGGCATAGAACGGTCCTCCGTTCTCGGAATATACACCTGCGTTTGAACCCACACCAATATTCAACAGCATCAATCCGATGGCCGGTGCAATACCAAGACGTACTCCCAAAGGAATGGCCTCTACGATCTTCTCACGAATGTTCAGCACAGAGAGGATCAGGAATACGATACCTTCTACCAGAATGATGCACAGGGCTGCCTGGAAGGATGCCACATAAGTCATGCCGGTCAGGGCTACGATATTGGTTACCACAACTGCAAAAAAGCTGTTCAATCCCATGCCGGGCGCCATGGCAAACGGTTTATTTGCCAGAAATGCCATTACAATGGTGCCGATTGCGGATGCAATACAGGTTGCCAGGAAAATACCGTTCCACAGCTCAGGCATAGTATCTTTGCCAAAGCCGGTCAGCAGGTTCGGATTCAGGGCTATGATATAAGCCATGGTCATGAACGTAGTCAGTCCGGCAACGATCTCTGTCTTTGCGGTGGTGTTGTTTTCCTTCAGTTTGAAGATTTTTTCTAACATCTTTTCCCTCCTAAGTATTCTGGGGAGCCGTACGGGGTGCTCCCGTTCTATGTCTTCTGAGCACATCTTTACTCAGTCAACAGTCTCTTTACGATTTTCTCGCATTTTGCATAGATCCGCTCCGGATCTTCTCCTACGTTGAATTCTCCGTTGCGATACAGGATTTTACCGCCGATCATGGTCATGCAGACATTGGATTTGCTACCGCTGTAGACCAGATTCTTTGGAATATTGTGGATAGGCTGCATATTCGGCTGGTGCAGATCAATCATGATAAGATCTGCATATTTTCCCTTAGCCAGAACATCCGCACGGTTTAGACGCATTGCTTTTGCACCGTTCACCGTCGCCATCTTCAGTACCTCCAGGGCATCCATGCTGGACGCATCCTTTTCCAGCAATTTGCTTAAACCGGTGACTAAGAACATTTCACGGAACATGTCAAGACAACTGTTGCTGGCAGGTCCGTCTGTTCCGATGGCTACCGGGATCTTATGCCGTACATAATTGGCAATGGGGGCAATACCGCTGGCCAGCTTCGTATTGGACCCGGGATTGGTGATCACATACATACGATGTTTGCGGAATACATCCAGATCCTGCTCCGTAACATGGACACAGTGGAACCCGCCTCCGCCATAATCAAACATTCCCAGAGAATCCAGGAACATGGGCGGTGTCATACCGTAACGTGCTTTGCACTCTTCCACTTCCTTCGCAGTCTCGGAGATATGGGCATACACAGGTGTGCGGTAATGATGTGCCATTTCCGATACCTTGTAAAGCAGTTCCTTGGAACAGGTATACTCCGCATGAAATCCCAGCTGATAACTGATCAGGGAATTTTTCTTATTCCACTTTAAATACTCTTCCTCCATCTGCTTCGGAGAAGAGCTGAAATTATTCAGTCCCGATACCAGTACGCAGCGCATTCCGGTGTCCAGGCAGGCCTCGGCAATGGTATCCGGAGTCAGATACATATCAAAAACAGAGGTCACGCCGGAGGTCAGATATTCCAGCACAGCCAGTCTGGTCAGCTCATAGATATCTTCTCCGGTCAGCTTTGCCTCCAGCGGAAATACCTGCTTGTTCAGCCATTGGTCTAAGGGCAGATCATCCGCCATGGAACGCAGGAACGTCATGCCTGAATGGGTATGTGCATTTTTGAATCCGGGCATCAGAAGATTCCCCTTACAGTCCAGCTCGATATCCCAGGCAATTCTCGGGAACAGGGATTTATCCCATTCCTCCGCCAGTTCTTTCTGTTCCGCCACATAAGCGATTTTGTCGTTTTTTACCCATACCTCACCATAGAAGACTTCTCTGCCGGGTTCCATAGTAAGAATTCTTGCATTGTATAATCTGATATTCATCTGATCGCATCTCCTCCAAATCCAAAAGGAAGTAGTTCTTTTAATGTATAGCTTCGATAATCCTGTTCACTTTTTACCACATAGATCACAAAATCATCCCCACAGAACTCCTGCATTACCTGTCTGCAGATGCCACAGGGATAGGCATATTCCACAGGGTCTTCTCCTGTCTTTCCACCGGCAATGGCAATGGCCGTAAATTCCCTCTCTCCCTCACTGACCGCTTTGAAAAAGGCAGTGCGCTCCGCACAGTTGGTGGCACCGTAAGAAGCATTTTCGATATTGCCGCCCAGGTATCTGTGTCCTCCCTCAGTCAGTAACGCAGCTCCCACACTATAACCGGAGTACGGTGCATAAGCCAGTTTTCTGGCTTCCAGTGCCTGCCCGATCAGCATTTTTTCTTCTGTTTCCGAGATCATCTGTGTCTCCTTTTAATTCTTTATGCCTCTGAATAGTTACCGAATTTCTTCACAGATTCTGTTACCAGCTTCTTGAATCTGGGTGCTGCCATATCCGCAGCTTCCTGTACCTCTTCATGATTCAAAGGTTGATCCGTCATTCCTGCCGCCAGGTTGCTGATACAGGAGATTCCGCAGATCCGCATTCCCATATGGTTCGCAGCAATGGCTTCCACCACGGTGCTCATGCCTACCGCATCGCATCCCAGGGAACGAAGCATACGGATCTCTGCCGGAGATTCGAAGGACGGTCCCGTCAGCTGTGTATAGATGCCCTCCTGTAAATAAATGCCATTCTCTCTCGCAGTCTCTCTGATGATCTGCTGTAAGTCTTTATCGTAAACATGGCTCATATCCGGAAAACGCAGCCCCAGCTCATCGATATTGGCTCCGATCAGGGGATTCGGTGCAAACACGGAAATATGATCTCTGATCAGCATCAGATCACCGGCATGAAATGAAGTATTCACACCGCCTGCCGCATTGGTCAGGAACAGAATCTCTGCTCCAAGCAGTTTCATCAGTCTGGTAGGCAGTACTACGTCCGTCACATCATAGCCTTCGTAATAATGCACTCTGCCCTTCATACATACCACAGGGATCTCATCCAGATAACCGAATATGAATTTGCCGGCATGTCCCGGTACGGTGGAGACGGGGAAACCCTCAATCTCCGCATAAGGGATCTCCGTCACCACACGGATCTGCTCCGCATAATCGCCAAGGCCCGATCCCAGAACGATCGCTACCTTAGGTACAAAATCCGTTTTCTTTCTCACACATTCATAACAGTTTTGTAATTTTGCATATACCTGGTTCATCTATGTCCTCCGTTTAGCCGTATTTTCATACAATTCAGCAAATATTCTTCTTGTTTTCCAGAAAAATAAAGCAAAGTCAACAAAGGTATTATACAAAATGAGTGTGAAAAAAGCAATCTAAATAATAATGCAGACCATACCGCCATTGCTGTCGTTCACGATCTTCTGCATGGTATCCTGGAGCTTTAACTGACTCTCTTCGCCGATAGAAGCTACTTTCGCAGTAATGCCGTCATCCACAAGCTGTTCCACTGTCTTGCCGAAGATATTGGTCTCCCAGATACCGTGTTCCGCCTCTGCCTGATCGATGAAATGTATCAGATCCTGTGCCTGCTGTTCGGTTCCCACAATCGGTGCGATCTCCGTCTCAATGTTTGCACGGATCATATGTATGGACGGACTGCTTGCTTTGATCTTGACCCCGAATTTATTGCCGTGGCGGATCAATTCCGGCTTTTCCAGTGCTATGTCCTCTCTGTCAGGTGTCACCACACCGTAGCCTTTGATCTTCACCATGGACAGTGCATCCTGCACCTTCGTGTATTCTTTTTTCATCTCCGCCAGTTCTTTCAATTTATTCAATAACCGGTATTCGTCCTCCACATCTTCTCCAAGCATTTCGGACAGCATTTCGTAATAATATTTGTCATCGATTCCCACCTGTACCGGAACAATGCCGTTCCACAGCTGCACAGGATCCATTTTACAGCTCCGGATATAGTCTCCCTGTAATTCCACAGGATGCCCCACCACATCCCGGATTCTGTCGCAGGTGTTCATCAATTCACGGATTTGTCTTAACAGATCCTGTTTTACCGCGTGTTCTGCAGGTAACATATCCATCCATTTAGGGAAATAAAATTCTACCGCTGTCAGCGGGAATTCGTACAGGATTTTCTCCAGGATGCGGTTGATATCCTCTTTTCTTAATTGTTCGCAGTTCACCGGCATCACAGCCACATCGTATTTTTTTCCGATTTCCTCTGCTATCTGTCTGGTTTCATCCGAATATGGTTTCTGGCTGTTTACCAGTACCAGGAACGGTTTACCGGACTTTTTCAGGGCAAGAATCGTCTTCTCTTCCGCCCCCAGGTAATTGTTTCTGGGAAGTTCACCGATACTTCCGTCCGTCGTGATCACCAGACCGATGGTAGAATGGTCCTTCATGACCTTATCCGTGCCGATCTCCGCCGCCTGGGTAAAGGGAATCTCTTCGTCCGACCAGGGCGTTTTCACCATGCGCTCCGTGTCCTCCTCCATATGTCCCGCAGCCCCATCGATCATATAACCGACACAATCAATCAGGCGCACCGATACCTCAATGTCGTCATTCAGTTTCACCTTTGCTGCTTCATTTGGGATAAATTTCGGTTCTGTGGTGGTAATCGTCCTGCCTCCGGCACTCTGGGGCAGTTCATCCTGTGCACGCATTCTGGAATGTTCATCTTCCATATAAGGAAGCACCATTTCATCCATGAACCGTTTGATAAATGTGGACTTCCCGGTTCTTACCGGCCCCAGCACCCCTATGTAAATTTCCCCTCCCGTCCTTTGTTGTATATCCCGATACAGATCGTATGTATTCACTGCATAGTCCATAAAGCCTACCTCCTGCAATTGCTGTTATATGTATATGCAGACCGGACGCAGTTATGTATTAACTTGAAAGTTAGTTGGCTGGCGAATGAAATTGGCTAGCCTGCCGTAGCCCAGGCTGCATATAAGAAACGCTGACATCGCTTTCGCTCGGAAACAGAGCGCAACGGTACATAAGCGGCCAAAGTACGCCCGCTAAGTGC
>JBNMHS010000062.1:0-15425 GCA_050872885.1 Acetatifactor sp.
GATATGGAAGATTTCTTTGATAACTCCGTGTATGGCGATAAGGCATTTTTCTCACTGGTCAACCGCAACGGAACGATTATGGCCTGCTACGGAGCCACGGACGGAACGACTATTTTACAGAATGATTTCTGGAATTCCCTGAAAAATGTAGCGGAAAGTCTGGGAAGCTGGACGCTGTTTGACAGACAGCTGCAGAAAGGCAACAGCGGTATCCTGCATGTAAAAGAAAACGATGTGGGCAAAATCGTATGCCATTTTCCAATCAAAAATACGGACTGGAATCTGGTAGTAGGCATTGATGAATCCTATCTGTCGGGGATCCAGCAGTCCTTCCGGGAACCCATCGTGGATCTGATCATTAAGATCAGCATATCGATCGCTGTAGCCATTGTCGTGATCACGGTGATCAATGTACTGGTACGTATCAAGGCTTCGGAACACAGTAAGGTTCTGGAAGACAAGGCAGATACCGATCTGTTGACCGACCTGAATAATAAAATGGCAACAGAGCGTAAGATCCGGGAATATATGGAAGAGTATCCGGATAAGCAGGGTGTATTGTTCGTTCTGGATGTAGATAATTTTAAGAAGATCAACGATACCATGGGACATGCTTTCGGAGACGAGGTACTGCGCAGCCTGGCAGTCCGGCTTCAGTCCATGTTCCGGGCTACGGATGTCGTGGGACGTACCGGCGGCGACGAGTTCATGGTATTTCTGAAGGATATCCGCGAGATCGGTATGATCGAGCGGGAAGGCAGGAAGATCGAACAGTTCTTCCATCAGTTTGAGGTGGGAGAATATGTGAAGTATTCTGTAACGGCCAGCGTGGGAGCAGCAGTTTTCCCGGGTGACGGCAAGACCTTTGAGGAACTGTACAAAGCTGCGGATAATGCGCTGTATGTGTCAAAGAGACACGGTAAAAACCAGCTCAGCTTCTATAAAAAGCCGGAAAATGAGACAAAGTAGGGCCACTCTTGTGGAAAATGTCCAAGAAATGCAGAAGGATTTGTTCAATCTGACAAGCATTTCGAAAAAAAGGCAACTTTATAAGCAATTCTTACAATATGATTCAAAATCTTTGTGAAATAGTGGTATGGCACATTTTCGTGATTTTCGTTATACTGAATTCAGATTCAAACGAGACATATCGTTTCACAATGAGAGAAAATAACATTGTAAATATGAAAGGAGTATTTTCAAATGGCAAGTTTATCTTTAAAGAATGTCTGCAAAGTATATCCTAACGGTTTTGAAGCTGTTAAGGATTTCAACCTTGAGATCGCAGATCAGGAGTTTATTATTTTCGTAGGTCCTTCCGGATGTGGTAAGTCCACCACTCTTCGTATGATCGCAGGTCTGGAGGATATCTCCTCCGGTGAACTGAAGATCGGTGACAAGGTAGTTAACGATGTAGAGCCTAAGGACAGAGATATCGCAATGGTATTCCAGAACTACGCTCTGTATCCTCATATGTCCGTATATGACAACATGGCATTCGGTCTGAAGCTGAGAAAAGTTCCCAAGGATCAGATCGACAAGATGGTTAAGGAAGCAGCTAAGATCCTGGATCTGACTCCGCTGCTTGATCGTAAGCCCAAGGCTCTGTCCGGTGGTCAGAGACAGCGTGTTGCTATGGGACGTGCAATCGTTCGTAACCCTAAGGTATTCCTGATGGATGAGCCTCTGTCCAACCTGGATGCTAAGCTGCGTGTACAGATGCGTATCGAGATCGCTAAACTGCATCAGAGACTGGGCACCACCATCATCTACGTTACACATGACCAGACCGAGGCTATGACCCTTGGTACCAGAATCGTTGTTATGAAGGATGGCGTTATCCAGCAGGTAGATACTCCTCAGAACCTGTATGAGAAGCCTTGCAACCTGTTCGTAGCAGGATTCATGGGATCTCCGCAGATGAACTTCTTAGATGCTACTGTTAAGGTAGAAGGCGACATCGCTAACCTGGTTATCGCAGGTCACAGCATTCCTCTTCCTCCCGCTAAGTCCAAGAAGCTGATCGATGGCGGTTATGACGGAAAGGTTGTTACCTTCGGTATCCGTCCTGAGGATGTATATGATTCCGAGATGTACATCGAGACCTCTCCTCAGAGCGTATTTACCTCTACCATCAAGGTTTACGAGTTGCTTGGTGCAGAAGTATATCTGTACTTCGATCTTGACGAGTTCCCTATGACTGCAAGAGTAGATTCTCGTACAACCGCAAGACCCGGCGATACCGTTAAGTTCGCTCTGGATGTTGAGAAGATCCACGTATTCGACAAAGAGACCGAGCAGGTTATTACCAACTAGTCTTAAGCTGAATAAGAGATTTCAAAGCCCTGTCTGTGAATGCAGACAGGGCTTTTTTGGTGCGCGGAGCATAGCTTTTTCATGTATTTCGCTTGCGCAGGCCGGCTAAATCAATTATACTAAATATATATCGCTTTAAGAGGGAATGCGAACAGATACTTCGCTTGTAAAAGCATTTCAGCTATAAGCAGAGCAGGCGGACATGAGTTTTTTAGAAAGGCGTGGAAAATATGATAACAGGCCAGATTATACAGACAAGCATTGAAGAATTAAAAGGAATTACCAAGGTAGACCTTGGTGTATATGATCTGAACGGATCGGTTGTGGCATCAACCATGGAAAGAGACGATATCACTACGGAACTGATCACAGGCTTTGCGGCTTCTCCGGCAGACAGCCAGGTAATAGGAGTGCATCATCTGCTGAAGATCAGAGACGAGGGTGAACTGTTATATGTTCTGGTAGCCAGAGGAATGTCAGACGATGTATACATGGTGGGAAAGATCGCTGTCAGCCAGATCCAGAATCTGATCATTGCATATAAAGAGCGCTTCGACAGGAATAATTTCTTCCAGAATCTGTTACTGGATAATCTGCTCCTGGTGGATATCTACAACAGAGCCAAGAAACTTCATGTGGAAGTAAATTGCCCCAGAGCAGTCTATCTGATCGAAACAAAGGATGAGAAGGACGGCATTGTATCGGAAGTATTGAAGAGCATGTTCTCTCCGCAGGCGGGAGATTATGTTACCGCAGTGGATGAGTCCAGTCTGATCCTGATCAAATCGGTAGAAAATACAACGACGCCGGAGACGTTACATGAACTGGCAGAGACCATCGTAGCCATGATGAATGCGGAAGCGCTGCTGGATGTAAAAGTTGCTTACGGTACTGTGGTACAGGAACTGAAGGATGTATCGAAATCCTACAAAGAAGCCAAGATGGCACTGGATGTGGGCAAGATCTTTTATGCGGAAAAGAAGGTTATTGCATATAGTACCCTGGGGATCGGCCGCCTGATCTATCAGCTGCCTGTGAACCTGTGCAAGATCTTCATCGAGGAGATCTTCGGTGATAACGTACCGACAGATCTGGACGAGGAGACGCTGAACACCCTGAATAAGTTCTTTGAGAACAACCTGAATGTCTCTGAGACTTCCAGACAGCTGTTTGTACATCGTAACACGCTGGTATATCGTATTGAGAAGATCCAGAAGAGTACCGGACTGGATCTGCGAAGCTTTGACGATGCATTGACATTCAAAATCGCGTTAATGGTTGTGAATTACATGAAATATCTGGACAACCAGGAATATTAAGGACAACCCCCTGAATAAAATGTATAAACCCTTTCCGAGCGGAAGAATAGCAGCTTGGAGCAGGCAGAAACATTTTAGACAGGGGGATTTTTATGTCATATCGGAAGCAGATCAGCTATCTGGAAGAGAGAAAAAACGGCGAGCGCATCAGAAATGCCGGATATGCAAAGCTGGAGAGCACGGATAAAAAATATATTATTACGTTGCAGATCAACGGTCTGCAGGTCATGGAGGGCAAGGATCTGCAAGTGTATCTTCAGACCGAAAAAGGAGAAGAACTGCTATGTGAATCTAAAGTAACCGGAGGAGCAATTTCCTGCAGAAGAGAAAAAGAGAAGAGCAATAGCAGGGAAGAAGTACAGGAAATCAGAATCCCGACAGGCGATAATACAGAAATCGCAGGATGTTTCGGAAAAACTTTCGCAAAACAGGAAAGACCGGTTCCCAAAGACGAGACCAAAGTGCAGGAACGGACAACTGTTCCGGATATGAAAGAAAACAAAACCATTGTAAAAGCAGAAGCGACTGTATCACAGGATAGGAAAAAAGAAAACATATTACAGATGAAGGATACGAAATGGGAGCAGTTGAGCAGCATTTACCCACACATTCATCCTTTTCGTGATACGCGGGAATTTTTATCTGTGGGACCTGAGGACTTTGTCATTTTCCGTGAACGATGTTATCAAATGACGCATAACAGCTTTCTGCTCCACGGATATTATAATTACAGACACCTGCTCCTGATGCGTCAGGAAAAAAAGGATCAGGTACTTTATTACATAGGTGTTCCGGGGAATTTTTATGAAAGAGAGAAGCAGGTAGCGAGAATGTTTGGATTTGAAAGCTTCGAGGGCAGCAGAGAGCCCGCGCGGGAAGGGGATTTCGGATATTACATGATCTCCGTGGAACTGTGAAAGTTCACAGTCCCCGCTCATCGAATTCAGGAATGAAACTTTCGCTGGCTGCAGTACCTTCCTGACGGAAGCCCTGTTCGATTCCTATGCGTTCCGCAAAACGCAGCACACGTTCATACTCTTCCCCGGTGACCGTACGGTTCAGGGGATCCATGTCAGCTACGTGGGGCAGCGGCGTATACTGGTTCATAATACTGATATAGATATGATCACCATAGGTCTCATGGAGATAGCGCAGGATTTTCTTGGAATCCCTGGTCTGTCCCGGCAGGATCAGGTGACGTACGATAAGACCACGCTGCATCAGCCCGGTATCCGGATCTATGACAGGATCCCCGGTCTGCCGGTACATTTCGGCTATGGCGGCGCAGGCCGTTTCAAAATAATCCGGTGCATGAGAGCAGGCGGATGATAATTCGGCGGAAAAATATTTCAGATCCGGAAGATAAATGTCAACAATTCCTTCCAGGTGCTTCAAAGCTTCCACAGATTCATAGCTGCTTGTATTATATACAACAGGGATAGAAAGTCCCTGTTTTTTTGCTGATTTCAGAGAGAGGACGATCTGTGGGAGAAAATGCGTCGGGGTAACAAGATTAATGTTACATGCTCCCTGTTCCTGCAGCTGCAGGTAGATTTCCGTAAGATGCTCCGGCGTAATGATCCGGCCGGCTCTGCCGATGGCGATATTGTGATTCTGGCAGAAAACACATTTCAGATTACAGCCGGAGAAAAACACGGTGCCGGAACCGGAAGTGCCGGAGATACAGGGCTCCTCCCAGTAATGCAGGGAAGCTCTGGCAGCCATGATTTCGGCAGTCTGTCCGCAATAGCCGGTCTGACCCTTCAGACGATCGGCATGACAGGCTCTGGGACACAGAACGCAGTCTGACATAATGTTTTGCAGCCACGTTTCATCGTGGGATACGGAAGCGGCGGGAGCCGGGGCTATGCAGTTGGAAGCTGAAAAAAGGGATGACATCTGATCGCTCCATGAATTCTGAAAATAAAACTCTGAATATCAAAACCGTACATGCCGGACCATGATCAAAAGCTCCGCCCAGTTTCCTCACGGCACATGGAAGGTTCTACTTAGTGCTGCTTTGTTCCCAACCTGACACGGTTCGTAGATTCCCATTGCGTAAGACCGAGTTTCATCACTAATGACATGGCAGCCCGACACATACGGCTTTTTTAGTTTATCGTTTCTGCATGCTTTTGTCAAGCAGCGATTCCGGAGAGCATTTCTTAATGGTTCCTTTTTTGTCGGATTATGGTATAATGAGTGCAAGGGAGTCAACGCGCTTACGTGATTGACGACCGACGAATTTGATCGCGATAGCTGCAAAGCAGCGTAGAGCACCGAATATGCGAATCGTGATATAATGGCCTGAAAAGACAAAATATAGGAGAGCTTTTATGGTACAAAAGAGTAAAGGCATAAAAATATTACAATGGCTGGTTTGTGTGCTGCTTCTGGTATATCTGGCTATATTTGGCTATATGAATCTGTGTAAGTATGCACAGCATGTGGATTCCGATATTGCGGCGGAAGCATTGCTGGCCAGAGAAATCTGGGTGGAAAAGGATATCACGCCGGGTGACTGGATCTCCAGCACGGAGCGCCGGATGATAGGGATGCCGACGGTGGCCTCTGTATTTTACGGTATGACGGGAAGCATGCAGACAGCAGCGGGGCTGGCATGTATTCTCCTGGGAAGCCTTTTTCTGCTTGCATTTTATTATTTTCTGCGAAAATTATCGATAGGGAGACCGGCGGCGGTGACCGCACTGCTGGTCTTATGTGCATTGCCGATCAACGGCTGGCGCAATGAGGACCAGATGGTACCTTTTGTTACGTTATTGCTGTTCCTGTTTGCGGATTACTACGTGCTTCACAGCATTTATCTGTTTTTCAGTTTTCTGTTTTATCTGCGGATAAGAGAACAGAAAGCGGTGACACGCAAGATCATGATAGAATGGGCCGTCCTTTTTATAGCGGGAATCGTACTGAACCTGGGAGGACAGCGCTGCCTGCAGGTCGTGATACTGCCGTTTTTGGTGATGGAGATTCTCTTCCTGTTTTTGGAGTCAAAGCATTTTTCCGAACGGCTCCCGAAGGAGCGTTTCCTGGCAACCGGATTTGTGGGAAGTCTGATCTTAAGCTTCCTGATTTCCAGTCTGAAGGGCTTCCGCGCCAGCTATATCGTGTATCTGCAGTCGCCCCGTGAGGTGGTGGAGAAGCTGCTATTGACGGTTCCTGCGGCTATTCTGGAGAATTTCGGACTGAGTGGAGAAGCAAGGGTCGGCAGCTTTTCTTCCATTATGCAGATGCTTGTCTGGGCATTTCTTATTTTACTGGGCTATGGGATCTACTATGTGGTAAAGAACAGAGAAGAGGTAACGGACGGACAGAGAATGGCTCTGGGTTATCTGGGGATCTCCGTGGGAGTGACAGCGTTTATTATCGCATTTACCACAGCGGAAGCGGCACATTATTACTTCTTCATGTCGTGGTTCGCGGCAGCACTGATCGTGGCGTTACTGGTGGAACATCTTGCGAAGAATAACCGGTTTTTCGAGGGATTAATCCTGGCGGCTGTATGTTTGTTCGCATTGATGAATCTGAAATATACATATTACGGAGCCGTAACAACGAAGGATAATCTGAAGGAGTATCAGGAAGTTGCCGATTTTCTGGAGGAGGAAGGAATAGAATACGGTTATGCCGAATTCTGGGATGCCGAGCGGATCTGCCTGATCACGGATGGTAAGGTCACCATGGGACATTCCTACTCCATGGCACATCTGGCAGGCTATTGGTGGCTTACCAGTACCAAATGGTATCCTCCCACACTTCCCACAGAAATGCGGACGGCATATGTCGTCAGGACAGAGAACAGGGAAGCGTTTGAGGCACAGTTTGCGGGATCGGAAGCACCTGT
This sequence comes from Acetatifactor sp., assembly GCA_050872885.1. Taxonomy (GTDB): domain Bacteria; phylum Bacillota; class Clostridia; order Lachnospirales; family Lachnospiraceae; genus Acetatifactor. The sequence goes on from JBNMHS010000062.1 coordinate 7,498, forward strand.
TCTGGAATACGAAAACGAGAGACTGGCTGTATATATCGGTGATAAGAATTATGTGGAGTTGTAAAGAACTTCAGCAATCCCGGGGATAAGATACAAAAGAGAAAGTGTTAGAAAGGGATACGATCGAGATGACCATAAAAGGGCTTCCCAAAGAAGAAAAAACAGAGTGGGTATATCATCTGATGCTGGGTGTATTGCTGCTGTTCGAGTTATCGATCATGCTGCTTATCAGTTACTGGGCATGCAGATACTCTTATTACGAATCGGTGGATCACAATGTACTGGTCAAAGATGCCAGCTGGAAACATATTATTCTTTTTATACTGGCATCGCTGGTGACAGTGGAAATCGACAGGACTCTGCAGAAATCAGATAAAATAACACAGGAAAAAATCTGCATCGGTACGTTGACTGTGACCTGTGCGATCGCTTTTGCCATGGGAACATTTTATGTGTTGAAAAATCCGTATTATCCGGTAGGTGACCAGATCAGTACAACGGCATTTTCGGCATATTGCCGCGAGGGCAATTTTATCATGCTGTGTAACGGAGGATATATCGGTATGCACCAGCACCAGAAAGGGCTGGGAGCGTTATACGAGATCGTATTCGCCATCTTTGGCAACTTCAATTATACTCCGGCAAAGATCCTGCATGTACTGTGGTGGATGCTGACGATCTATGCGGGGTATCAGTATCTGAAATTAACTACGGACAGGGCGGTTTTCCGGCTGGAATATTGTGTGCTTTTGCTGGGATGTATTCCTTATCTCATCTTCCTGCCTTATATATACGGGGATATTCTCAGTATCAGCTTTTGCATGGTTCTGCTCTGGGCAGCGGCGGCATATGAGCGCTTTGGACAAAAAAGGTATCTGGCTCTGGCAGCCTTTGTGTCCGCGATTGCAATACTGGCGAGGAAAAACACGCTGATCGTACTCGTGGCAGTGGGAATTTATGCTGTCCTGCTGTGCCTGAAGAAAAAGAAAATACAGTGCATGCTGTTCGGACTGGCGGCGATATTGGCAGCAACGCTTTCTTTGAAGGCAGTGGACGTCATGTATGAATACCGCTCCGGTTATCCCAGCGGGATCGGCATTCCCAGCATTTTGTATGTGGCTATGGGATTACAGGAGACAAATGGTGAGGCAGGGGTCTATAACAGATATCACCAGGCTACCTTTGCGGAGAACGACTTCCAGCAGGCACCGGCAGCGCAGCAGGGAAAAGAATATATCCGGGAGAGACTTGCAGAGTTTGCGGAGAATCCCGGAATGGCAGTCGAATTTTTCAAGAAAAAACTGGAGAGACAATGGATCACACCGCTGTTTGAAAGCCTGAGATCCACGGACAGTTTTGCGGAGGATAAGGTATTACCGTCTTATATTGCCGATCTTTACTATGGCAGGACACATGATGTGGTGTGGAAAGCAGCCAACTATTACCAGAGTATCATGTATCTCGCGGGGTTGGCGTTCACGATCAGTGCAGGTGTGGCATGGTGGAAGAAAAAAGAAGTGCCGGTCAGCATATGGCTGCCCATGATCGCCATTGTCGGCGGATTCCTGTTCAGTATTATCTGGGAGGCACAGAGCCGATATGTGTTCCCGTATTATGTATTCCTGGCATTATATGTCCCGGAGGGACTCTATGAGACTGGAAGGAATATTTTGAAATTAAAGAAGCTTCGAAAAGATAAAGACGAAAAACGTGAGGAAAAGAAAGAAAAGTTACGAAGGATCGCTTAAAGCTTTTCTTGCAGCCTTTTCCTGCTTGTTACGGATGCGGAGCTCTTCGAAAAAGGTCTTCAGCATCTGACTGCATTCCGTTTCCAGAATGCCCCGGGTAACCTTCACTTGATGGTTAAACTGGGGCATTTCCAGTATATTCAGGATAGATCCGGCACATCCGGCCTTGGGATTCATACATCCCATCACGACCTCGGGAATGCGTGCCTGTACGATGGCACCGGCGCACATCTGGCAGGGCTCCAGAGTCACGTAGAGCGTACATTCTTCCAGACGCCAGTCGCCGATCACCTTACTGGCTTTATTGATCGCAGTGATCTCCGCATGAGCCAGCGTATTCTTGTCAGTGTTGCGCCTGTTGTAACCGCGGCCGATAATTTTCCCCTCATGCACTATGACACAGCCGATGGGAACCTCTCCCAGGGCATAGGCCTTTTTTGCCTGCTTCAGGGCTTCTTTCATATATTTTTCTTCCACACTTTTGATGACTGCCATGTTTCTGTTGCCTTTCTGTCGGAAAACCTTTTCCAAAAATTCAGACTATATTTCGTAAATGCTGTACATTGACTTAACAAGCGTTAACTTATAGTATAGAGAATATATGAGCAAACGTCAAATGGAACAAGACCGCAGAGCGTTGCGGTAAAGAGAAACGGCCACAGAGAACTGTGAACCGGAACGGGGGATTTATGGTATCGATCAAAGAAGTTGCAAAACATGCCGGGGTGGCTATATCCACAGTATCCAAGGTCCTGAACGGTTATCCCAATGTCAGCGAAGAAACAAAGAAAAAGGTGCAGGATGCCATCAAGGAGCTGAATTATATTCCGAATTCCATAGCGGCGGCACTTTCTTCCAAACAGTTCGGAAGGATCGCGCTGGTATTGGATCCGAACAGACAGACTCAGGCCATCGACCAGATTTTCATGCAATATCTGGTGGGAGCTCTGGACAAGGCAAAGGAACTGAATGTGGAAGTGGTGACGATCTTCCCTTCCATGATCGCGGGGATGACAGCCGAGGAAATTACCAGATCCTTTCTGTCACAAAGCATATCCGGTGTGATCATCTACGGTATGTCCAAGGAGGATAAGGTGCTGCAGAAGCTGATCCGCGAGAAACAGTTTGCCTGTGTCGTGGTGGATGCACCTATTGTGAATTCCAGAACCACATCCATCAGCATCGATCAGGAACAGGCACAGTATGATGTGGCGAAAAAGACGGTACTGGATGACAACTGTAAGAGAGTACTCTACATCGCGGGCAGAAGAGACGGCTATGTCACGGACCAGCGACTGAACGGAATGAAACGTCTGGTGAAAGACCTGGATCTGACGATGATGGTCAGACAGGGGGATTTCAGTGAGCTGACAGCGAGAAACGTGGCATTGAAATACGCGAAAAATAAGGATGTGGTGGTCTGTGCATCCGATCTGATGGCTATCGGCGCCATGAATGCGCTGATCGATATGGACATTTTCCGCCCGGTGTGCGGCTTCGACGGCATCACCCTGATGGGGTATGTCGGCAAACAGATGAATACCATAAAACAGGACTTCTACAGTATTTCCAGCAGAGCAGTGGAAGAGGTTCACCAGCTGATGAACGGCGGCGAAGGCCATCAGGTGGTCATGCCCCACAGCATCGTGAAAATGTACTATAAGGACATTATCTGTTAAGCTATTTTGCACAAAAATTGCGGAAAATAAAAGAAAGTATTGCGGAAAACGTTTTCCTATGCTATTCTGTGTATTGTAAGAGAAAGAAATACGTGAAATACACTGTAATTACACAGTGGAAGGGTAAAAAAACAAAAAATAAGTATAATATCGCAAAAGCAGAATGAAAAAGGAACGCAGCACGATGCATTCCCCTTTTCAAAAAAGAAAACAATCGTGCAGAAATGAGGATTGAAATGAATTTAGAGCAGAATTTGAACGAGATCACCGGAAAATTATATGGCAAGAACATCAGTGCATGCACCGATGCACAGCTGTATACCGGAGTATTGCAGCTGACAAAAGAGAAGATGGCAGAGACTCCTGTTATCACCGGAGATAAGAAAGTATATTATATTTCCATGGAGTTTTTAATCGGTAAGCTGTTATCCAACAACCTGATCAACTTAGGAATCTACGAGGAACTGAACGAGATCCTGAAGAAGAACGGTAAGAATCTGGCAGATATCGAAGAAGCAGAACCGGAACCCTCTCTGGGTAACGGAGGCTTAGGAAGACTGGCAGCCTGCTTCCTGGATTCTATCGCTACACTGGGACTTCCCGGAGACGGCATCGGTCTGAATTATCACTTCGGCCTGTTCAAGCAGGTGTTCAAGGATCATCTGCAGAATGCGGAGAAGAATGACTGGATCCAGAAGGATTCCTGGCTGAACAATACCGGCACGAAGTTCGAAGTGGCATTTGGCAAGCGCAAGGTGACTTCCGTGCTGTATGACATTGATGTCGTAGGTTATGAGAACGGACTGAATAAGCTGCATTTGTTTGATGTAGAGACCGTTGATGAAAGCCTGGTAAAGAAGGGCATTACCTTTGACAAGGAAGCCATTGAGAAGAACCTGACCCTGTTCCTGTATCCCGATGATTCCGATGAGGCCGGTAATTTACTGCGTATCTATCAGGAATACTTCATGGTATGTAACGGTGCCCAGCTGATTCTGAAGGAAGTGAAGGAAAAAGGTTATGACCTGCATACCTTGCCCGATCATGTGGCGATCCAGATCAACGATACCCATCCTACCATGGTCATCCCCGAACTGATCCGTATCCTCACCACCGAGGAAGGATTTACCATGGATGAGGCAATCGATGTGGTAAGCCGTACCTGTGCTTACACGAACCATACCATTCTGGCAGAAGCCCTGGAGAAATGGCCGTTAGCTTATATCGAAGAAGTAGTACCCCAGCTGGTTCCCATTATCAAAGAGCTCAGTGACCGTGTGGCAAAGAAATATAAAGATGAAAAGGTACAGATCATCGACAAGGATAAGAGAGTGCATATGGCACACATCGATATCCATTATGGTTACAGCGTCAACGGTGTGGCAGCCATCCATACCGAGATCCTGAAACAGAGCGAGCTGAACCATTTTTACAAGATTTATCCTGAGAAATTCAACAACAAGACCAACGGCATCACCTTCCGCAGATGGCTGCTGTCCTGCAACCATGAACTGGCAGCGTTCCTCAGCAGGACCATCGGTGACGGTTACAAGAAGGATGCTGATGAATTGCAGAAGCTTCTGGAGCATAAGGATGATCAGGCCGTACTGGATGCCCTTTATGATATTAAGAAGACCAAGAAGGCAGAACTGGTATCTTATATCAAGGAAAAGGAAGGCGTGGAGCTGAACCCGGATTCTATCTTCGACATTCAGGTAAAGCGTCTGCATGAGTATAAGCGTCAGCAGATGAACGCACTGTATATTATCCACAAATATCTGGAGATCAAGGGCGGCAAGAAGCCTTCCACTCCGTTAACCTTTATCTTCGGTGCCAAGGCGGCTCCGGCTTACGTGATCGCACAGGATATCATTCACCTGCTGCTGGTAATGTCTGATATTATCAATAATGATCCCGAAGTCAGCCCTTACATGAAGCTGGTAATGGTAGAGAATTATAATGTAAGCTATGCAGAGAAGCTGATTCCTGCCTGTGATATTTCCGAGCAGATCTCTCTGGCTTCCAAGGAAGCATCCGGAACCGGTAACATGAAGTTCATGCTGAACGGTGCCGTAACGCTGGGTACCAGCGACGGTGCAAACGTAGAGATCCATGAGCTGGTAGGCGATGACAATATCTATATCTTCGGTCAGGACAGCGATACTGTCATCAAGCATTACGAGAAGGCAGATTATGTATCCAAGGACTATTATAAGAAGAGCCCTGTGATCAAAGAGGCAGTGGACTTCATCGTCAGCAAGGAAGCGCTTAAGGTCGGCAAAAAGGAGAACCTGGAGCGTCTGTACAACGAATTGCTGAACAAAGACTGGTTCATGACTCTGCTCGATCTGGAAGATTATATCAAAGTCAAGGATCAGGCATTCGCAGATTATGAGGACCAGCAGAAGTGGAAGAAGATGATGCTGGTGAACATCGCAAAGGCTGGATTCTTCTCTTCTGACAGAACCATTGCGGAGTATAACAGAGATATCTGGAAGTTGAAATAAGATATAAGCACGAAATGGCAAGTTAGTTAAGTAAAAGGGACGGACTCCCGGAACGGACAGAAGGGCTCTCTTTCAGTTGTAAGGTCTACGAGTGTGAATTTTCTAAGAAAAGTGATTTTGTGGTTCTAAACCGGACGGGGCCGCCTACACGCGCCGTCCATGGCGCGAATCGGCTGACGCGGACATCGTGTCCGCTTTCCCCCTGTCTTTCTACACTTTTCAAGAAAATATCAACACTCTCCGACAAACAACTGAAAGAGAGCCCTTCTGTCCGTCCCGGGAGTTCTGCGGTTCTAAAGTTTTCCGTAACCCAGTAGACCCGGTTGCATATAAGAATAAGCTGACCGTAAACAGACGCCGGTACCATAGCGTCCCTTGGACGCATTGCGGGCGTACTTTGACCGCTTACGTACCGCTGCGCTCTGTTTCCGAACGCAAGTGATGTCAGCGTTTCTTATATGCAGCCGGGTCTACGGCAGGCTAGCCAATTCTATTCGCCTGCCAACTAACTTTCAAGTTAGCAAATTCTCAAAAATTCTACTATTTATACCAAAAGCAGCCAAAAAAGAAGAAAAATACATCTATAAATAAGGCCATTCTTGAAAAAACATTGTTTTTGCGCGGAATGGTGGAATATAATCCTTAAAAATTAAAATTGTCCACTATTTTGTCCAATTATGCCTTAAATGGTGAAATTGAAGGCAGGCAAACAAAAAGACAGTGCTTTGAGCGGCGACTTCGGTGAAGCCCAACTCCCTACACTGTCTTTTTGTCATACGCGGCTCATTGATCGCGTAACTTTCAATTTATAAACGATTCGCCTTCACATCCTCAAACTCCTGTAACATCTCTTCCGAAGGAGCCTTGGTAGCCAGGCTGACTGCCACGATGACGATGAGACCAAGTGCAAATCCCACTACCAGTGAATACAGTCCGGTTGCTTTACCCAGGGTCTGTCCGCCCATGAAAGGGATGTAGTCCCAGACAATAACGGTCAGTGCGCCGGTGACGATACCTGCCACTGCTCCGGGGAAGTTGGTTCTCTTCCAATATAAGGACATCACTACCAACGGTCCGAACGCGGCACCTAAGCCTGCCCACGCGTTGGATACCAGTCCCATAACGGTGTTGTTCGGGTTCCACGCGGTGATGTAAGCCAATACTGCAACCGCAAGTACGGTGGCACGGCTGACATTCATTACAGTCTTGTCATCCGCATCCTTTTTGATCAGACCTTTGAAAATATCTTCCGCCACACTGGAAGCGCTGACAAGCAGCTGAGAATCCGCGGTGGACATGATTGCTGCCAGAATACCGCAGAGGAACAATCCGGCAATGAACGGTGCGGGAATCTCCACGGTGAATACTTTCTTGATCATCTCGATGAATACTTTCTCATTGTTGCCATTCACCAGTTCCGGCAGATAAGCACGGCCCAGTACACCGATGAACACTGCAAAGCTTAAGGACAATGCTACCCAGCCGATTGCCGTCACTTTGGATTTGGTCATTTCTTTTTCATCACGGACTGCCATGAATCTTACCAAGATGTGAGGCATACCGAAATATCCGAGTCCCCAGCCCAGACCGGAGATGACGTTTACGATATTATTGCTGCCATCACCGTTTTTCATCAGATTCAGGAAGTTGGTACTGTCTGCACCGCTGGCTGCCAGACCTGCGGACAGTGTGGCTCCGTTACCGGTCAGGAAGTAATACGCGAACAAGGGAACTGCCAGAATGCCGACCAGCATTAACATTCCCTGAATGAAATCCGTCACGCATACTGCGGTAAAACCTCCCAGGAACGTATATACCAATACGACCAGTGCTCCGATGGTCAGCGCCACATGATAGTCAATGCCGAACACAGACTCAAACAGCTGACCGCCCGCAGAAAGTGCGGATGCACAATATACCAGGAAAAAGATGACGATCGTCACGGAAGAAATGGTCATCAATACCTTTTTCTCATCATGGAATCTGTTTTCAAA